>NZ_SHKL01000001.1:0-300000 GCF_004217185.1 Pseudonocardia sediminis | reverse complement strand
CGGAGCGGTGTTCCCGGGAGCGGCCGGCGCCTCGGCGGCGGCGGCCTTCTTCTTGGGCGGGGCCGCGGCGAACGGCCAGCTCTTGCCGCCGACCTGCACGGTGCCGAACGCGGCGCCGTCCTCGGTGCGGCCGTCGAGCACCGCGCCGTCCTTGCCGGTCAGCTTCAGCTCGGTGCCCTCGACGGTGCCGCGCATCCAGGACTCGATGCCCTTGTTGTCGCAGACGTACGCGGTGGCCGCACCGCCGTCGGCGATCTTCAGGGCGACCGTGACCTCGTCGCCGGAGGTGCGCCCGTCGTACGCGGCCGGCGCGGCGGCGGCCTGCGGGGCCGCGGCGGCCACGGGTGCCGGGGACGCCGGGGCGGCCGGGGCTGCGGGAGCGGCCGGCGCGGCGCCGTAGGCGTCCCCGCCCGCACCACCGCCGTAGCCGTCGCCGGTGCCGTAACCGTCGGCGGACAGGCCGAGCGAGGCGGTGCGCTCGGGCGGCGGGCCCTCGTCGGTCAGGACGAGGTTCGTGGCGAAGACGGCCGCTCCCGCGGCGACGACGGCGAGCAGGGTGGCCAGGGGCCCTCGGATCCGCATGGCGATCTCCTTGAGTGACGAGGGGTGGGGGTCGGTGTTCACGCGCACGCCCGGATCACCCGACGTCGATGCGGACGGAGTCGAACGCCGGCGTCTGGTCGGCGCGCTGCATCATCGGGACGCGGTGCGAGCCGTCCCCGGCCCAGGCCGAGCACTGCAGCTCACCGGTGGTGTCCACGCCGGGGACCTCGACCGTCACGGTGTCCGGCGTCGAGCCGCCCTTCTTGTCCTCGGTGGCCTTGAAGAACGCCGGCTCCGGGCTCGCGTCCGGGGCCTCGCCGGTGCTGGGCAGCATCCGGCAGGCGGTGTGGAAGTGACCGCGCTGCAGGCCGTCCGCGGTCAGTAGCGACGCCTCCTTGTAGTAGCCGCCCGCCGCCGCGCCGAGGAACCGGTCGCGGACCAGGTTGCGGGTGCTGACCTCGATCTGGAACGTCTGGCCCTTCGCGACCGACTTCGGTGCGCCGGTGATCAGCAGCGACGGGCTCGACGCCTGCGCGGCGACCTCGCCGAACGCCGTCGCGACGCAGCGGGGTGCCTTCTGGAAGCCATCGTGCGGCGCGAGGTTGCTCGAGCTGCAGTCGGTGGCCAGGACGTCGAGGCCGGGTGCGCCCTCGTCCTTGCCGTCGGCGTCGCCCTTGCCGCCGGAACCGTCGACACCCTCCTGGGCCTTCATGCGCTCCTGCCCGGCCGAGCCGTCGCCCGGACCGCCGTCGCCCGCACCGCCGTCATCCGAGCCGCCGTCATCCGAGCCGCCGTCGCCGGAGGAACCGGACGCACCGGAGGTTCCGCCCCCGTGGTCGTGACCGCCACCGGATCCGGCGTCGGCGCCCCCGCCGTCGGGTTCGGCGCCGTCGGGTTCGGCGCCGTCGGGTTCGGCGCCGTCGGGTTCGGCGCCGTCGGGTTCGGCGCCGTCGTCTCGGTCCGGACTCTCCTGCTGCGTCGCCGACGACGCCGCCGGGCCGTCGACGGTCGTCGCGGCCACGCCGTACGCAGCCGGGCCGAGGACGAACACGGCCGCCGAGACGGAGGCGGCGACGAACAGTCGCCGGCGGGAACGTGAGGTGGGTGCCATGGTCGGTCAGCTCCAGGTGTCGCGACGGTGGTGGCCGTCGATCGGGTGGTCGGTGTCGTGGTCGGGACGGCGGCGACGGGCGCGCCGCCCGGGTGGGGCGTTGCCGAGCTCGTCCCAGGGGTCCGGGCCGGTCGGGTGCGCCGGCACCAGGTCGGACTGTGTCCGTCGGGCCCCGGTGCCCGGCCCGTCCCTCTCGATGTCCGGGACCGGACGCGGGGCCGGGAGGATCGCCCGTCCCCCGAGTGCCCGCAGCGGGCGGTGCAGGAGGTCGGGCGCGTCGCCGTGCGGCCGGGGGCGGCGGCGCAGCGTGGTGAGCAGCCCGATCGCGGCGAGCAGCGCCCCGAGCACGACGAGCGCGGGCACGATCAGCCCGGCGCCCGAGGTGCCCGGGGCCGGAGCGGGTTCCGGCGGCTCCGGCAGCGCGGAGTAGTCGACCAGCCCGGTGCTCTCCAGGTAGCCGATGTGGCGGCCGACGTACTGGTCGGCGGTGTCGGCGAACTGGCGCATCAGCTGGTTGCGGGTGCCGGACCGGACCTCCGCGATCAGCGGCAGCACGGTGCCGTGGGCGGCCCGCACGATCTGGATGAACGCGCGGTCGTAGTCGGTGCCGGTCAGCCCGGAGAGCTGGTTCATCCAGCCGAGCTGCTGGTCCGAGGGCCGGCTGGGCAGCAGCACACCGAGCTTGTCCGCGGTCTCGCGGGCGGCGACGTCGAGCTGGGCGTGCTCGCCGGCCAGGTGCGCGCCGACCTCCTTGACGGCCGGGGCGACGGCCTGCTGCTGGGCCTGCTGCCCGGTCGGGGCCTCCCACAGACCGGCGAGGCGGACCTTCTGCAGCAGGTCGCGGTCGGCCGGGCCGAGCGGGCCCCACCGGGTCTGGGTCCAGCCACCCGCGGACGGCGCGGCGGCCACCCAGGACTGGCCGATCGAGATCACCACCGCGCCGACGAGCGCGACGAGCAGCGCCCAACGCAGGGCGGCCGGGATCCGGCGGGGCATACGGGTACACCTCTCTGGCGGGAGCGTCGAAACGGGGAGCGTCGGGCCGCTCTAGACGTGGTGGAACTGCTCGGTGTGCACCCGGTTCTCCGGGACGCCGAGCGCGGTGAGCGTGTCCAGCACGTCGGTGACGAGCCGGGGGTTGCCGCAGACGAAGTAGTCGACGCGCCGGTGCGGGTCGTCGAGGTCGATCAGGGTCGCGGCCAGCAGGCTGGTGTCGATCGGCCCGGTCGCGCCGTCCCAGTCCAGGGCCGGGCGGCGCAGGACCTCGGTGACCCGCAGGTCCAGCCGGGTCCGGAGCTGGGCGAGCTCGGCCCGGAACAGCAGGTCGGCGCGGTCGCGGGCGTGCACGACGAGCCGGTACGGACGACGGTCGCCGCGGTCGGCGGCGGTGCGCAGCATGCTCATCATCGGCGTGATGCCGACGCCGCCGGCGATCAGGACGAGCCCGGTGCCGGGGACCCCGTCGGTGGTGAACGCGCCGTACGGGCCGTCCAGCCACACTGGCTCGCCGGGCGGGAGGTCCCGCAGCCGCCCGGCGAAGTCGCCGGTGTGGCGCACCGTGAACTCGACCCGGCCGGTGTCCTGCGCGCTGGAGGCGATCGTGAACGGGTGCTCCTCGACCGCGTGCCGCTCCAGGCGCAGCCACGCGAACTGCCCGGGCCGGAACCAGGTGCCGCCCCCGGAGTGACGGCCGCGACGCGCCAGCACCAGCGTGCTGACCGTCGGGCTCTCGGTCCGCACCTCCTGCACGCGGAACTCCGAGCGCTGGTCGAACACCGCGCGCATCAGCCACCGGCTGACCAGCACCGCGAGCAGCAGGACGCCGAGACCGGCCAGCACCGGGCCGAGCACGGCGTCGGCGACCACGTGTCCGAGCCAGAGCACGTGCAGCGCGGACGCCCCGAGCACGGCGGCGGCGAGGAGCAGGTGCAGCCAGCGCCAGACCTCGTGCGTGCCGCGGTGCCGCGACCGGCGCAGCGCGAGCACGAGCAGCACGGTCAGCGCGATCGAGGCCCCCGTCGCGGCGATCCCGCGGGCCGGGGCGACCAGCGGGTCGAGCAACGTGACCCGGGTCGGGTCGGCCGCGATCACCGTGGCCAGGTGCGCCGCGACCAGCGCCCCGGCCAGCACCCCGAGCTGGCGGTGCAGGGCCAGCAGGGTCTCCAGGCCGAGCGCCCGGCTCAGCGACCGGACCCGGGACGGCAGCGTCGCGGCGACGACCATCGCCGAGAGCGCCAGCAGGCCGGTGACCACGGAGAGCTGGCGCCACAACGGTTGCGGGCCCGAGCGCAGCAGCCACAGCAGCGCCGGACCGGCCAGCACCGCGACCAGGACCACGGTCCAGACCGTGCCCGCCGCCGGACGCGGACGGCCGGCGGCGATGTCGGCCGAACGCGGAGGCGGCACGGGGACGCCGGTCCGCCCCGGCTCAGTCCGCACGGCGGACCCCGTCGACGACGACCTCAGCGGTCAGGCACGGCGCTGAGCAGCGGAAACGGGGTACCGCACGGGCTCGGGGGCCGTCTGCGGACAGACGGGTGCCACGATGGGTCATCGGTCGTCACTTCCGTGTCGGGGGACGCCACGGCGTACGGGGAGCGCACCGGGGCATCACGACCGCGGCACGAGGGGGAGCGAGCCGCGGCGGGACGTGACGAACCATAGGAACCCCGACCCCCTCGGGGTTGCGTCCCTGAAGGCAGTGACCGCTGTCCGTGCACGATCACGCGACGAACGGTGACGGGATTGGACCGCACGCAGTATCGCCATCACCCGTCCGACGCCCTCCCTCTCAGGGACATCACAGCGGGCCCACGACGGACCGGTCGGCGCACCGGCGGCCCGGGCGCGCGGGTGGACGGCGACGTCAGCGGTCCGACCGGTGCCGTCCGGCGCACGCCCCGGCCCCGGACACACGACGGCGGCCTCCCGGGGACGGCGATCGTCGTCGCCGCCGGGAGGCCGCCGGTGCTGTGCGGGAGGGGGTCAGGCGCGCACGGACGACCCCTCGCGGACGCCCTCGGCGAGCTCGGAGGCCAAGGCGCGCACGGCATCGACGCCGGACTTCCGGTCCGGGGCGTCGGCGAGGGCCTGCACGAACGCCGTCCCGACGATGACGCCGTCGGCGTATCCGGCCACCTGACGGGCCTGCTCGGCGGTCCGCACGCCCACGCCCACGCAGACCGGCATGTCGGTGATCTCGCGGCAGCGACCGACCAGCTCGCGGGCCCCGGCACCGATCGACGCGACACCGGTCACGCCCATCAGCGAGACCGCGTAGAGGAACCCCCGCGACGCCCCGGCCGTCATCGCCAGACGCTTCGGCGTGGACGTCTGGGCGACGAGGTAGACGCGGTCGAGGTCGTGCTTCTCCGACGCCGCCCACCAGTCCTCGGCGTCGTCGGGCAGCAGGTCGGGGGTGATCAGCCCGGAGCCGCCGGCCGCGGCCAGGTCGGCGGCGAACCGCTCGACGCCGTAGCGGTCGATCAGGTTCCAGTACGTCATGACCAGCGCCGGGGCACCGGCCTCGACCGCGCCGCGGACCGCGGTGAACGCGTCCGCGGTGCGGGCGCCGCCGTCGAGTGCGGCCTGGGTGGCGCGCTGGATGACCGGGCCGTCCATCAGCGGGTCGGAGTACGGCAGCCCAATCTCGACGACGTCGACACCGCCCTCCACCATCGCCTGCAACGCGGCGACGGAGGTGGGCACGTCGGGGAAGCCGACCGGCAGGTAGCCGACGAGCGCGGCACGCCCCTGCTCCCGGGCGGCGGCGAAGGCGGGTGCGGTACTCACGGGGTCTCTCCGTCGGTGATCGCGGAGCCCTCGGCGTCCACGAGGTCGAAGTAGCGGGCGGCGGTGTCGACGTCCTTGTCGCCGCGCCCGGACAGGTTCACGAGCACGACGCCGTCGGGCCCGAGGCGCCGGCCCTCACGCAGGGCCCCGGCCAGCGCGTGCGCGCTCTCGATCGCCGGGATGATCCCCTCGGTGCGGCACAGCAGCTTGAACGCCTGCATCGCCTCGTCGTCGGTGACCGACTCGTAGCGGGCGCGGCCGAGCTCGTGCAGCCAGGAGTGCTCCGGGCCGACGCCCGGGTAGTCCAGGCCGGCCGAGATGGAGTGGCTCTCCCGGGTCTGGCCGTCGTCGTCCTGCAGGATGAAGCTGCGGCTGCCGTGCAGCACGCCGACGTCTCCGCCGCCGATCGACGCCGCGTGCCGCGGGGTCTCGACGCCGTCGCCGCCGGCCTCGAAGCCGACCAGCTCGACGTCGGCGTCGTCGAGGAACGCGTGGAAGATCCCCATCGCGTTCGACCCGCCGCCGACGCAGGCGCAGATGACGTCCGGCAGGCGCCCGACGGAGTCGAGCATCTGCTGCCGCGCCTCGACGCCGATGATCCGCTGGAAGTCGCGCACCATCGCCGGGAACGGGTGCGGCCCGGCGACCGAGCCGATCAGGTAGTGGGTGTCGGCCACGTTGGTCACCCAGTCCCGCATGGCCTCGTTCATCGCGTCCTTAAGGGTGCGCGAACCGGAGGTGACGGGCCGGACCTCGGCACCGAGCAGGCGCATCCGGGCGACGTTGAGCGCCTGGCGCTCGGTGTCGACCTCGCCCATGTAGACGACGCAGTCGAGCCCGAGCAGCGCGGCCGCGGTCGCGGTGGCGACGCCGTGCTGGCCCGCGCCGGTCTCGGCGATCACCCGGGACTTGCCCATCTGACGGGTGAGCAGCGCCTGGCCCAGCACGTTGTTGATCTTGTGCGAGCCGGTGTGGTTGAGGTCCTCGCGCTTGAGGATCACCCGCGCACCACCCGCGTGCTCGGCGAACCGGGTCACCTCGGTGATCAGGCTCGGACGCCCGGAGTAGGTGCGGTGGAGCTCGGCGAGACGCCCGGTGAACTCGGGGTCGACCAGCGCGCCGGTGTAGGCGGCGTCGAGCTCGTCGAGGGCGGCGACCAGCGCCTCCGGAACGTAGCGGCCGCCGAACCGGCCGAAGTACGGACCGGTCTGGTCGATCAGACGCGCCGCGTCCTCGACTCGGGTGGTGGTGTCGGTCACGGGGGACCCTCTCCTACTGCGGTTGCGCGGGCCCGGCGACGGTCGCGGCCGTCGATCCGGCCGGGCTCGCGCGATGAACATCGGTCCCGATCCGGCTGCGTCCGCCCGCGTGGCGGGCGCCGATCGGTCACCGACGACGGTAGCGCGCAGCCGGAGGTTCCGGCGACGCGGTTCCGGCAGCGCGAGAAAGGATCACAGCGACGCTCAGACGTACCGCGGGCGACCGACGATCCAGCCCAGCACCATCTCCGCGACGATGACGACGGCGAGCAGGGACAGCGACAGCGTCCATCCCCCGCTGATCCCGTGCAGCAGCCCGAACAGGAACGGGCCGCTCGCGCCGAACAGGTAGCCGAAGCCCTGCGCCATCGCCGACAGGCTGGTGGTGTCGACCGAGTTGCGGGTGCGGACCGCGATCACGCCCAGGCCCAGCGGGAACACACCCATCCCGACGCCGAGCATGACCGTCCACAGCCAGGGTGCCGCGGCCGGCGCGATCGCCATGCCGATCACCGACGCCAGCCCGACCGAGGCCATCCCGACGATCCACCCGGACTGCGAGCGCCGGTTCAGCGCGAGCGGCGGCACGATGAAGCTCAGCGGGATCCCGATCATGTTGACCAGCGCCAGCATGTAGCCGGCGTCGGTGCGCGGGATGCCGACGCTGACGAAGAGCTCCGCGAGCCAGCCCATCGCGGTGTAGGCGACGAGCGCCTGCAGCCCGAAGAACGCGGTGACCGCCCAGGCCAGCGGGCTGCGCAGCAACGACCGGCGCTCGGGCACGGCCCCGTCGCCACCTGCGCGCGCTACGCCGCCGGTCGTCCCGTGCCGGGCGCCGATGCCCCAGACCAGCAACGCGGCGAGCGACAGTGCCGCCCACGCCCCGACCGAGGCCCGCCAGCCGCCGAACAGCGCCTCCATCGGCGGGGTGAACGCGGCGCCGATGCCGCCTCCGGCGGCGAGCGCGGCGGTGTAGACGCCGGTGACCCGCCCGACCGCGTTCGGGAACGACTCCTTCACCACGACCGGGATGAGGACGTTGCCGATCGCGATGCCGGCCGCGGCGACGAACGTGCCGCCGAGGACCACCCACGGCCCGTCGATCACGCGCATCAGCAGGCCGAGGGTCAGCACGGCCAGGGAGATCCCGACCGCGCGGGCCATCCCGAAGCGGCGTCCCAGCAGCGGCGCGGCGACCGCGGCCAGGCCGAAGCAGATCGTCGGGGCGGAGGTGAGCACGCTCGCCCACACCGACGAGGCGCCCAGGTCGTCGCGCACCTCGCCGAGCACCGACGCCATGCTGGTGACGGCCGGACGCAGGTTGGACGCGGCCAGCGCGACGCCCACGACGAGCAGCGGCGTACCGACGAGGGCGGCGTGTCGCCGGTGGTCCACCGACTCGGCGGCCCTGGTGACGACGGTCTCCTCTGCCTGGTCCTCGGCGTGCTGGATGCTCATTGCGACTACTCTGGCAGACGTAGGATGTTCCGATGAAAGGATAATCCGGTGCCTCTGGTCACAGCACGCCGTGGCGGCCTGGTCGAGCAGGTCATCGAGCAGCTGAGCGCGGCGATCCGGGACGGCGAGTGGGCGGTCGGGACGAAGATCCCGCCGGAGGCCGAGCTCGCGACCTCGCTCGACGTCGGGCGCAACACCGTCCGCGAGGCCGTCCGCGCGCTGGCGCACGGCGGACTGCTGGAGGTCCGGCAGGGTGACGGGACGTTCGTCCGCGCGACGAGCGAGCTCTCCGGGGCGCTGCGCAAACTGTGCGGCGACGAGCTGCGCGAGGTGCTCGAGGTCCGCCGGATCCTGGAGGTCGACGCGGCGCGCCTGGCCGCCGTCCGCCGTACCAACGACGACCTCGCCGACCTGCGCGCGGCCATGGTCGTCCGGGACACGGCCCTGCACGACGCCGCGGTCGCCGACCCCGACGCCAACCACACGGCCGTGGCCGACGCCGTCCGCACCGACACCGACTTCCATGCGCTCGTCGTGCGGTGCGCGCACAACTCCCTGCTCAGCGAGCTCTACCGCGGGGTCGCCGAGGCGGTGGCGGGCAGCGTCGCGGCGACGATGCCGCCCGAGATCGGCACCGAGAAGGAGGTCTCGCACTCCGGCATCGTCGAGGCGATCGCGGCCCGCGACGTCGAGCGTGCCGCACGGGAGGCGGGCGAATTCCTGACCCGGTTGATCGAGCAGCGGGCCTGAGCAGGGGTTCTCCCGAGTACCCGGGCGGGGGTCCGCGAACGGGACGGTGTCTCCCCTATGGTCGTCCGGCGGACCACCCGACCCCGACCGGGAGCGACCGTCTTGCTCAAAGGTTTCAAGGACTTCCTGCTGCGCGGTAACGTCGTCGACCTGGCGGTCGCGGTCGTCATCGGTGCGGCGTTCACCTCCGTGGTCACGGCGTTCACGAACGCGTTCCTCAAGCCGCTGATCCAGCTGTTCTCCGGCGGCGGCGAGTTCGCCGGGAAGATCGTCGTCAACGACGTCGAGTTCGACTACGCGACGTTCATCAACTCGACGATCACGTTCGTCATCACGGCCGCGGTCGTCTACTTCCTGGTCGTCGCGCCGATGAAGTGGCTGGTGGAACGACGTCGCCGGGGCGAGGAGGACGGTCCCGCCGAGAGCACCGACGTCGAGCTGCTGACCGAGATCCGCGACCTGCTCAAGGCCCAGGCCGAGGCATCGGTGGGGGCGTCGGTGGGGGCGTCGGTGGGGGCTGCGGTCCCGGCCGAGGAGCGCACGGCCCGGATGACCCCGCAGGACGACGGGCCGCCGCCCGCCCCGCAGCAGGCCGCGCCCCACCGGCCCGGATCCGGGCGAGCGGCCGCACGGCGTCCGGGCCCGGGTGCGCAGTGGGCCGACGAATGGATCGACGAGCAGACCAACGGGTACCGGCAGCAGTCCCCGGGCCACGCCCGCGGCCACGACGAAGCCCGGCCCACGGCGCGTCCGCGCCGTCCCCGCTCCCGGCACGCGGATCCCAGCGACACCCCGCGACACTGACCGGCGGATCCCCGCAGGTCACTCCGGGTCGTTGGCCGCGTCCCCACCGACGCGGAACGGCTCGGAGATCCCGGTGTACATCAGGTGCGCCACCAGCCCCTCGGCCGCGTGCGTGAGGTTGTGGCAGTGGTCCATCCAGATGCCGGGGTTGTCGGCGACGAAGGCGATGTCGTAGGACTCGCCGTCGCCCACGTCGAGCGTGTCGACCCACCACGGGCTGCCGGTGGCGGGCACCCCGTTGCGCGCGAGGACCACGGCGTGGTGCCCGTGCAGGTGCATCGGGTGCACGTCGCCGCTGGTGTTGGTGATGTGCACGCGCACCACGTCGCCCTCGCTGACGACGAACATCGGCACGTCCGGCCACATGTGGCCGTTGACCGTCCACCACAGGCCCGGGCGGCCGTCGACGAACCCCGGACGGCGCCCCACCGCGTACCCGAAGGTCCGGTCCGCCGCGGCCGGGTCGAAGCCGAGCGGCGCCGGCGTCCCGTAGGCCAGGGTGTCGAGCGTGACGGCCGGCTTCCGCGACGGTGCGAGGGGCCTCCCGAACACCATCGCGGTGTCGCCGCCGAGCTCGACCCGGGCCCCGGAGCCGTCCGCGGGCACCGCGACCTCCAGGTCCGCCCGCCCGCCGGCGGTCACGGTCACCGCCTGCCCGGACACCGGTGACGGCTGGTTCACGTCGGTGCCGTCGACGGCGACGAGCCGGAACGGCGCGCCGGTCACCCACGCCGACATCGGGCCGTTGTCGGTGTTCACCACCCGCACGCGGACCCGGCTCCCCGGCGCCGCGGCCACCGGGACGTCGCCGGAACGGCCGTTCACGGTGCGGTGGCCGTCGTAGAGGTGGACCAGGGCGAGCGCCTCGGGCCCGGCCGGTGCCGCGGCGGGGGCGATCACCAGCGCACCGAACAACCCCTTCTGCACCTGCTCGTGGGCGACCTGGTGCGAGTGGTACCAGTACGTCCCGGCGTCGCGAGCGGTGAACCGGTAGGTGAACTCCCCACCCGGGGGCACCGCGTCCTGGGTGACGCCTGCGGTGCCGTCGTCGCCGTTGGGCACGTCGACACCGTGCCAGTGCAGGGTGACGCCGCCGGGGACGGACTCGTTCACCAGCCGTATCTGCACGATCTGCCCCTGGACGGCGCGGATCTCCGGCCCCGGTGACGTCCCGTTCAGGGTGTACCCGTCCACCTGCTGCCCCGACGGCAGCCGGAAGACCTGACGCCGTGCCGTCACGGTGACGAGAACGTCGGCGGGCGCGGTGGAGGTCTCGCGCAGGGTGTCCACGCCGCGGCCGCCGTGCATCCCCGCGTGCGCGCCGTCGTGCGTCCCGGCCGCCGGCGGGCCGGCGGGACCGCCGCCGAGGTCGGGACGGCCCATGTCCATGACCGAGTAGGTCGAGGGCATCGTGCTGTCCCACCACAGCCACGCGATCGGCGCCAACACCGCGACGGTGGCCAGCAGCGCGAGCACGGTGCGCCACCGCCGACGGCCGGTCCACACGGGCGCGGCCGGGACCGGCGGCGACGCGGGAGGCCCGGGCTCAGCCGAGGTCAGCACGCTCGGACACGCGGACCCTGCCCTCGCTGCGTGTCCCGCTCGCGAGCCGGGCCGCCACGACCGCCGTCGTGAAGAGGATCAGGGCGTTGACGCCGTGCAGCATCCCCAGCGCCGGCAGGCCCCGCCCGAACATCCCGAGCAGCACCTGCACGACGACGACCAAGAGGACGATCGCCGCCCACCGCACGCCCCCGGGGATCTTCGCGAAGAACGAGACGACCAGCAGCAGGAGCGCGAGCAGCGGGACGACGAGCTGCCCGTTGATCCCGTGGATGATGAACCCGGCGACCTCGGGGAACGGGATGACGTCGCTCTCCATCACCGCCTTGTCGAGGACCCCGCCGCCCTCGATCCACGCGGCCTCGCCGAAGAAGGCGTAGGCGACGGCGGCGGCCTGGATCACGACCTCGATCGCGAGCAGGTAGGCCAGTACGCGATAGGCGGTTCGCATCGTGCCCTCCGGGAGGTCGCGGGGTCGCAAGTACCGATGGCGCAGTGAACTCCCCGGACCCGTGCGCGGTCATACACAAACGAGATGAAACCGCCGGTCGCGGCGCTGCCACGGCGGAAACCGGTCCCCAAAACAGATGAAACCCGATCGAAACGGCCCCCGGCGGGCGCACACTTCCAGGGAGCCCGCCGCGGCGACCATCGTCCGGACCGATCGGTCCGGCCCACGGTTTCCCGGCGCGCCGGTCCCGAACTCCCCCCGTCCGGACCGGCGTGCCGGGTTTCCCGCCCCCGTGTGAGCAACACCTCAGAGCGCTTTCCGGCGCCGGTTTCCTCCTGCTCCCGATTCCGATGTCCGGCTTCCGGGCGCCCTCCCCGGCACCCGCCGCGGCGGCTCGGGAAACGCCACGGCCCGGTCCGCGCACCGGTGCCATGATCAGGAGACACCGGCCCGGGGCCGTCGTCGCCCGGGCGCACCCCGAGTCGCCGAGGGATCATGAGCAGGCACTTCGCGTTCGTCAGCATGCCGGCACACGGCCACATCAACCCGACGTTGCCGCTGGTCACCGAGCTGGTCCGTCGAGGGCACCGGGTCACCTACGCCACCGGCGCGGAGATGGCCGGGACCGTGCGCGCGGCCGGAGCCGAGCCGGTCGAGGTGCCGTTCTCGATGCCGGACGGGCCGCCCCCGATGACCGGTGGCACCCCGCCGGACCCGGACGACATGGCCCGGCGGATGCAGGCGTTCGCGACGTCGGTCGAGGACACGTTCCCGGTGCTGGTCGAGCATTTCGGCCGCGACCGCCCGGACGCCCTGTGCGGGGACGCGATGAGCCCGGTGAGCTCGCTCGTCGCGCAGGAGCTGGACCTGCCGTTCGTGTCGCTGAACCCGTCGTTCGCCGGCAACGAGCACTTCGACCTGCGCCGCGACGTGCTGAACCGGTCCCCCGTGGCGGCCGCCATGGCGCCGGTGTTCGCCGGGCTGGCCGAACGCGTCGCGAAGTTCGCCCGTTCCCGTGGGCTACGGCACGACGCGGCGGTGTTCGGGACGCCGGGCGAGCTGAACCTCGTGTTCGTCCCGCGGAGCTTCCAGCCGGCCGGCGACACGTTCGACGACACGTTCGTCTTCCTCGGGCCCTCCGTCGCCGGCCGGAGCGGTGACGTCGGCTGGGAGCCGCGCGACCCGGACGCGCCGTTGCTGCTGATCTCGCTGGGCACCGTGTTCAACGACCGTCCGGACTTCTTCCGGCTCTGCGCCGAGGCGTTCGGCGGCAGCCGCTGGCAGGTCCTGATGGCGGTCGGTGAGCGGGTCGACCTCGACGCGATCGGCGAGCTCCCGGGCAACATCGAGGTGCGTGTCCACGTCCCGCAGGTCCAGGTCCTCGAGCGGGCGGACGCGTTCCTCACCCACAACGGCATGAACTCGACGATGGAGGCCCTCTGGTTCGGGGTCCCGCAGGTCGGGGTGCCGCAGATGCCCGAGCAGGACATGAACGCCCGCCGCGTGCAGGAGCTCGGATGCGGGCGCCGCCTGGACCCGGACGCGCTCGACGCCCGCACGCTCCTCGGGACCGTCGACGCCGTCGCCGACGACGCGGAGGTCCGCGCGAGCTGCGAGCGTCTCTCCGCCGAGCTCCGGTCCACCGACGGCCCGTCGACCGGTGCCGACGCGCTCGAACGGCTCGTCTCCTCCCGTGCCCGGGGTGAGGGAGAACCCCTGTCGCGGCGATGATCCGCGCGTGCGGCTCGACAGCGGGGGTCCGGCCCAGCACTCTGTACCGATCGTGACGGAGCGGGCGTCGGCGACGTCCGCGATCGGGGGGATCGGAACCACATGGCCGAACAGACCGCGTCGACCGGTGGCGACGTCACCGAGGACGGACAGCCCGCGCTCAAGCGGGTGATGGGCCCGAAGCTGCTGCTGCTGTTCATCATCGGCGACATCCTCGGCACCGGGATCTACGCCCTGACCGGGCAGGTCGCCGAGGAGGTCGGCGGCGCGGCGTGGCTGCCGTTCCTGGTCGCGTTCGCGGTCGCGATGGTGACCGCGTTCTCCTACCTGGAGCTGGTCACCAAGTACCCGCAGGCGGCCGGTGCGGCGCTGTACACGCACAAGGCGTTCGGCATCCACTTCCTGACGTTCATGGTCACGTTCATCGTGATGAGCTCGGGCATCACCTCGGCTTCGACGGCGTCGCGGGCGTTCGCGTCGAACCTGAACGAAGGCTTCGGGCTGGACCTGGGCAACGGCGGGATCGTGCTGATCGCGCTGGGCTTCATGCTGCTCGTCGCGGCGGTCAACTTCCGCGGCGTCGGCGAGAGCGTCAAGCTCAACGTGGTGCTCACGATCGTCGAGCTCTCCGGTCTGCTGCTGGTGATCCTGATCGGGATCTACGCGATCGCCGGCGGGAACGCCGACTTCTCCCGGGTCGTCGCGTTCGACGCGCCCGAGGACAAGGGCGTGTTCCTGGCCGTCACGACGGCGACGTCGCTGGCGTTCTTCGCGATGGTCGGCTTCGAGGACTCGGTGAACATGGCCGAGGAGTGCCGCGAGCCGCGCAAGATCTTCCCCAAGATCATGATCACCGGCCTGTCCATCACCGGCGTGATCTACGTGCTGGTGGCGATCTGCTCGGTGGCGCTGGTCCCGGTCGGGCCGCTGGCCGCGAGCGAGACGCCGCTGGTGGAGGTCGTGCGGGCCGGCGCCCCGGGGATCCCGGCCGACGTCGTGCTGCCGTTCATCTCGATGTTCGCGGTCGCCAACTCGGCGCTGATCAACATGCTGATGGCCAGCCGGCTGCTCTACGGCATGGCCAACCAGGCGGTGCTGCCGAAGGCCCTGGGCCGCGTGCACCCGTTCCGCCGCACGCCGTGGGTCGCGATCATCTTCACGACGCTGGTCTCGTTCGGCCTGATCACCTACGTCTCGCTCGGCGGCTCGGACGTGGTCTCGGTGCTCGGCGGCACGACGTCGCTGCTGCTGCTCGCGGTGTTCACCGTCGTCAACGTCGCGGTGCTGGTGCTGCGCAAGGACCGGGTCGACGCCGACCACTTCCGCGCCCCGCCCGGCCTGCCCGTCGTCGGCGCGCTGGCGTGTGCCTACCTGGTCCTGCCGTTCTCCGGCCGCGACGCCGAGCAGTACCAGGTGGCCGGGATCCTGGTCGTCCTCGGCGTGCTGCTCTGGGTCCTGACGGTGTTCCTCAACCGCCGCCTCGGCGTGAAGAAGGCGACGCTGGACCCGGCCAAGCTCGAATGACCCGTGCGCGGAAATCGCTGCTGGAGCGACGATGTCCGCGCACGACCCCTCACGACTCCCCGCGGTCGAGCATCGCCTCCTCGTAGTCCAGGCGGCGCTGCACGCGGCGGAGCACCTCGTCGTCGATGTCGCCGGAGTCGCGGCGGGCCACGAACGTGGCCCGCTCCGCGGCGAGCATCTCCGCGCGCAGACGACGGTGCCGCGCGGCCGGGCTCTCCCCGGCCTCGGAGTCGGGGCGTCCGAGCCGCTCCCACACGGCGTTGCCGCTCATCTGCGCGGTGTGGCGGAGCTTGCCGGCGATGTGCTCGCCGTTCTCGGTGCCCGCGGTCAGCTCGTCGAGACGGGCGATCGAGGCCTGCACCGCGTCGTACTGCGTCTGGGCCTCGGCGAGCAGGTCGGCCTGCCCGCCGGTGTCCCGGACGCCCAGGCGCCGGATCACCATCGGCAGCGTCAGGCCGTGCAGCAGCAGCGTCGCGACGGTGACGAAGAAGGCCAGGAACACGATCGTCTCCCGGCCCGGGACCTCCGCCGGGATCGCGAACGCCGCGGCGAGCGTGACCACCCCGCGCATCCCCGACCAGGAGATCACCGCCGGGACCCGCCACGGCGGCGGGGGGTCCCGCCTGCGGACGCCGGAGAACAGCACCCGCGGCAGGTACGTCGTCGGGAACACCCAGACGATCCGTGCCGCCACCGCGACCAGAGTCAGCACGACCCCGGCCAGCGCCAGCGGGCCGGGACGCCCGGCGGCGGCGAGCACCGAGGTCAGCTGCAGGCCGATCAGCGCGAACACCACCGACTCCAGGATGGTGTCGCTGGCCCGCCAGACGGCCTGCTCCTGCAGCCGCGTCGCGTACCCGCTCTGCGGTGCCCGGTGGCCCAGGTAGATCCCCGCGACGACGACGGCCAGGACGCCCGAGGTGTGCGCCACCTCCGCCACGAGGTACACCGCGAACGGGACGACGAGCCCGAGCGCGCTCTCCACGTCGGCGTTGCCCAGCCGCTGACGGACCCAGTGCACCACCCACCCGGCGACGAGCCCGATCGCGGTCCCGCCGACGGCCGCGAGCAGGAACATCCCGCCCGCCTCCCAGACCGTGACCCCGGTCCCGGCGGCGACCGCGACGAACACGCGGAACAGCGTCAGCGACGTCGCGTCGTTGACCAGGCTCTCCCCGCCCAGGATCGTCATCACCCGCCGGGGCAGCCCCAGCCGGCGTCCGACCGCGAGCGCGGACACCGCGTCCGGCGGCGCGACGACCGCCCCCAGCACCAGCGCCGCCGGCAGCGACAGCTCCGGCACCACCCACCACGCGGCCACCCCCACCGCGGCCGCGGTGAACACCGGCAGGCCGATCGCGAGCAGCGCGATCGGCCGGGTGTTGGCACGGAACCCCAGGTAGGAGGCGTCGAGCGCGGACGAGTACAGCAACGGCGTCAGCACCAGCAGCAGCACGACGTCCGGCTCGAACTCGATCACGCCGACGCCGGGCAGGAACGACGCCGCGATCCCGGCCACGACGAGCACCAGCGGAGCGGGCAGGTCGAACCGCCGGCACAGCCAGGTGATCGCCAGTGCGCCGAGGACGAGGCCGAGCAGGCCGAGCTCGGCGATCACGGTCGGGACGCGTCGGGAGGGGGCAGGGTCATGAGGAGCAGAATGGACCAACGATGAGCTGCGCACACACGACCGAGATCGACGTCGCCTCCTGGACCGAGCCCACCCCCGACGGATCCGACGGCTGCGTCGACTGCCGCGCGATCGGCGCGGACGTCTGGGCACACCTGCGGATGTGCCTGAGCTGCGGGCACGTCGCCTGCTGCGACTCCAGCCCGCACCGGCACGCCACGGCGCACAACCAGGAGACCGAGCACCCGCTGATGCGCTCGTTCGAGCCGGGCGAGTCGTGGCGCTGGTGCTACCCGGACCAGCGGATCGTCTGATCCGGGCGGCACCGGCGTCTACAGCGTCCGGGCCGCGTCCTCGAACTTCTCGAACAGGTCCAGGACGTGCTGGTCGGCGAAGGGCAGGATCTGGGTGACGACCAGGCCGCAGTTGCCCTTCTCCCAGTCGACCCAGTAGTAGGAGTTGCACAGCCCGGCCCAGAACAGGCTGCCCGCCGAGCGTCCGCCGGGGGTGTCCTCGACGTTGAGCATCCCCAGCAGGGACCACTTCTTCGTGGTGCCCGGCAGGAAGTCGACGTCGTTGGAACTGCCCGGGTCGACGGTCGCGATCTTGCCGATGGTCAGGTTCTCGATCTGGTTGCGCCGGGCCATGTCGACGGTCTCGGCGTCCAGGATGCGGACCCCGTCGAGCTCCCCGCGGCGCAGCAGCATCCGCAGGAACCGCAGGTAGTCGGCCGGCGAGCCGTACATCCCGCCGCCGCCCATCTGGAACTCCGGCTCCTGCGGGATCTCGAAGTCGATCGCGACGAGACCGTCCGGGGTGCGGACGTTCATCCCGGCCAGCCGGGTCCGGTGCTCGCCGCTGAGGGTGAACGTCGTGTCGCGCATGCCCAGCGGGTCCAGCACGTTCTCCCGCAGGTAGTCGCCGATCCTCTGCCCGGACACCGCCTCGACGGCCTTGGCCACCCAGTCGATGTTCATCCCGTACTCCCAGCGGGTGCCCGGGTCGAACAGCAGCGGCGTGGTCAGCGTGGCCTCCTGGCACGCGATGATGCCGGGCAGCTCGTTCTCGGTCTGGTAGCGCAGGACGTTCGCGTTCCAGAAGTGGTAGCCGTTGCCGGCCGTGTGCGAGAGCAGGTTCCGCAGCGTGACGTCGGTGCGGGCCGGGCGGATCCGCGGGGTGCCGTCGTCGTCGTAGCCCTCCAGCACCTGCGGGGCGGCGAGCTGCGGGATCAGCCTCCCCATCGGGGCGTCGAGGTCGAGCTTCCCGCGCTCGACGAGCTGCAGCGCCGCGACGGCGATGATCGCCTTCGTGGTCGAGGCCAGCCACGCCACCGTGTCGGGCGCGATCGGCTCGGTACCGACGCGGTGCCCGAACGCGCCGGAGTAGGTCTCGCCGTCGGCGTTCGCGACGAGCCCGACGACGCCGGGCACCGTCCCGCTCCCGGCCGCTTCGGACAGAAGGTCGTCGATCTGCTGTGCCGCGCCGACGGTCTGGGTCATGACAGGTGCCTCCACGCTGAGGTCAGGACGTACGTCGCAAGGACGCTAACCCTGCACCTGTGACCCACACCACCATCGAGGAGAACGACACCGCAGCCACCCGGCCTCTCCTCGCACGGATTCCGGTGCCCTCGCACACGAAATATCGCGTGCGAGGGCACCGGATCGGCTGCGAGACGGGGTCGGATCGGCCGGGCGGGTCAGGCGGGGCGGCCGGCCCGGGCCAGGACGGCTCGGGCCAGCGTCAGGTGCACGGCGTCGACCATCTGGCCGTCGACGAGGCCGACCCCGGACTCTCCCGCCTCCAGGACCTTCTCCGCGTGCGCGATCTCCTCGTCGGTCGGGGTGAAGACCTCGTGCGCGAGCGTGACCTGCGACGGGTGCAGGCAGATCTTGCCGCGGTAGCCCAGCTCGAGGCCCTGGCGCGCGTCGGCGCGGAACGCGTCGTCGTCCTTGACGGCGGTGACCACCTGGTCCAGCGACGCGACCCCGGTCAGGCTCGCGGCCAGGGCGACCTGGCTGCGCGCGTAGAGCACCTCCAGCCCGGCCGCGGTGCGCCGGCCGCCGATGTCGGCGATGTAGTCCTCGGCGCCGAAGTAGGCCGACTCCGGCCCGGCGGCGAGCAGCTCACGGGCGTCGGCCACACCGAGCCCGCTCTCCAGCCCGGCGACGATCACGGTCCCCGGCTCCAACGCGTCGCGCAGCGCCGTCAGCTGGGCGACGTGCTCGTACTTGGGCAGCAGGACACCGTCCACGTGCCCGGCGGTGACCAGCTCGGCGAGGGCCGTGACGTCGTCGTCGTGCCAGGGGGTGTCGGGCGCGTTGATCCGGATCAGCACCGCGTCCGCGCCGGGCCGGGAGGCCGAGAGCGTCTCCGCGGCCGTGGCGCGGGCACCCTCCTTCTCCGAGGGCGCGACGGCGTCCTCCCAGTCGAGGACGACGGCGTCGGGGTGCACGCGCTCGACCTTGGCCACCATGTCCGGACGGGTGGCGGGGACGAACAGCAGGCTGCGCGGGACGAAGTCGGTCATGGGACGGAGCCTGCCCGATGCATCGGCAGGGGTGCAGCGTGGATCAGGAACGAGGGCGGATCAACGACGGGTGAGGGACTCCAGATCGAGCGAGACCGGGTGCCCGGCCACAGTGAGGTCGACGGTGCCGGTGGCCTCGGCGACGAGCTCGTAGTCACCGTCGACGAGGACGTACGCGGTGAGGGTCGTGGGCGCGTCGAGGTCGAGGATCCAGTACTGCGGAACGCCGGCGTCGGCGTACTCGGAGAACTTCAGCACCCGGTCCACCCGTCGGCTGCCGTCGGAGAGGATCTCGACGGCCAGGTGCAGGTCCGCGGCCCGGTAACGGTGTGGATTGCTGTCGACGAGATCGGTCGACGCCACCACGACGTCCGGGACACGGATCGTCAGTGGCTCCTCCGCCAGCAGGACCTCGACCTCGTGCAGCCCGCTGAACGTCGTCGGCAGATCGGCTTCCAGAGCGTTCACCAGGCGTCGCTCGGCTCTCTGATGCAGGGAGTAGGGCTGTGCCGCCATCACCAGCATCCCTTCGACCACTTCCAGCCGGAGGGTCTCGTCCTCGGGCAACGCCTCCCAGTCCGGGAGCGTGAGCTGGTGCCGCGGCCAGGACAGTGCGTCCGTCATCGCGGGCCTCCCTTCCGTCCCGGTCATGGTGGCACGGGGTACCGACAGTCCTGCGGAGGTCAGGCGGGCCGGCGGTGCATCAGACCCGTACGCCGGACCGTGCAGACCAGCTCGTCACGCTGGTTGTGCGCGCGGTGCTCGATCACGACCAGGCCGGCGTCGGGCCGGGACTTCGACGCCCGCGACTCGACGACCTCGCTCTCCACCCGCACCGTGTCGCCGGCGAACACCGGCGCCGGGAACGCGATCCCGTCGAGCCCGAGCTGGGCGACGATCGTCCCCAGCGTCAGCTCCGGCACCGACAGCCCGACCACGAGCGCGAGCGTGAACATGCTGTTGACCAGCGGCTTCCCGAACTCGGTCCGGGAGGCGTAGTCCGCGTCCAGGTGCAGCGGCGCGGGGTTCATCGTCATCGTGGTGAACAGGACGTTGTCGGTCTCGGTGACCGTGCGACGCGTCGCGTGCTGCACCACCAGCCCGACCTCGAGGTCCTCGAACCACTTCCCGGACACGGCCCGGCCGTCGTCGGTCACCGGCACTCCTCACGTTCGACCGACGAACGGCACGCCCGTCGGATCCTTTCCGACGAACGTGCCGCTCGTCGGCCTGATCTCAGCTGCCGCGGACGACCGCCGTGACGGCGTCCAGCGCGGACGGGTCCTCCATCGCGCTGGTGTCGCCGGTCGGCCCGCCGTGCACGATCACATCACGCAGCAGGCGTCGCATCGTCTTGCCGGTGCGCGTCTTCGGCATCGACGGCGTCACGTGCACGGCGGCGAGACGCGCGTAGCCACCGATCTCGCCGGTGACCTGCGTGTCCAGCTCGATCCGCACGGCGTCGGCGTCGGCGCCGGAGGCGAGGGTGACGAACGCGATCGGCACCGTCCCCTTCGTGTCGTCCGGGACGCCGACCACGGCCGCCTCGACGACGCCGGGGTGCGCGGTGACCACGGCCTCGATCTCCATCGTGGAGATCCGGTGTGCGGCCACGTTGATCACGTCGTCGGCCCGGCCGAGCACCCAGATGTGCCCGTCGTGGTCGAGGACGGCCTCGTCGTTGGTCGCGTACTTGCCGGGGAACCGGGAGAAGTAGGTGTCGAGGTAGCGCTGGTGGTCGTCCCAGACGGTGCGGGCCAGCGTCGGGAACGGCGCGGTGAGCACCAGGTGTCCCTTGACGCCGGGCGGGACCGGGTTGCCGTCGTCGTCGAGGATCTCGTAGGCGTGCCCGGGCACCGGGGTGCCGACGGAGCCGGCCTTGATGTCCTCGGCGCCGTACACCGGGTAGGTCCAGGTCGAGCCGGTCTCGGTCTGGCCGTAGGCGTTGACCACCGGGACGTCCAGTGTGGACGTCGCCCAGCCGAACGTGTCGCCGTCGAGCGGCTCGCCCTGCACGGTGATCAGCTTCAGGCCGGGCAGCGGGTGCGCCGCGGCCAGGTCGTCGCCGAACTTGCGCAGCATCCGGAGCAGCGTCGGTGCACAGAGGACCTTGGTGACGGCGTGCTTGGAGCACACCTCGTAGAACCGCGACGTCGTCGGGGTGTCCAGCGCCCCCTCGTAGCAGGCGATCGTCATCCCGCAGGCCAGCCCGCCGACGACGGCCTGGATCGGGAACGTCAGCCACCCGACGTCCGCGGCGACCCAGTAGACGTCGCCGGGCTCGTAGCCGGCCTGCCAGTGCGCGTTCGCCCAGGTGCCGAGCAGGAACCCGCCGACGGAGTGCACGACGCCCTTGGGTCGCGACTCGGTGCCCGAGGTGAAGATCAGGAACGACGGCTCGTTCGGGTCCAGCGGCACCGCCGGCGTCCCGGCCGCGCCGGACTCGAGCACCGCGGCGTAGGCGTGCTCGCCGTCGACGAGCGGGACGGCGTTCCCGGTGCGGTCCACCACGACCGTCGCCTCGACCGTCGGGGTCCGGTCCCGCGCCGCGCGCAGCGTGGAGAGCAGCTCGATCGGCTTGCCGCGGCGGTAGATCGCGTCCGCGACGACGACGACCTTCGCCCGCGCCGCCTGGATCCGCGACGCCACGGCCTCCTCGCCGAACCCGGAGAACAGCACGGTGTAGATCGCGCCGATCCGGTTGCAGGCGTGGATGGCGGTGAACGCCTCGACCAGGTTCGGCATGTAGATCGCGACGACGTCGCCCTTGGCCACACCGAGCCCGAGCAGGCCCGCGGCCAGGCGGTTCACCTCGTCGGCGAGCTCGGCGTAGGTCAGCGTCCGGGAGTCGCCCGGCTCGCCCTCCCAGACGACGGCGGCCCGGCCGGCCGTCGCGGGGTCCTCGGCCCACCGGTCGACGCAGTTGTCGGCGACGTTGATCCGCCCGCCCTCGAAGTAGCGGAAGTCGCTGATCTCACCGGTGCGCACCGTCGTCCACGGGGTGGACCAGCGCTGCTGGTTCGCGACCCACTCCCAGTACGCGTCCGGGCCGCCCAGCGCGCGGGCGGCGGCGAGCGACTCGACACGGTCGGGAATGGTCCACTCCGGACGGAGCGGCACGACCGGCGTGTCCAGCAGGGAGCTCAGGCTGTCGGTGTCGGACATCGGCGTCCTCCGAGGGGGTCGGGGTCGTGCGCGGATATCGCTGTCAGAGCAGCGATATCCGCGCACGGGGGTTAGACGGGGCTGACGGGGTGGTGGCGGCGGCCGGGGGTGCGGGTCCAGCGGTCGGCGTCGACCATCCGGGCGGAGAGCTCGGCACGCAGCCGTTCGGGTTCGACGACGGCGTCGACGACCAGGTCCGACCCCATGCGCAGCAGGTTGATGTCGGCCTGCTGCTCGACCGTGCGGGCGGCGACGAACTCCGCGCGCTCGGCCGGGTCGGAGATCGCGGCGATCTTGTTGGCGTAGACGGCGTTGACCGACGCCTCGGCGCCCATCGGGCCGATCGTGGCGGTGGGCAGCGCGAGCGTGGCACGCGGCTCGAAGCCGGGCGCGCACATCGCGTAGAAGCCCGCGGCGTAGGCCTTGCGCAGCACGACGGTGTACTTCGGCACCTCGGCCGAGGCCATCGCGACGATCATCTTGGCGCCGTGCCGGATGATCCCCTGGCGCTCGACCTCGACCCCGACCATGAACCCGGGAACGTCCTGCAGGAACACCAGCGGCACGTTGAACGCGTCGCATAGCGAGATGAAGCGGGCCGCCTTGTCCGCGGAGTCGACGAAGATCGCGCCGCTGCGCACCGCGGGCTGGTTGGCGACGATCCCGATCACGCGCCCGTCCAGGCGGGCGAAGCCGGTGACCATCTCCTCCGCCCAGCGGGCCTTGATCTCGAAGAACGTGCCCTCGTCGACGAGCCGGTCGATGACGGTGCGCACGTCGTAGGCGGTGTTCGGGTCCTCCGGGACCAGACCGGCCCAGTCCTCGCGCTCGGGCTCGCGCGACGGCGCGGCGGCGGGCGGGGAGCGGAAGTCGTTGGGCAGGTAGGACAGGAGGAGCCTCGCGGCCGCGATCGCCTCCCAGTCCTCGTCGAAGACCTCGTCGCCGCAGCCGGAGACGGTCGCGTGCATCATCGCGCCGCCCATCTCCTCCAGCGTGGTCCTCTCGCCGGTGACCTTCTCCGCGACGCGCGGGCTGGCCAGGTACATCGAGGCGTTGCCGTCGACCATCCCGACCCAGTCGCAGAACGCCGGCATGTACGCCCCGCCGGCCGCGCTGGGGCCGTGCAGGCAGCACAGCTGCGGCACCCGCCCGGACAGCTTGACCTGCATCTGGAAGATCGCCGACGCACCGCGACGGCCCGGGAAGAAGCCCATCTGGTCGGTCAGCCGCCCACCGGCGGAGTCCACCAGGTAGACGACCGGGAGCAGGTCGCGGTCCGCACGCTCCAGGATCCGGACCTGCTTCTCGCACGTCAGCTCGCCCCAGGACCCCGCCTTGACGGTGAAGTCGTGCGCGATCACCGCGACCGGGCGGCCCTCGACGCGTCCGACACCGGTGATCACGCCGTCGGCCGGGAGCCCGGCGTCCATCGCGGTCGCCAGCAGCCCGTCCTCGACGAACGAGCCCGGGTCGAACAGCACCGCGAGCCGGTCGCGGACCGGGAGCTTGTCCGGCCAGCGGGCCGGGTCGCCGCCGGCGCGGGCGCGCTCGGTGGCGCGGACGACGTCGTCCGCGCTCGGTGCCGCGTCCGGCACCTCCACCGGCGCTGCGGCGAGGTCGGGCTCCGCCGTCACGAGTGCATCCCGCGGGTCATGATCTCCAGCTGGATCTCGTCGGTGCCGCCCCCGATCCGGAGCACGCGGACGTCGCGGTAGTGGCGGGCGACCGGGGACTCGTCGAGGAAGCCGGCGCCGCCGAAGAGCTGCACGGCGTCGTCGGCGACCCGGTTGGCCATCACCGCGGCCAGGTACTTGGCCCGGGCGACCGACTGCCCGGCCTCCGGGTGACCGGCGTCCAGGCGCGCCGCGGCCTGGTAGGTGACCAGCCGCGCGGCCTCCAGCTCGATCTCCATCTCGGCGATCCTGTGCCGGATCGTCTGCAACGCCGAGAGCGGAGCGCCGAACGCCTCGCGCTCGGAGACGTAGCGACGGGCCAGGTCCAGGCACTCGGCGGCGTGCCCGACACCCATCCCGGCCAGCGCGATCCGCTCCAGCTCGAAGCCGTCCATGATCTGGTAGAAACCGCGGCCCTCGGCGCCGACGATGTCCTCGCGGGACACCTGGACGCCGTCGAGGACGACCTCGCGCGTGTCCGAGGAGTGCCAGCCCATCTTCTTCAGGGGCTTCGAGAACGACAGGCCGGGCGTGCCCTTCTCGACCGCGAACAGCGTGATGCCGCGGTGCCCCGGCTCGCCGGTGCGGGCACCGACGACGAGCACGTCGGCCAGGCCGGCGTTGGTGATGAACATCTTGCGGCCGTCGAGGACCCAGCCGTCGTCGGACGCCTTCGCCCGGCTGGTGATGCCGGCGACGTCGGACCCGGTGCCCGGCTCGGTCACCGCGATCGCGGCCACCGCCTCGCCGGAGGCGATCGGGGCGAGCCAGCGCTGCTTCTGGGCGTCGCTGCCGTAGCGGACGAAGTGCGTGCCGGCCATGTACGCGCTGACCAGCGGGCTGATCGCGATCCCGCCGCCGGCGCGGGCCAGCTCCTCGGACACCAGCGCCACCGCGAGGCTGTCGCCCTCGCTGCCGCCGAACTCGTCGGGCGTGCAGAGGCCGAGGATCCCGGCGGCGCCGAACTGCTTCCACAGCTCCTGCGGGAACACACCGGTCGTCTCGGCCTCGTCCACCAGCGGGCGGACCTGCTTGTCCACGAACGCGCGGCAGCTGGCCGCGAAGTCCGCGTGCGCCTCGTCGAGCTCCCAGGTCATGTGGTCTCCTCGCCATCGAGAAATTTGTCGACCGACCGGGCGGTCGGGACCAGTAGAGTGACCGCGACCACCCCCTGTCAAGGCCCGACCGGAAGGAGAGACACGTGAGTGCCGACGTGCAGACCAGCCGTGCGGACCGTCAGCGTCTCCGCGTGCTCGCCACGGCGGCGGACATCTTCAGCCGCCGCGGGTTCCGGGCCACGTCGATGAACGAGATCGCGGCCGCGGTCGGGCTGTCGAAGCCGACGCTCTACCACTACTTCCGCAGCAAGGAGGAGCTGCTCGTCCGGCTCTACTCCGACGTGCTGGACGAGAGCCTGGCGATGGCGCTGGACGTGGTGGACTCCGAGCCCACCCCGCTGGAGGCGGTCCGCGAGCTGATCCGCTCCCGGGTCGTCTACACCTGCCGCCGCCAGGCGCTGCTCAAGGTGTGCTTCGAGGAGGAGAACGAGCTGCCGGTCGACCTCGCCGAGCAGCTGCTGCGCCGCCGTCGCGCGTTCGAGGACCTGTTCAACGCCGCCCTGGACGCCCACCTGCGCGCGCATCCGGACGTCGAGATCGGGATGACGCCGAAGGTCTGGGTGAACATGGCCCTGGGCGCGGCGAACTGGACCTACAAGTGGTTCCGCGAGTCCGGCGAGTACACCCCCGAGCAGCTCGGGGACCGGATCGCGGCCAGCCTGACCGCCGGGATCACCCCGGCCTGAGAACGGTTCAGGGCTTCAGGACGATCTTGCCGACCTGGGCGTTGGACTCCAGGTACTCGTGCGCCTCGACGACGGAGTCCAGGCCTTCGAAGACCCGGTCCACCTGCGGCGCGAAGTCCCCGGCCGCCAGGCCCGCGGAGATGAACGCCGCGGCCCGTCGCAGCCGCTCGGGGTCCTTGGCCATCGCGAACAGCGTGAAGCTGCGCATGACGAGGTCGGGCAGCGTCTCGGTCGGGAACACCGCGGGCTCGCCGGAGAGGCGGCCGTGGATGACGATCGTGCCGCCGGGACGGACCGCGCCGGCCATCGTCTCCACCCCGGGCCCGGCGACGGCGTCGAACACGACGTCGAGCCCGCGCCCGCCGGTGATCTCGCGGCAGCGGGCCACCAGGTCCTCCTCGCCGGTGGCGATCACCTGCGCCGCGCCGGCCTCGATCAGCCGTCCGGCCTTGGCGTGGGTGCGGCTGGTGGCGATCGGGACGGCGCCGATCCGGTTGGCCACGGCCATCGCGGCCAGGCCGACGCTGCTCGACGCGGCCGTGACCAGCATCGTGTCGGCCGGGCGCAGCACACCGGGCTCGAGCAGCCCGGCGTAGGCGACGAGGAACGGCATCCACACCGCGGCACCGGTCACCGCGTCCACCGGGCGCGGCACCATCGCCCGGGCCGGGACGACCGCCTTCTGCGCGTAGACGGTGTAGTCGTTCATCGAGAACGCGGGCACCACGCTGACCGGGTCGCCGACCGACCACCGCTCGACGCCCTCCCCCAGCGCCGCGACCGTGCCCGCCGCCTCGTAGCCCAGACCGGCCGGCAGCCGCGTCGGCTCGATGTAGGTGCCGGTCCGGAACATCGACTCGGCCCGGTTCAGCCCGATCGCCTCGACGTCGACGACGGCCTCGCCGGGACCCGGCGTCGGGTCCGGCTCGTCGACGACGGACAGCACACCCGGACCACCGAACTCGGTGAAACGCACGACCTTGGTCATGACCCCCATGCTGCCGTGCCGCCGGGCGGCGCGGAACGGTCCGGGAGGAGAGGTCCGGCCCGGTCCGTCGGAGCGGTTCCGGCATCACCCGCAGTGTGCTTACCGGACATTTCTTCTACTATCCGGGATAAGAGTGAACGACAATTCATTCCTACGATCGGGTGATGATGGCCACTGGGAAGCAACCCCAGGTGGAGGCCGGTGCACAGGCCCGTCCGGATATCACTCGCCATCCATTCGGGGGCCGGTTGTCACACCGTCGCCACCATCGGCGATGCTCTTGTCGTGGGTATTCGCGAGAACGACTCCGGGACGGCCGAGGAGACGCACCGCATGTGGTCTCCGTTCTCGCAGCCCACCCTGCCGGTCCGCCTCCCGCAGGAGAGCGGCGCCCTGCGGACGCAGGACAACCTGATCGTCCCGCCGGAGGTCGGCGGACCTCCCCTGCCGGAGGCGAAGGGCCTGGCGGCCTGGAACGCCCCGGTGCACCGCGACGGCCTCGCGCTGGTCGTCAGCTCCGGGCTGAGCTCGATCGTCGGCCTCGGCTACTGGGTCCTGGTGGCCCGGCTGTTCTCCCCGGCCGAGGCGGGCGTCAACTCCGCCGCCCTGGCCACGCTGGCGATGCTCGGCGGGATCGCGCACCTGAACATGCAGAACGCGCTGCTGCGGTTCGTCCCGGTCGCCGGGCCGCGCTCGACGAAGCTCGTCACCGTCGGCTACGTCATCGCGATCGCGGCCGCGGCGCTGATCGGGGCCGGGTTCGCGCTCGGCGCCCCGCTCTGGGCACCGGAGATGGTCGGCGTGGCCGGGCTCGGCGCGCTGGTCGTGTTCTTCATGATCGGCACGCCGCTGATGGCCCTGTTCGACGTGCAGGACAACCTGCTGACCGGACTGCGCAAGGCGATGGTCGTGCCGCTGGAGAACCTGCTGTTCTCCCTGCTCAAGGTCGGCCTGCTGCTCGTCGCCGCGGTGCTGGCGATCCCCGGCGGGATCGGCATCTCCTGGATCGCCGCCACCGGCGTCGCCGTCGTCGTCGTGAGCATCTGGATCTTCTCGTCGGTGCTGCCGAAGCACTCGGCCACGACGCGCGAGACCGAACCGGTGACGGTGCGCGGGATCGCCCACTTCGCCGGGATGGACTACGCGGGCTCGATCTTCTGGCACGCCGCGATCTACGGCCTGCCGCTGCTGGTGCTGGCCCGCCTCGGCGCGCCGGACGCCGCGACCTACCAGATCGTCTGGACCATGACGATGGCGATCTACCTGGTCGTCACGGGTATGACCCAGTCGATGGTGGCCCACGGGGCGACCGATCCGGCCGGTGCCGACGCCGCCCGGCGGTCCACCACGAAGCGCGCGCTGATGCTGACCGTGCCCGCCGTCGCCGTGCTGACGCTCGGCGCCTACCCGATCCTGTCGATCTTCGGCGAGCACTACACCGAGACCGGGACGGGCGCGCTCGTCCTCGCGTCGCTCTCGGCCCTGCCCAACATCGTCACCGCGTCCGCGCTGGCCGCGGCCCGGGTGCAGCGCCGGATGCGGGTGCTGTTCGGTGTGCCGGCCGCGATCGCGACGATCGTGATCGGGATGTCCTGGGTCGTCGCGCCGTGGTGGGGGCTGACCGGGGTCGGCCTGTCCTGGCTGGTCGGGCAGACCGTCGTGGCCCTGGCCCTGCTGGTGCACGGCCGGGTGATGCACGGCAACGCCCTGGCCGCCGCCCCCTCGGCGGGTTAGCCGAGACCGTCGAACCGGTGGCCGTTCCACCGGTCGGACAGCACCGCCCGGAACGGCCCCGGCTCACCCCAGACCGGCTCCCCGTGCACCCCGTCCGAATGCCCGGACTCCGAGCGCACGGACTCCGGGCGCACGGACTCGAACTCTCCCGTGGCGACCTCGGCCGACGCGTGGTTCCCGGTCGACGGCTCGTCCCGGACGTACTCCTCGACGGCGGGGTCGAGCGAGGACCCGTCGTCGCGCGGACGGGGCGTCGGGACCGGCGACGGGGCGGCGGTGGGCGCGTCGCCGACGACGCAGATCGTGATCCGGTCCCCGGCGGTGCTCGTCCCCGCGTCCACCGGGCCGGTGTCCGTCCCGGCCTCCAGACGCTCCAGGGCCCGGCGCAGGTCGGCCAGCGGCAGCGGCCGCGCACGGGTGACGACCGTGGCGAGCCCACCGGCCAGCGAGACGTACGGGTACCCGTCGGAGGCCAGCGCGAGCTGCTCGACGATCTCGTCGCAGACCGTCGCCAGGTGCATCTCGGAGGCTCCCGGGACGACGACGAGGAACTCCCGCTCGGACAGCCGCACCGCCGCGTCGACGGGCCCCAGAGGCTCGGTCATCGCGGCCGCGATCCGGCGTGCGGCGTGGTAGGCGGCGCGCTGGTTGCCGACGGCGTGCTGCACCGCGGGCAGCTCGAACATCGCCAGGCCGACCGGCAGCGCCGTCGTCCCGCCGGTGTCCGACCACCGCTGCAGGAACTCCGGGGTGGTCAGCCCGCTCTGCTGGTCGACCCCGACGGTCGCGCGGGCCGCGGCCGCCGCGTGCGCGTCGGTGAGCTGGGCACGCAGCCGGGCGCTGCCGGCGCGGGCGGTGTCCATCCGGTCGGCGAGGTGCAGCGCCGCCGTGCTGAACCAGCGTTCCTGCGGCGAGCCGGCCGATCCGGCCGGGTCGGCACCGGCCGGCATCACGCGCATGAGCAGCCGGTCGATGACCTCCAGGGTCCCCGGGTGCAGGCGCGCGCCGAGGGTGAGGCGCAGGCGGGCGAGCTCCACCCCGGACTGCACCCGGGAGAACCCCCACCGGGCCAGGAACCTCCGGCCGGCCTCCAGGGAGCGGGCGTCCGGATCGAACTCGTGCCGGTCGGTGGCCACCAGGAACGCGCCCGCCGAGTCCGAGAGCGCCACGATCGCCCACTCGTCGACCAGCGCCTCGGACGGGTCGAGCGCGACCTGCTCGACGCCGTCGGGGAGGTCGTGGGCGGGTGCGTCGCAGAACCCGACGGCGACCCGGACCCCGGCCTCGGCGAGGTCGCGGTAGACCGACCGTTCGCGCTCGAAGTACTCCATGCGCTGGAAGAGCCCGATCACGACGGTCGGTCCGTCGACCGGCGAGGCCAGCACGGCCCGCTCGATCGCGTGCGACACCGCGATCAGCGAACGCTTCGTCATGGCCTCGGGACGCCGTCCGGACACCTGCGCCCGGGCCCGCTCGATGTCGGACCCGGTCGGCGCCGTCTGCGCCGACACCCATGCGCGCAGGCGGTGCTCGCTCACCGGCGCTCCCGGGTCCTCGCGTACACCGTCCATCGTCATCGAAGCCCCCACTACACAGAGTCAGCAGATGGCTACGCCGAATGGCGTAACCATCGGCGCTCAGGTTTCCGAAGGCCCGTCGCGTTGTCGCAGCGAGTGGGGCTCTCAGCGTTGAGAAGGGGGTGTCGTGCGGCGAGCGGCCCGCCAGCGGCGGCGGACACGGTCCGTGGGCTCAGCCGAGCAACGGCTTCACCCGCGTGCCGAAGTCGTGGACGCCCTTCTCGAAGTCGTCGAAGGTGAACATCATCCCCTTCACACCGGGCATCTCCGCGACCTGGTCGATCTGGCGGGCGACGGTCTCGTAGGACCCGACGAGGGTGGCCATGTTGAAGTTGACCGCCCCCTCCGGCAGGTTGATCGTCCGCGCGGTGCCGGACCCGTCGGCGGTGGTGTCCTTGCCGCCCTCGTCGGACATGTAGCCCAGCGCCCCGGCGTCGGCGCCCGCGTTGTAGGACGCCCACTTGGCCTGGGCCTCCTCGTCGGTCTCGGCCATGATCGCCATGAACAGCGGCAGCGAGCCGACGTCGCGCCCGGTCTTCTCGGCGAACCCGGCCAGCTTCTGCGTCGGCTCGCGGTAGACCTGCGGGTCGTTGACGCCCGGGGACAGGATGAAGTTGTAGTCGCCGTACTCGGCGCAGAACTGCATGCCGCGGTCGGACTGCCCGGCGCAGACGATGTTGACGTGCCCGGACGGGCGCGGGGAGAGCACACAGTCGTCCATCTGGAAGTACGTGCCGTCGAGGTCGCAGCGGCCCGTCTCCCACAGGTCGCGCAGCACCTTCACGTACTCGGTCGAGTAGTCGTAGCGGTAGCCGAAGTAGTCGTCACCGGGCCACAGGCCCATCTGCTCGTACTCGCCCTTGGCCCACCCGGAGACGATGTTGACGCCGAACCGGCCCGGGGCGATCGAGTCGATCGTCGAGGCCATCCGCGCCACCAGCGCCGGCGGCAGCGTCAGCACGGCGGTGGAGGCGTAGAGCTGGATCCGCTCGGTGACCGCGGCCAGGCCCGCCATCAGCGTGAACGACTCCAGGTTGTGGTCCCAGAACTCGGTCTTCCCGCCGAACCCGCGCAGCTTGATCATCGACAGGGCGAACGCGAAGCCCTGTGCCTCGGCCTCCTGCACCACCCGCTTGTTCAGGTCGAAGGTCGGCTTGTACTGGGGGCTGTTCTCGGAGATCAGCCAGCCGTTGTTGCCGATCGGGATGAACACGCCGAAGTCCATTCGAGGACTCCCTTCACTCGTGGCGGGTGGGACCTGCGGCGGCCGGGGTGGACCGCAGGACGGGGGCGACCTCGCGGGCGATCAGGTCGAGCGAGGCGAGCGCGTCGGAGACCGGCATGCCGGCCCAGTCGGTGCGCAGGACGAAGTGGTCCACGCCGAGCTCGTCGCGCCACGGCAGCAGCGCCGCGAGGCAGTCCTCGGGGGATCCGATCACGAACCGGTCCTGGGCGAGCTCGTCGTAACCGGTACGGAACGAGTCGTTTCCGGGCAGGACACGGTCCTGGCCCCAGTCGGCGTAGACGGCGTACTTGCCGGCCAGGTGCGGGCGGGCCAGCTCGACCGCCTGCTCCCGGGTGGGCGCGCAGTAGATCTCGCGCATCAGCGGCAGCTCCCGCAGCGGGCCGCGACCGGCCGCGGCGCGCTCGTCGTGGAACAGCCCGAGCTGGCGCCGGATCGTCGACGTCGTGGCGTGCGGGTTGATCATCCAGGTGTCGGCGAGGCGCCCGGCCCGGCGGACGGCGGCGTCGGAGTTGGCGGCCATCCAGACCGGCGGGTGCGGGTCGGCGACCGGGCGCATCGTGGCGCGGACGCCGTCCAGACGGGTCCACGGCAGGTCGGCGTGGACCTCCTCGCCGCTCCAGAGCTCGCGCACCAGCCGAAGGTTCTCGGTGAACCGGCGCACCTTCTCCCCGGCCGGGACGCCGAACGCGGCGTACTCGACGTCGCGGTAGCCCAGCCCCACGCCGAACACCGACCGCCCGCGGCAGATGACGTCCAGGCTCGCGTAGGCCTCGGCGGTGTCCACCGGGTTGTGCAGCGCGAGCAGGTGGATGCCGGTGCCGACGGTCATGTCCCCGGCCTCGGCCGCGACCCGGGCGAGCCAGGGCAGCGGCTGGATGTGGGCGAGCGTCTCGCTCAGGTGGTGCTGCCCGCCGAAGACCGAGTCCAGGCCGCCGTCACGGGCGGCGCGGACCAGGGCGAGCTGGTCGTCCAGCACGGCGAGCGGGTCGGCGTCGGCCCGCCGCTGGTGGGTCAGGAACAGGCCGACCCGCACCTCACCCGGCACGGCACGCCTCGGCGAAGTCCGACGCCGGGCGGTCGTCACCCAGGGCGAGGACGGCGGCGCGGACCCGGTCGGTCGTCGCGTCGCCGGCGACCCGGCCGATCGTGCCGCGGAACTTCTCCTCGATCTCGGCGTTGGTCAGCGGGCGCTGGTCGTGGCCACGGTTGACCTGCTCGCGGTGGGCCAGAACCCGGCCGTCGGAGAGCTTGATCTCCAGCGCCCCGGAGTAGGCGGCCGGGAACGCGCTGTCCGGGTCGTCGTGCACCCGCACCTTCTGGGCCAGCGCGCGGATGCCGGCGTCGGCCAGGGCGTCGTCCTCCAGCTCGGCGAGGGTGAACCGGCCGCGGACCAGCGAGGCGGCGACGGTGAACGGCAGGCTGAACTTGGCGTCGTACTCGTCGCGCGGGGCCCACTTCGCGGCCTCCGGCTGACTGACCACCCTGCCCGGCGTCGGGTGGATCCCGGCGCGGACCGCGACGACGTCCTCGGGGCGGATCCCGTGCGCCTCGCGCAGCGTCAGCGCGGCGTCGGCGAAGGCGTGGTTGAAGTGGCAGATCGGGTAGGGCTTGACCGCGGTGCGCATCAGCTCCCACGTCGTACCCAGCCCGGCACCGACGGCCTCCGGGTGGGTCTCGCGCCCGGCCAGGTGCGTGGCGTAGAGCCCGAACCGTCCCTCGTAGACGGCCGGGGGCCCGCTCCACCCGGCTTTCGCGAAGCTCGCCGCCGTCAGCCCGGACATCGCCGCCCACCCGGGGTGCAGGCGCTTGGTCCAGGACCCGTCCTCGAGGAACTCCAGCAGCCCGGCCGACATCGACCCGACGACGCCCTGCGCCGCGGCGAGCTGCCCGGCGTCGAGCCCGGTGACCTTGCCGGCCGCCGTCGCCGCGCCGAACGCGCCGGCCACCGCCGTCGGGTGGAAGCCGACGTCGTGGAACCCGCCGGCGCCTCCGATCCCGACCCGCGCCGAGACCTCGACGCCGAGCACGTAGGCCAGCAGCAGGTCCGCGGTGCTCGCCCCGGTCGCGACGGCCGCAGCCAGCGCCGCCGGCAGGGCGGCGGCGCTGACGTGGGTGACGGCCGGGATGTGGGTGTCGTCGAAGTCCATGCCGTGGATGAGCACGCCGTTGAGCACGGCCGCGTCGCGGGCGGTGAGCCGGTCGGACATGCCGAGCACCGGGTGCTCACCGCCGCCGAACGCGGCCAGCGCGTCGCGGGCCACGGCCGGGAACCCGTAGGCGGTGGAGGCGAACGCGAGCCCGACGGCGTCGAGCACCAGGTACCGGGCGCGTTCCAGGACCTCGGCCGGGACGTCGTCGATCCCGGCGGCGGCCACGAACTCGCCGACCTGCCCGGCCAGCGACAGGCGGGTGTGGGTGTCGGTCGTCACAGCTCCTCCTCGAGTGGGACGAAGATACGTCAGACATTTAGCGACGGGAAGGGGTCATCCGATCCGGTCCGCGAGCGGCGGCGTGCGCAGGTGGTGCTCGGTGCGCTCCTGGAACCACGCCGCGACGGCCAGCGCGACCCCCTCCCGGTGCGGCGGGGCGATCAGCTGCGCCGACGTCGGGCAGCCGTCCGGGGCGAACCCGGTGGGCAGCGCCAGCCCCGGGGCGCCGGTGAGGTTGCCGAGCATCGTCGAGCGCGACTGGGCCGCGTAGAGCGGATGCTCGACGCCGTCGACGCGCACGGTGCAGTCGGGCAGGACCGGTGCCGTCGACGGGGTGGTGGGCACGACGACCAGGTCGGCGCGCGCGAACACCGCGTCCAGCTCGGCCTGCAGCTCGACCCGGAACTGCAGCGCGCGCAGCAGGTCCGCGGCCGGGGTGGTGATTCCCTGGCTGATCCGGCGCACGGTCACCGGGTCGTAGTCGTCCCAGTGGTCGGCGTCGAACCGGTGCAGCGCGGCAGCCTCGGCGAACACGACCTGGTAGCCGATCGGCAGCGCGGCCGCCGCGGACGGGATCTCACCGGCCACGACCGTCGCCCCGCCGCCCACCAGCTCGGTGACCAGCGCCGCGACCCCGTCGCGCACGGCGCCGTCGCACAGCTCGGTGAGATAGCCGCCGGGCACCGCGACCCGCAGACCGGACAGGTCGGCGGGAACGGACGGCGGGGCGAACGGGGTGAGCTCGCCGATCCTCGGGTCGGTGCCGTCCGGACCGCGGATCACCGACAGCAGCAGCGCCACGTCGCGGGCGCTGCGGGCCAGCGGGCCGACCGTCTCGGTCGTCCAGGACAGCGGGACGACGCCGGTGCGCGGCACCGTGCCCGCCGTCGGCTTCAGGCCGGTCAGCCCGCACCAGGCCGACGGCAGCCGCACCGACCCGCCGACGTCGGTGCCGATCCCGAACGGCACCGCCCGGGACGCGACCGCCGCCGCCGTCCCGGTCGAGGAGCCGCCCGCCCAGCGCCGCGCGTCCCACGGGTTGCGGCAGGCGCCGAAACGGCGCGGGTGCGGCCCGCCGACGGCGAACTCGGTGGTCGCGTCCTTGGCGATCGCGATCGCGCCGGCGTCCTCCAGCCGGGCGACGACGGTCGCGGACGCCGCGGCCGGGGTGTCTCCGCGGCGCAGGGAGCCCGCCGTGGTGGGGACCCCGGCCAGGTCGAGCACGTCCTTGACGGTGAACGGCACGCCCTCCAGCGGGCGCGCGGTGCCCTCGGCCCAGCGCCGGTCGGACTCCGCCGCCCTCTCCGCGGCCCGCTCGTCCAGGGCGACGATCGTGCAGTTCAGCGCGGCGTGCGCGCCCGCCAGCCGGGACAGGGCCGTGGCGACGACCTCGCCCGGGCGGGCCGTGCCGCCGCGGTACGCGTCGAGCAGGCCGGTCGCATCGAGCAGGTGCGGTGCGGCGGCGGAGGGGCTGCCGGGCGCGGCACCGCTCGCCCGCGGTGTCCACGCGTCGGTCCGGTTCGCCCACTCCCGCGTCCACAGGTCGCCGCGGGCCGGGTCCGCCGCGGCCGGGTCGACCGGGCGGGCCCGCAGCGCCGCGGCGGCCGCCTCCGCCCCGGCGACGGCGGCGTGCATGTCCGCGACCTGCGCGTCGTCGAGCCGGAAGCCCAGCCGCACGCTCTGCGCGGCGAGTGCCGCCGGCTCGGGCGCGGTCACTTGATGGTGGCCTTCCCGGACAGCAGCGCCTTCGCGACGACCCCGCGCAGCACGTCGTTGGTGCCCTCGCCGATCGACATCAGCGGGGCGTCGCGGTAGAGCCGCTCCACCTCGAACTCGGTCGAGTAGCCGTAGCCGCCGTGGATGCGCATCGCGTCGGTCGCGCACTCCAGCGCCGCCTCCGAGGCGAAGATCTTCGCCATCCCGGACTCGGTGTCCATCCGCACGCCGTCGTCCATCCGCGACGCCGCCCAGTACGTCATCAGCCGCGCGGCCTGCAGCTTCACCGCGATCTCGGCCAGACGCAGCTGCACGGCCTGGAAGTCGCCGATGGCCTGGCCGAACGCCTCCCGGTCGCGGGCGTAGGACAGCGCCTCGTCGTAGGCGCGCTGGGCGATCCCGACGCTGCGGGCGGCGATGTTGATCCGCCCGGTCTCCAGCGACGACAGCGCCTGCTGCAGCCCGCGGCCCTCGACGCCGCCGAGCAGCTGCGACGACGGCACCCGCACCCCGGTGAGCACGACCTCGCAGGACTCGGTGCCCTTGTAGCCGAGCTTGCCGATGTCCTGGGTGACCTCGAACCCGGGCGAGTCGGCCGGGACGAGCAGGATGCTCATCCCCTTGTGCGCGGGCGTGGCGTGCGGATCGGTCTTGACCAGCACCGGCAACGGGTCGGCGTGGCGGGCGTTGGTGATCCACATCTTGGTGCCGTCGACGACGTAGTCGTCCCCGTCGCGGCGCGCGGTCGTGCGGATGCCCTGCAGGTCGGTGCCGGCGCCGGGCTCGGTCAGCGCGATGCCGGTCCGGCGCTCCCCCGTCGCGAGCTGCGGCAGGTAGGCGTCCTTCTGCTCCTGCGTGCCGTGCTTCGCGAGCATCCAGCAGGTCACCGAGTGGCTGCCGAGGATCCCCGCGATGCCCATCCAGCCCCGCGAGATCTCCTCGAACGTCAGGGCGAACGAGACCGTGTCCGCGTCCAACCCGCCGTACTCCTCGGGCACCGCGAGCCCGAACAGCCCGAGCTGCTTCATGCCGTCGACGATCTCGGTCGGGTAGCGCCCGGAGTGCTCCCACTCCCGGGCGACCGGCACGATCTCGCGGTCGACGAACGTGCGCAGCGTGTCCCGGTAGAGGCGCTGCTCGTCGCTGAGCTGGAAGTCCATCAGATCTCCTTCTCGGCGCCGGCCGCACCCAACGCTCCGGATCGACGCAGCGCCGCGATCTTGTCGTCGTCGTAGCCGAGGCCGCGCAGGACGGTCTCGGTGTGCTCGCCCATGCCCGGGGCGGCGCGGGTGGGGGCGCGGTCGTCGCCGGGCGGGCCGACGCGCACCGGGGACCGCAGGGTCCGCACCGTCCCGAAGTCGGGGTGCGGCGTCTCCGCGACCAGGTCCCGCTCGACCGTGTGCGGGTCGGTCAGGGCGCCGGCGACGTCGTGGATCGGCGCGCACGGGATCGAGGCGGCGTAGAGCGGGGCCAGCCAGTCGGCGACGGTGCGCGTCCGGAAGATCCCCTCCAGGATCGGCAGGATCTCGTCGCGGTGGGCGTTGCGGTCGGCGAACGTGGCGAACCGCGGATCTCCGGCGAGGTCCGGGCGGTCCATCACGACCGTCAGGCGCTGCCAGAACTTCTCCTTCGGCGCGGCCACGACCAGCCAGCCGTCGGCGGCCTCGAACGCCTGGAACGGGATCAGCGACGGGTGCGCCGAGTGGCTGGTCCGGACCGGCTCGTAACCGGCCGTCATGTGCCAGGCGCCCGGGTAGGTCAGCAGGCTGACCGCGGTGTCGTAGAGGCTGACGTCGCAGTCGGTGCCGACGCCGTCGCGTCGCGCCGCGTGCACGGCGCCGAGCAGCGACAGCGCCGCGGCGTACCCGCCGGAGTAGTCGACGAGCGAGAGCCCGGTCTTCTGCGGCGGCCCACCCGGCTCCCCGGTCAGCGACATCCATCCGGCCAGCGCCTGCAGCACGTAGTCGTAGCCGGGCTCGCGCGATCGCGGCCCGGTCATCCCGAACCCGGTCAGCGAGCAGCAGACGATCCGCGGGTTGACGTCCTTCAGGTCGTCGTAGCGGATGCCGAGCTTCTCCGGGACGTCGCCGCGCAGGTTGGAGTAGACGGCGTCGGCGGAGCGCACCAGGTCGTGGAACACCTCGCGGCCCTGCGGCGTGCGGATGTCGAGCGTGATCGAGGTCTTGTCCCGGTTGAACGACTGGAAGAACAGCGAGTCGCCGTCCGCGGCGTAGGGCGGGACGCTGCGCCCGACGTCGCCGCCGGCCGACGGGTCCTCGATCTTCACGATCTCCGCGCCCAGCTCGGCCAGGTGCATCGTGCCGAACGGGCCGGCGCCGTACTGCTCCAGCGAGACGATCCGGACGTCTTCGAGCGGCCTCATGCGCCCTCCACCGTCAGCGGCTCGGCGGCCTGCGGGAACAGGCCGGCCGCGTCGCCGTGGCCCTGCTTGTGGACGTAGAACGTGCGCCGGAACGTCAGCACCGGCACCGCGTCCTGGTTCAGCGTCCGCGTGCGGATCGTGACCAGCCCCGCCGTCGGGCGGCTCGCCGACTCGCGCCGGTCCAGCACGATCGACTCCGACCAGATCGTGTCCCCGACGAACACCGGCGCGGTCAGGCGCAGCTCGTCGACACCGAGGTTGGCGAACGCGTTCTGCGAGGTGTCGGTGACCGACTGGCCCATCGCGATCGCGATCGTCAGCGGGGACGCGACGAGCATCCGCCCGAACTCCGACGACGCCCCCACCTGCGCATTGAAGTGCGCCTGGTTGGTGTTCATCGTCAGCAGCGAGAACCAGGTGTTGTCCGCCTCGGAGATCGTCCGCCCGAGCGGGTGCTGGTAGACGTCGCCGACCGCGAAGTCCTCGTAGAACCGTCCCTGCCAGCCCGGCCGCACCGCCATCGCCGCTCCTCCGTTCGACTCACCTCCCCGGGACGCTAAAACGTCTGACATTTCTGGTCAACGGTTGTCGCGACCGGGGGACCACGGGTCCGGCGCGGGTACGCTGCGCGGGCCGTCCGACCCCCGGCCCGGAGCGTGAGCCCGCATGTCGCCCAGCCAGGACCCCGGTACGGCGGATGCCGGGACCCCGGCCGGCGCCGCGCCGACGGCCCGGCTGCGGGTGCAGCGTGTGCGTCCGGCGTACCGCCAGGTCGCCGACGACCTGCGCTCGCAGATCATGCGCGGGGTCGTCCCGCCCGGGGACCGGCTGCCCAGCGAGCCGGAGCTGGCCACCGCGTTCGGGGTCAGCCGCAGCACCGTGCGCGAGGCGTTGCGGGTGCTGGCCAGCCAGCACCTGATCGAGACCCGGCGCGGGGTGCGCGGCGGGTCGTTCGTCGCGGCTCCGGACCCGGCCCGGGTGGTGGAGGACGTCGGCGGCGCGCTCGGGGTCCTGGTCACCACCCCGCACCTGCGGATGGAGGACCTGCTCGAAGCCCGTCTCCTGCTCGAGCCCGCGGCGGCCCGGCTGGCCGCGCAACGGGCGGACGCCGAGACCGTCGAGGCGGTCCGGATCGCGGCGGAGGCACCGCGCGACCCGCAGGACCCGACCGGCTTCGTCCCGCACCTGGACTTCCACACCACGGTGCTGATGGCCACCGGGAACCTGATGTTCACGATGATGGGCCAGCCGGTGCACGACGTCCTGCGCACCCAGCTCGACCGCGACCGGGTCGCGCGCAGCGAGTGGGACGAGGTCGACGAGTGCCACCGCGTGATCGCCGCGCACATCGCCGCCGGCGAGGACGTCGCCGCCGAGGAGGCGATGCGCAGCCACCTGCTGGACCTGCGCGTCCTCTACCACCGGGCGGCGCGCTGGCGGGGGCCCGGGCAGCAGACCTGAGCGGGTCTCAGGCGTCGTTCCGCCCTCAGGCGTCGTTCAGGGCCTTCCGGGGGATCTCCGGTCCGTCGGTGCCGATCAGGTCGCGGGGCACCCGGGCGGCGAACTCGACCACGTTCGCGGCGAGGCGCCGCAGCTGACGGCGGATGTCGTCGTCGACGAGCTCGCCCGCCGAGAAGTGGGTGTTGTTCGCGTAGACGGCGCCGGGCACGGCGTAGGCGCGGAAGAACCCGACCAGCGGCTTGAGCTCGTGCTCGATGGCCAGGAAGTGGTGGTCGGTGCCGCCGGTGGCGATCAGCCCGACCGGCTTGCCCTCCAGCGCGTCGTTCGGCAGGACGTCGAAGAGGTTCTTGAGCCGGCCGGTGTACCCGCCGCGGTACATCGGCGTGCCGACGACCAGCGCGTCCGCGGCGACGACCCGGTCGATCACGTCACGGGTGTCGCCGGTGTAGGTCGCCGGGTCGCGGCCGTCGCTGAACTGGACGTCGTGGTCGCGCAGGTTCAGGACGTCGGCACTCACCTCCGGGTAGGCCCCGGCCTGCTCGACCGCGGTCCGCACCGCGATCAAAGTCTTCGACGCTTCCGACGGACTGCCCGAGATGCCCAGGAACTTCACCGGCCCGACGCTATCCCCGCGCCGCGTCACCCGCCGGGCGCGAACGCCCCGCGCACCGCGCGGGCCAATGCGGCACGGCGGCGGTCGTGGTCGGCGGCCGCGTCGTCCGGCGCGGCGGCGACCGTCACGCTGGCCGGGGACCAGGCCATCGACATCGCGATGACCATCGAGTAGATCTCGGCCGGCTCCGACCCGGGGTCGATGCGCCCCTCCCGCTGCGCCCGCGCGATCGCGGCGAGCTTGCCCGCCACGTCCTCGGCGGCGTCGATGAGCAGGTCCCCGGCCGGGAGCCGTTCGAGCCGGGCCCAGGTCGCGAGGAGCACGACGCCGGGCCGTTCCAGGTAGGCGTCGTAGAGCCGGACCGCGTAGCCGGGCAGGTCGTCGGCGTCGAACGGCACCAGGTTCGTGATCAACGTGAGGTGCTCGCGGAAGACGGCGTCGAACAGCCCGTCCTTCGAGTCGAACCAGGCGTAGATCTGCGCCTTGTTCGCCGGGGCGGCGGTCGCGATCCGGTCGACCCGAGCGCCCGCGATGCCGTAGGTCGCGAACTCCTGGGCCGCGGCGTCGAGCAGCCGTCGCCGTGTCGCCTGTCCGTCCCGCATGTCACGACGGTAACAAACCGTTTGGTTTGCAGAGCCGGCCGAGCAGGTCTAGCGTCGGCGGCAAGAAACCGAACAGTTTGTTTGAGGGGTCGCCATGCACGACGTGATCGGCTACGCCGCCGCCTCGCCCGGGGCGGATCTCGCGCCGTGGACGTTCGCCCGCCGCGACCCCCGGCCCCAGGACGTGGTCGTGCGCATCACGCACTGCGGGATCTGCGCGACCGACCTGCACGCGGTGGGCGCCGGGAACCCGGACGACTTCCCGCTGGTGGCGGGGCACGAGATCACCGGCGTCGTCACCGGGACGGGGTCGGAGGTGACCCGCTTCGCCGTGGGCGACCCGGTCGCGGTCGGCAACATCGTCGACTCCTGCGGGAAGTGCGTGGAGTGCCGGGCGGGCCGCGAGAACGACTGCGCGGAGTTCCCGACCCTGACCTACGGCGGCGCGGACCACGTCTCCGGCGGCGTCACGAAGGGCGGCTTCTCGACCGAGTACGTCGTCGACGAGCGCTTCGCCCACCGGATCCCGGATGGGCTCGACCCGGCCGGCGTCGCCCCGCTGATGTGCGCGGGCATCACCACCTACGCCCCGCTGCGGCGGTTCGGGGCGGGCCCGGGCACGAGGGTCGGGATCGTCGGTGTCGGCGGGCTCGGGCACGTCGCGATCAAGCTCGCCCACGCGATGGGCGCCGAGACGGTCGCGTTCACGACGTCGGAGGCCAAGGCGGACGCGGCACGCGCCCTCGGTGCCGACGACGTCGTGCTCTCCACCGACGCGGCGGCGATGGCCGCCCAGGCGCGGCGCTTCGACCTGATCCTGGACACCACCGGCGTCGCGCTCGACCTCGCGCCCTACTTCGCCGCGCTCGCCGTCGACGGGACGTTGTGCCTGGTCGGGATCCCGCCGGGCGAGCTGACGATCGACCCGATGAGCCTGATCGTCGGCGAGAAGCGCCTGGCCGGCACCGGCAGCGGCGGCATCCCGTCGACCCGGGAGATGCTGGAGTTCTGCGGCGAGCACGGCATCACCGCCGACGTCGAGGTCGTCGGGACCGACCGGATCGCCGAGGCGATGGCACGCCTGGGACGCAACGACGTGAGGTTCCGGTTCGTGATCGACATGTCCGTCTGAGGGCCGACGGCCGGGATCAGTCCCGCAGCGCCCGTCGCATGATCTTCCCGGTGGTGGTGCGGGGCAGCTCGTCGAGGAACGCGATCTCCCGCGGCACCTCGTGCGGGGCCAGCCGCGACCGGACGTGCGCGCGGAGCTCGTCGGCGAGTTCGTCGGAGGCGGTGACGCCGGGGCGGAGCACCACGAACGCCTTGGGCACCTGCCCGCGCCGCTCGTCCGGCACGCCGATCACCGCCGCCATCGCCACCGCGTCGTGTCCGCCGAGGCTCTGCTCGATCTCGCCCGGGCCGATCCGGTAACCGGCCGAGTTGATGACGTCGTCCTTGCGGGAGGCGAACCAGATGTAGCCGTCGGCGTCCTGGTGGGCGAGGTCGCCGGTGAGCAGCCAGTTCCCGTGGAACTTCGCCGCGGTCGCCTCGGGGTTGCGCCAGTACTCGAGCATCGTCGACGGGGTGCGCCGGTCCACCGCCAGCTCGCCGACGGTGTCGATCACCGGCTCGCCGTCGTCGCCGAGCACGACCGCCGTCGTCCCGGGCAGGCCCTTGCCCAGCGACCCGGGCCGGACCGGGTAGACCGACGCGCAGTTGCCGATGCAGGCGTTGAGCTCGGTCTGCCCGTAGCCCTCGTTGACGATGGCGTCGAAGAACTCCTCGCTCCACGCCAGCAGGTCCGCGCCCAGCGCCTCCCCGCCGGAGCAGATCGCGCGGAACGCGAACCCGCCACCGGCGATGCCGGACGCGCGGATCACCCGCAGGGCCGTGGCCGGGAGCAGCGTCAGCGTCACCTCGAACTCGCGCATCAGCCAGACCGCACGCTCGGCGGTGAACGCGGGCTCGCGGTCCACGACCACCGGCAGCCCGTGGAACCAGGCCGGGACCAGGACGTCCATGATCCCGGCGATCCACGCCCAGTCCGCCGGCGACCACAGCACGTCCTGGCGCTTCGGGTAGAACTCGTAGATCGTCTCGAACGCGGGCAAGTGCCCGAACACGATCCGGTGCGCGTGCAGCGCGCCCTTCGGGTCACCGGTCGTGCCGGAGGTGTAGATCAGGAACGCCGGGTCCTCCGCCGCCGTGTCGACCGGCGTGAACTCCGGTGACGCCGCATCGAGCGCCGCCTCGTAGGAGTCCTCCCCCGTACCCCCGATCACCAGCAGCGGTACCGGCTCGCCGCCGTCGTCGAGGGCTTCACGCACCTTGTCCGCGTTCGCCGACGCCGTGACGACGGCCTTCGCCCCGGCGTTGCGCAGCCGGTAGCGCAGGGCGTCCGGCCCGAACAGCGACGACAGCGGCAGCGCGACCGCGCCCATCCGGAACATCGCCACGAACCCGACGCCGGTCTCGAACGACGCCGCGCTGACCAGCCCGACGACGTCCCCGGGCCCGATGCCGAGCGCGGTCAGGGCGTTGGCCAGCCGGTTCGACGCCGTGGTGACCTCGCCGAACGTGAAGTCCCGCGAGGTGCGGTCGGCCTCGACGACGGTCAGCGCGCGGGCCTGCGGGTCCTGGCGGTCGGCGCACGCCACCCCGAGGTTGAACCGCTGCGGGATCGCCATCGTGGAGAAGTCGACCTGGCTCCACAGCTCGTCGTAGCTCGCGGCCGGTCGGAGGAACGGCTTCTCCACGGTGCCTCCCGGGTCCACGACGATGGGGAGACCCACGGTAGGGCGACCGGCCCGCGCCGGATAGCGCCGTCCGGAGGCCGAACGCGATGGCCCACGATCGGCAGGCCCGCGAGCTGACGGACCTGCTGCTCGGCCTGGCCCGGGCGGCCCGGGCGGCCGGGCCCGGTGGAGGCCCTGGCGCTGCTCTGAACCGCCCGCCGGTCAGCCGGAGAGTGCCCGCACCGGGCCGGACAGCTCGGAGGCGAAGAAATCGAAGAACCCGTCCATGTCGGGACCGGCGTTGATCAGGGCGAGACGGTCGTAGCCGGCGTCGGCGAACTGGCGGACGACCGTCATGTGCGTCTCGACGTCGGGGCCGGCGCCGAACACCTCGCGCATGTCGTCCTGCCGCACGAACGCGGTGGCGGCCTCGAAGTTGCGCACGTTCGGCAGCTCGGACTGGACCTTCCAGCCGGTCGGCCCGAACCGGAACTTGTCGTGCGCGGACTCGATCGCGGCCTGCTCGGTCGGTGCCCAGGCCAGGGGGACCTCGGCGTAGCGGGGACCGACCCCGCCCGCGGCCGTATAGGCGTCGATCAGGTCCGTGCGCGGCTCGGTGACGAACAGGGCGTCACCCAGCTCGGCCGCGATCCGGGACGCCTTCGGCCCGCCGGACGCGACCGCGATCAGCGGCGGGGTCTCGGGCAGGTCGAACACCTGCGCGTCCTCGATCGAGAGGTGCTTGCCGCGGTAGGTCCGGTACCCGCCGGACCACAGCAGCCGGATGATCTCCAGCGCCTCGCGGAGCATCTCGTGCCGGACGCCGACGACCGGCCACTCGGCGCCGGTGACGTGCTCGGAGAGCCGCTCACCGGACCCGACGCCGAGGACGAACCGGCCGTCGGAGAGCAACGAGGTCGTCGCGGCGGCCTGGGCGATGATCGCCGGGTGGTAGCGGATCGTCGGGCAGGTCACCCCGGTCGCCAGCTCGATCCGCTCGGTGCGGGCCGCGATCGCGGCGAGCATCGACCAGGCGAAACCGGAGTGCCCGTGGCTCTCCAGCCAGGGGTGGAAGTGGTCGCTGATCTCGACGAAGTCGAAACCGGCCTCCTCCGCCCGTACGGCCTGGCGGACCATCTCCTGCGGGGAGAAGGCCTCAGCGATCAACTTGAACCCGATCTGCACCGGTCCACACCTCTCGTCGACGACGAGAGGGTGGTACCCGGCACGGTCGGAATCAGTCGGACTTCGGTGCCCGCTGCGTCAGATCCTCACCCACCAGTGGCGGCTCGTCGGGGAGGACACCGGGCTCGTTGCCGGCCTCGTCGGCGTTCTTTCCGGGAGCCTGCCGCTCCACCGTGTTCTGATTGTCCAGGAACTCCTGGCTGTCCGGGTCGGGTGCGTTCTCCACGCTGTCTGCCATGACCGCGTGTTCCCGGTCACTCGTTCGATATGCGACCTGTCTCACACTGAGACGGGTCGACCTCCCCGTCGAACGGGCGGATCAGGGGATCAGGACGATCTTCCCGCGGGTGTGGCGCTGCTCGACGAGACGGAAGGCCTCGCGCACGTCGTCGAGTCCGAAGGTGGCCGCGACCGGCACCTCGAGGTCCCCGTCGGCGGCCAGAGCGGCGAGGGCGGCCATGTTGTCGGCGGTCGCCGCGTCCGTCGTACCCGAGCCGTGCACACCGTGCTTCTGCAGCGCGTCGAAGTCGATGATCGTGTTGATCCGGTCGGCCGGGACGCCCAGCTCGATCGCCGTGTCGACGTAACCGCCGCCGAACACGTCGACCCAGGCGTGGATCTTGTCCGGAGCGTCGTCGCGGAGGCGCTGCAGCGTCTCGGCGGCGTCGGCGCCGTAGGCGATCGGGGTCACGCCGAGCTCGCGCAGCCACTCCTGGTTGGCCTCGGAGGCGATGCCGACGACCTCGACGCCGCGGCGCAGCAGCAGCTGGGCGGCGATCGCACCGACTCCACCCGCCACCCCGGACACGACGACCGTCTCACCGGGCTGCGGGTCCACGACCTCGACCGACGCGACCGCGGCCATCCCGGCCACGAACAGCGAACCCGCGACCTCGAACGGCAGCCCGGCCGGCTTCGCCACGACCTGTGACGCCGGTACCGCGACGTGCGTGGCGTGGCTGGCGCGCTCGTCGGTCCAGCCCAGGACCTCGTCGCCGACGTCGATCCCGGTCACCTGCGCGCCGACGGCGCTCACCACGCCGGCCAGGTCGCTGCCCTGACCCGACGGGAACGTCGCCGGGAACATCTCGGCCATCGCGCCGCTGCGGATCGCCGCCTCGCCGGGGTTGATCGACGCCGCGCGCACCTCGACCACGACGCCGTCCGGCGCCGCTCCGGGGGTGGGCACCTCGGCCACGTAGAGCACGTCGACGTCCCCGTAGGAGTCGAACCGCACCGCTCGTGTCGTACCGGTCATCTCGCTCACGTCCTTCCGGTCGTGCTCGGGCCACGCCGGTCCGGGCCTCCCCCGCTGCAATGCCTCCCGTGCCGTCACACATGCCCGGGGCCACCGGTGATCCGGGCCACACCATCCCGCGGCCGCGCCGTCCGTCGCGCGACCGGCGATGATCATGAGGATCGATTCCGGTGACCGGGTCGCCTACTCAGGACGAGATCGGTCACACGACCTGACCCCACCGCGGTGAAGACGCTCACCTGCGGTGACGCCACAACCCCCTGACGTGCACGGACGGACGGATCTGAGATCCCGGAAGTGCCCGTGGACATCGACTCAGGGGTCGGTACGGTAGAAGCATTCCTTATCAGCCGAGATGCACCGGATCCGCGCCGCGACGCCCGTCGTGCGCCGTGAGGGGTGCACACCGTGTCGTCCGGAGGACAGTGCCGTGGGCGGTGAGCCGTTGACGGGTTCGCAGCAGGACGTCCGCACCGAGACGAGCTGGCCGCAGCCGGAGTCCCGGATCCTCGTCGACGAGTCCGAGCCGCGCAGCGGCGTGCGGGTCCTCGGTGTCGCCGGTGAGATCGACCGGCTGGAGGCCGAGGCGATCCTGGCCCGCCTGGACGCGCTGCTCCGGGCCCCGGACGCGCGGCTGGTCGTGCTCGACCTCAGTGCGGTCCGGTTCATGGGCTCGCACGGCCTCACGACCGTGGTGCACGCCCAGCGGATCGCCACCGCGCTCGGACGCACGCTGCGCGGGGTCACCGGCGCGGCGAACCGCGCGGTGTCCCGGCCGATCACGATGACCGGCCTGGACTGGGTCATCGACTGGTTCACGAGCGTGCCCGAGGCCACGTCGACGGAACGGCCGTGAACCCGGCCGGCCCCCACCGGGCGTCGCACGCACGTGGTTGAGCCGCTCCGGATCGTCCTGCCCTGCGAGGCCTCGTCCGCCGCGACGTCCCGGCGCGAGATGCGGGCCTGGCTGCTCGAACTGTGCGGCCCGGACCAGCTGTGCGACACGTGTGACGACCTGGTGTTCGCGGTCAGCGAGGCCGTCACCAACAGCATCGACCACGCCTACCTGACCCGGCCCACCGGTCCGGTGTCGCTCCGCTGCGCGGTCGAGGAGTCCCCCGACGCCGCATCCGGCCTGGCGGTCGTCGTGCAGGTCGGGGACGAGGGTGCGTGGCGGACCCCGCCGGAGGACCCGGGAGACCGCGGCCGCGGGCTGATGATGATGCGGGCCAGCGTCGACGCGATGGACGTGCAGGTCCACGTGTCCGGCACCACGGTCGTGCTGCGCACCGATCTGCGCTGCCCGTCGCTCGTCCCGTCGGGGGCCTGACCGTCCGTGCGGGTCGACGACCTGGTGCGACGGGTGCCGCGGCTGTTCCACACCACCTCCGCGCAGGCGTGGCCGGGCATCCGCGCCCACGGCCTGCTCACGGCCGATGCGCTGGTCCGGCTCTTCGAGGCCGACGAGAATCTCCTGACCCGGCGACGTCCGGTCGCGCACCGGCTCACCCACCCCGAGCACGGCGTCGCCCGGCTCCGCGACCAGCGGCCGATGAACGAGAAGCACCTGGCCCGGATGCTCGACGGCACCGCGATGACCACCGCCGACTACCTGCGCCGGATCAACACCATGGCGTTCCTCTGGGCCGACCCGGCGCGGCTCGACCAGCTGCGGAGCCTGCCCCGCTACGCCGGCGAGACGCACCTCGTGCTCACCGTGGACACCGCGTCACTGCTCGGCGCGCACCTCGACGACGTCGTGCTCACCCGGATCAACTCAGGGGCCGCACTGTTCCCGAGCGGGCGCCGCGGGCCGGAGACGTTCCGGTCGGTGGCCGACTTCCCGGACTGCGACCGGGTGGTCGAGCTCGCCGTCTCGGGCGGGGTGCCGGACCTGGACCGGCACCTGCTGCGGGTGCAGCGGTGGCACGGGGATCAGGTCGAGGACCTCGACTGATCACGCCCCGCGGCCTGCACGGCGTCGACGATGCCCTGGTAGCCGGTGCAGCGGCAGATGTTGCCGGCCATCTCGGCGCGGATCGTCTCCCGGTCCGCGTCCGGGTGGGTCTCCAGCAGGTGCGCCGCGGTCAGCAGCATGCCCGGCGTGCAGAAGCCGCACTGCAGGCCGTGATGGGCGACGAACGCCTCCTGCAACGGGTGCAGCCCGCCGTCGTCGTCCTGCAGTCCCTCGACGGTCGTCACGTCGGCGCCGTCGGCCTGCACGGCGAACATCAGGCACGCCCGCGCCGGCGCCCCGTCGACGAGCACGGTGCACGCCCCGCACACGCCGTGCTCGCACCCCAGGTGGGTTCCGGTCAGGCCGAGGTCCTCGCGCAGCGCGTCGGCCAGGGTCCGGCGCGGCTCCACGTCGAGCCGCGTCGTCTCGCCGTTGACGGTCAACTGGACGTCCATCTCACTCCCCCGGCCCGACCCGGGCGAGTGCCCGGCGGACCATCTCGGCGGCCATCGCGCGCCGGAACGGCACGGACCCGTGCAGGTCGGCGGTGGGTTCGATCTCCTGCGACGCGGCCTGCGCGGCGTCGCGGGCCGTCCCGCCGCCGGCCAGTACCTCCTCCGCGGCGTGCGCCCGGACCGGTGCCGCGGACACCCCTCCCAGGGTGACCCGCAGTCCGTCGCCGAACCCGGTGACCACGGCGGTGACCAGCGCGAAGTCGCCGTGCCGGCGGGCGAACTCGGCGAACCCCCAGCGGTCCGGACGTGGGAAGCGCACCGAGGTGATCATCTCGTCGTCCGCGAGCGCGGTGGTCATCATGCCGGTGAACAGGTCCGCGGCGTCGAGCTCGCGCAGCCCGTCGGGCCCGGCGACGGTGACCGTGGCGCCGGTCGCGACGGCGACCACCGGCAGCTCCGCCGACGGGTCGGCGTGCGCCAGGCTGCCGCCCGCGGTGCCCCGGGTGCGGATCGCGGTGTGCCCGATCCAGCCCGCGGCCTCGGCGAGCAGCGGGTGCTCGTCCTGGGCCTCGAGCAGCGCGTGCCGGGTGAGCGCGCCGACCCGCAGCGCGCGGGCGTCCACCTCGACCGACGACAGGCCCGGGATCCGGTTGACGTCGACCAGCACCGACGGCCGCGCCATCCGCATGGCCATCACCGGCACCAGGCTCTGCCCGCCGGCGAGGATCTTCCCGTCGCCGGCGGCCTGGCGCAGCGTCGTGACCGCCTCCTCGACGCTCGACGGGCGGACGTAGTCGAACGGGGCGCACTTCATACCCGGACCACCTGCCCGTGCAGCGCCTCCCAGACCCGCGACGGCGAGACCGGCAGCGTGTCGATCTCGACCCCGAGCGCGTCGTGCACCGCCCCGGCCAGCACGGCGTTCGGCCCGAGCGTGCCGCCCTCCCCGACCCCGCGGACCCCGAGCGGGTTCGCCGCCGGCTGCGCGACGTGGCCGATCACCATCTCCGGGATCTCGGCGCTGGTCGGCATCAGGTAGTCCAGCAGCGTGCCGGTCGAGAGGTTGCCGTCGGCGTCGTAGACGAGGTGCTCGTAGAGCGCGCCGCCGATGCCCTGCGCGATCGATCCGGCGATCTGCCCGTCGACGATCTGCGGGTGCATCGCCCGTCCGGCGTCCTCCACGCAGACCCACGACAGGATCGCCAGCTCACCGGTCACCCGGTCCACCTCGACGGCCGCGACCTGCGCCCCGGCCGCGAACGCGCCCCGGACCGGGTCGTAGAACCGCGTCGCGTCCAGGCCGGGCTCGATGCCCTCGGGCAGCCGGTTCGACTCCAGGTAGGCGACGCGCGCGACCTCGGCCACCGAGATCCGGGGCTCCGGCTCGCCGACGACGGAGATCTGCCCACCGGCGACGCGAAGGTCGTCGGCGGAGGCCTCCAGCAGCCCGGCGGCGAGGTCGAGCAGCTTGACCTTCACCGCCTCGGCCGTGCGGTGTGCGGCGCCGCCGCCGATCACGGCCTGCCGCGAGGAGAACGCGCCGAAGCCCCACAGCGAGGCGTCGGTGTCGCCGATGCGGACGTCGACGTCGTCGTAGCCGACGCCGATGCCGTCGGCGACGATCTGCGCGACGGTCGTCTCCAGGCCCTGGCCCTGCGAGGTGACGCCGGAGAACACGGTGACCCGTCCGTCCGGGTTGATCCGCACGGTGCACGCGTCGTGCCCGGTGCGGAACGGCATCCGCGGCCCGGCGCTGGCGGCCCGGCCGAGGCCGGTGAGCTCGTTGTAGAGCGCGACGCCGATCCCGATCGGAGCCTCCCCCGAGGCCCGGCGACGCTCCTGCTCGGCGCGCACGGCCGGGTAGTCGATCAGGTCGAGGGCCTTGTCCAGGCACTCGGCGTAGTGCCCGGAGTCGTCGACCAGCTTCGACGGCATCTTGTAGGGGATGTCCTCGGGCATGATCACGTTGCGGCGCCGGATCTCGATCGCGTCCAGCCCGAGCCGCGCCGCGGCGGAGTCGAACATCGCCTCCATCGCGTAGACGCTCGCCGGTCGGGCCACCCCGCGGTAGGGCCCGGACGGCGCGGTGTTCGTCGCGACGCCGCGGACGGTGCAGCGGTAGTGCGTCAGCTTGTACGGCCCGGACAGCAGGCCACCCGCCATCAGCGGCTCGATCCCGGCCGTCCACGGGTAGACCGAGTAGGCGCCGACGTTGCAGGTCACGTCCGCGTCGATCCCCAGCAGCGTGCCGTCGCCGTCGAACGCGGCGCGCATGCGGTAGCGGTGGTCGCGGGCGTGGGTGGCGGCGAGCAGGTGCTCGGCGCGGTCCTCGACCCACTTGAGCGGGACGCCCGGCATCGCGCGCGCCATCAGGCACAGCGCGACGTCCTCGGGGTAGAGCACGGCCTTGACGCCGAACCCGCCGCCGACGTCCGGGGCGATCACCCGGACGTCGCCCTCCGGCAGGCCCATCAGCTCGGCGATCATGTTCCGGACGATGTGCGGCACCTGGGTGCCGTTCCAGAACGTGAGCTTGCGGTCGTGCTCGTCGAAGACGGCGACCCCGGCGCGGCACTCCATCGGGTTGCCCGCGTGCCGGTTGGTGACCAGGTCCCGCTCGACGACGACGGCCGCGCCGTCGAACGCCGCGTCCACCTCGCCCGCGGTGAACGTGCGCTCCAGCAGCACGTTGTCCGGCGCCTCGGCGTGCACCGGCTCCTGCGGCGGCTCCCACGCGCACACGGTCGGCGGGAGCGGGTCGTAGTCGACGTCGACGAGCTCGCACCCGTCCTCGGCGCGGTAGCGGTCGGCCGCGACGACGGCGGCCACCGGCTCCCCGGCGAAGCGCACCTTCCCGTGCGCGAGCACCGGCTGCCCGGTCTCCACGTACGACGGCAACGCGGACTGCGCACGCAGCACGACGTCGGCGAAGTCCGCGCCGGTGAACACCCTCGTGTCCGCCGGCGTGGACACGTCCACCGACGTGATCCGCGCGTGCGCCACCGGGCTGCGCAGGAACGCGACGTGCCGCATCCGCGGCAGCTCGAGGTCGGTGACGAACCGGCCGTGCCCGGTGACCAGGCGCTGGTCCTCCTTGCGGCGGACGCTGCGGCCCAGGGACTCGCCGCCGCTCACGGCATCGCGTATCCGCCGTTGACGGACACGACCTGGCCCGTCGTCCAGGAGGAGAGCGGCGAGGCGAGCATCAGCACCATCGGCGTGACGTCGTCGGGGTGCCCGAAGCGGCGCAACGGGTACATCGCGAGGACCTTCTTCATCTGCTCGGCCTCCGGCGTGCCGGCGTGGGCGTCGAAGTGGTCGGTGCGCACCAGCGCCAGCGACACCGCGTTGGCCCGGATCCCGAACCGCGCCAGCTCCTTGGCCAGCGACCGGGTCAGGCCGACGGTGGTCGAGCGGGCGGTCGCGGTGACCAGCAGCCCGGACTCCCCCACCCGCCCGGAGTCGCCCATCAGGTTGACGATCGACCCGGCCTTCCGTTCCGACATCCTCGTGGCGACGGCGTGCGTGAGCTGCAGCGTCCCGGTCACCGTGACGTCGATCTGCGGTGCCCAGTCCTCCGGTGTGGACTCCAGGAAGCGCTGCTTCTTCGTCACCGCGGAGTTGTTGACCAGCACCCCGATCGGGCCCAGCTCCGACTCCACGCGCTCCACGATCTCCGCCACCGCCGCGGCGTCGCGGGTGTCCCCGCCGACCGCGATCGCGTTCACCCCGAGCTCGGCGGCCTCGGCCGCGGCCTTCTCCGCCCCCTCGGCGGAGGAGTGGAAGTGGAACGCGACGTGCGCGCCCTCGGCCGCGAACGCCAGCCCGATCGCCCGGCCCAGTCCCTGCCCGGCGCCGGTGACCAGCACCGTCGTACCCGCCAGCTGCAGATCCATCTCTCGTCCTCTCCTCAGACCGACCGGAACGCGCGGTGGCCGCCGGTCGTGACGACCCGGCCGAACCGCAGGTCCGGGAAGTGCGCACCGACCACCAGGTCGGAGGTGTCGGCGACCTCGTCGGCGAGCGCGTTGCGCACGGCGCTCGCGGCGACCGGGTCGACGTCGAACACGGCCTCCCAGTCGCGTTCGGCCAGCTCCACCACCGAGTGCACGACGTCGCCGAGCAACAGCGCGCGCTCGTCGCCGTCGGAGACGACGTAGACCGTGGAGCCGGGCGTGTGCCCGGGGGTGTGCCGCGTGCTCAGGCCCGGGGCCAGGGAGACGTCGTCGGTGAACGTCTCCAGCCGGCTCTCCAGCGGGGTCAGCTTCCGGACCGCGCCCGGCTCGGCGTCGGCCGAGGTGACGAAGTGTGCCCAGTCGTCGGCGTGCACCCGGTAGGTGGCGTTATCGAACACGACCTCGCCCTGACGGGTCGCCCAGCCGACGTGGTCGAAGTGCAGGTGGGTGAACACGACGTCGGTGACGTCGTCGGGCGCGACCCCGTACCCCCGCAGCGAGTCCAGGAACCCGCCGCCGGAGTACTTGCCGTTGTCGATCCCGCCGACGCCGACGTCGACCAGCACGGTCCGGTCGCCGGTCCGGACCAGGAACCCGCCCAGCGGCAGGTGCAGCACGCCGTCGCCGTCGACCTGGTCGGCGTGGCACGACCACGCCTCGTCCCCGGACACGCCGGGGCGGCTCAGGACATCCGTGGCCACCTCGCGTCCCGTGCCGTCCCGCACGGGCAGGATCTCGACCGCACCGATCTTCACCGGCCCACCTCCACTAACGCTCATTAGTCAGACTGGCCATCTCGTCCCGCAGCCGGAACCGGAGGATCTTCCCGGACCCCGTGCGCGGGATCGTCTCCACCTCGACCAGCCGGGCCGGGACCTTGAACGACGACAGCCGCTGCCCGGCGCCGGCCAGCACGGAGTCGTGGTCGAGCGCGCCGGGCCCGCGCGGCACGACGAACGCGACCGGCACCTCGCCCAGGTGCTCATGCGGCACGCCGACGACGGCGGCGTCGGCGACGGTGTCCAGCGCCAGCAGTGCGTCCTCCACCTCGGCCGGGTAGATGTTCTCCCCGCCGCGGATGATCAGCTCCTTGGTCCGGCCGCTGATCCGCAGGTAGCCGTGCTCGTCCCGGCGGGCGAGGTCGCCGGTGCGGTACCAGCCGTCGACGATCGCGGCGGCCGTCGCGTCCGGCAGATGGTGGTAGCCCGGGGTGACGTTCGGACCCTGCACCCAGATCTCGCCCTCCTCGCCCGGGAGCACGTCGCGCTGCGTGGCGGGGTCGACCAGACGCACGGTCAGGCCCGGGATCGGCAGCCCGCAGGAGCCCATCACCCGCTCGCCGGTCGGCCAGTTCATCGTGACCATCGTCGAGGTCTCGGTGATGCCGTAGCCGTCGAGCAGCGGGACCGAGAACGCCTTCTCGAAGCGCTCGTTGACCGCGGCGGCCAGGATCGCGCCGGCCGAGATGCACATCCGCAGGCCGGGAGCGTCGAGGACGTCCAGCCGGTCGACCATGTAGTGGAACATCGTGGGGACGCCGGGCATCACCGTCACGTCGCCCTCGGGTCCGCCGGTGAGACGCTGCGCGACGTCGTCGACGGAGAACCGGGGCAGGATCCGCTCGCTCGCGCCGACCGCGGCCACCCCGAGCACGCACAGCACCAGCGCGTAGGAGTGGAACAACGGCAGCGGCGAGAGCAGCACGTCGTCCGGACCGATGCCGACCGGCGCCCAGCACGCGGCGACGACCCAGAGGCATCCGCGCTGGGTGAGGTAGACGCCCTTGGGACGGCCGGTGGTGCCGGAGGTGTAGAGCATCCAGGCCGTGTCGTCGAGGTCCAGACAGTCCCGCGGGTCCTCCGCGGCCGGTGTCGCCAGCAGGTCGGCGTACCGGATCTCCCCGTCCGCTCGCCCACGGCCGTCCGGGCCCGCCCCGGCGTTCGCACCCGGCTCGTCGTCCGCCACGACCACCACCGCGAGCAGGTCCGCACCGACGGCCAGCTCCCGCACCACGCCGAGATGCGCGGCGTCGGTGACGACCACCCGGGCGCCGCTGTCGGCGAGCACGTGCTCCACCTCGGCCACCGGCGAGGCCGGGTTGACGCAGACCGCGACCGCCCCGGCCCGCGGCACGGCCAGGTAGGACTCGGCGACCTCGACCCGGTTGTCCAGGTAGAGCAGCACCCGGTCCCCGCGTTCGACGCCTATCCCCTGCAGGTGCCCGGCCAGCCGGGCCGTGGTCGCGGCGAGGTCGGCGTAGGTGATCGTCCGGACGTCGTCGACGAACGCGATGCGCTCCGGACGCTCGGCCGCGTGACCGGCCAGGATCTCGTGCACCGGCCGGATGTACTCGGTTCGCAGCACCGTCGCTCCTCGATCCCCGTCGACCCGGCTAGCTAACGATCGTTCGTCGAGGAGCAAACCAGACCGCCCGGGGACGCGCAAGGCTCCGGGGGCGCCCCGTGTCCGCGGCTAGGGTGGCCCGCATGTGCCCGGCCGCCGACCCGTCCGCCGCCGCGCCCGCACCGCCCCGGACGGCCGTGACCAGGGAGTCCGTGCTCGACGCGGCCCTGACCCTGTTCGCCGAGCGCGGCTACCACGGCACCCCGCTCAGCGAGATCGCCGCCGCGCTCGGCATCCGCACCCCGAGCCTCTACAACCACATGGGTTCCAAACAGGACCTGTTGGAGACGATCCTGACCCGGACCCTGGACGACGTCCTGGACGGATTCGCCGACGCCGTCGACGGCCTCGGCACCCCGGCGGAGAAGCTGCACGCGGCAACCCGCGTCTACGCCCTGCGCCACGCGACGCACCGGCGTGAGGCACTCGTCGTCAACCGGGACGCGGGCGGCCTCGACGAGCCGGACCGGTCCCGGATCCGGGACCGCCGCCGCGAGCACGAACGGGCGGTCCGGGCGATCATCGCCGACGGCGTGCGGGCCGGTGAGTTCCAGGTCGGCGACCCCGCTCTGGCGTCGTTCGCGATCCTGGAGATGAGCGTCAGCATCGCCCGCTGGTTCCGCGACGACGGTCCGCGCACGGCCGCGCAGGTGGCCGACGAGTTCGCCGGGTACGCGCTGCGGATCGTGCGGTACCGGCCGTGACCCGGGCGCCCCTGACCGGCGAGTCCGTGCTGGACGCGGCGCTGACGCTGTTCGCCGAACGCGGCTACCACGGCACAGCGCTGAGCGAGATCGCCGCCGCGCTCGACGTCCGGACGCCGAGCCTCTACAACCACATGCGATCCAAGCACGAGCTGCTGCACACCCTCGTCGAGCGCACCGTGACCGGGGTGCTGGAGGACTTCCACGCCGCCGTCGACGGCCGCACCGACCCGCTCGACCGGCTGCACCACGCGACGCTGGTCTACGCCCGCCGGCACGCCACGCACCGCCGCGAGGCGATCGTCGTCAACCGGGACACCGGCAGCCTCGACGAGCCGCACCGCAGCGCCATGCAGGACCTGCGCCGCGCCCACGAGCACGGGCTGCGCGAGATCATCGTCGACGGCGTGCGCGCCGGCCGGTTCGCCGTCGACTCCCCCGCGCTGGCCTCCTTCGCGATCCGCGAGATGTGCGTGAGCATCGCGCGCTGGTTCCGCGACGACGGCCCGGTCGGCCCGGACCAGGTCGCCCGCGAGTACACCGAGTTCGCCCTGACGATCGTCGGCGTCGGACGGGTCTGAGCGGCGCTGTCCCCGCGGTGCGTTCGGCGCTACCGTCCTCGCTCCACCCGCGGCGAGGAGCCGCATGCGCCGAGGAGCCGAGCATGGACCGCGAACAGATCCGGCTCGCCGTCGAGGCCGAGCGGATGGGCCTGGCCGACCTGCTCGACGACCTGTCCCCCGAGGACTGGCGGACGCCGTCGCTCTGTCAGGGGTGGACGGTGCGGGAGGTCGTCGCGCACCTGACGCACGCGACCCGGCTGTCCGCACCGGCCGCCGTCGGCGCGATGGTCCGCGCCCGGTTCGACGTCAACCGGATGATCGGCGACGCGGCCCGCGCCCGCGCCGCGCAGTTCGAACCCGCCGAGCTCGTCGCCCAGCTCCGCGAGACGGCGGGATCCGCGCGCCGTCCGCCGGGCACGAAGCCCGCCGACCCCCTGGTCGACCTGCTCGTGCACGGTCAGGACGTCGCGCGTCCGCTGCACCGCGACCGGCCGATGGATCCGGAGCGGGTCGCGGTGGCGCTGAGCCACGTGTGGGCCAGCTCGTTCTACCGCACCCGCACGCGCTTCGACGGCGTGCGGCTGGTCGCGACCGACTCGGAATGGGCGGCGGCGACCGGGCCGGCGGTCAGCGGGCCCGGCGGCGAGCTGCTGCTGCTCATGACCGGGCGTCCGGCCGGGCTGGACGGGCTCGGCGGCGAGGGGCTGGCCGAGGCGGCGAAGCGGGTGGGCGCCCGGTCGTCCCCGTGACCGGCCCCCGGCAGCCGGACGTCTCGGTCGCCGGCGTCTCAGTAGCCGGGCGCGCGCTGCCCGTCGGTCTTGAGCTCGTCGCCGACCCACACGTGCACGATCGGGACGTCGGGCGTCAGCACCGTGACGACCAGCTCGTACGTGCCCGGGCCGGGTGGGGTGAAGTCCTTCGTGTAGCTGTCCCACTCGCACCGGCCGTCGCTCGGGCAGCGCTGGTCGAGCGTGCGGGGCTCGTCGACCAGCACCCGTCCGGCCGGGTCGTTGAGCTGCACCCGGACGTCCGCCGCGTCGGTCACGTCGGTGTCGGTCTTCGGCGCGACCATCAGGCTGTGCATCGCGCCGGGGTGCTCGACCGGGATCGCGAACGAGATCGGCCGCGGGACCTGCGCGCCCGTCCCCTCGGCCTCGATCTCGTAGAGCGTCTGCTCCGCGACGCCGGAGTCGAGCAGGTAGGCGAGCCCGCCGAACGCGGCGCAGCAGCCGAGGATGACGGCGGGGGTGGTCCATCGGACCGAGCCCAGCCGCACACCGTCGCGCATCTGGGAGTAGACCGCGCACACGGCGAACAGGACGCCGCACGCCAGTGCCGAGAGGAACAGGATCGTGCTGGTGTCCACGTGACCTACCGGGGTGCCGTCTGCGTCGTCGCGACGGTGGTCGTCGGCTGCGGCACAGGCGTTACCGGGCGGCTCCGACCACCCCGCCCCCGGGTTAGCCTGCCGCGGGAACGCCCGGCGGCACGATGAACGGGCAACAAGGCTGAGGAGACGATCATGGGTGAGCCGACGACGCTCGCGGTCGAGGTGACGGACGGGGTCGCGCAGCTGCGCCTGGACCGTCCCGCCGCGGCCAACGCGATGAACCGGGCGATGTGGTTCGAGCTGCGCGACACCGTCCGCGCGCTGGACGCCGACCCGGCGGTGCGGGTCGTGGTGATCTCCGGCAACGGCCGCAACTTCTGCGCCGGGATCGACCTGGAGATGCTCGGCGGGCTGCGCGAGGCCGCCGGTGGCGACTCCCGCGGGCACGGCTCCGACGAGCTGCGGCGGATCATCCTCGACCTGCAGGACTGCCTGACCAGCATCGAGAAGTGCCGCAAGCCGGTGATCGCCGCCGTGCACGGGGTCTGCATCGGCGCCGGCCTCGACCTCGCCGTGGCCTGCGACCTGCGCTACGCCTCCGAGGACGCGAGGTTCGTGCTCAAGGAGGTCGACATGGGCCTGGCCGCCGACGTCGGCGTCCTGCAGCGGCTGCCCCGCATCGTCGGCGAGGGCGTCGCCCGCGAGCTGGCCTACACGTGCCGCCCGGTCGGCGGCGCCGAAGCCGCCCAGCTGCGCCTGGTCAACGAGGTGCTCCCGGACGCCGACGCCCTACGGGAGCGGGTCGCGACCCTCGCCGGCGAGCTGGCGGCCAAGTCCCCGCTCGCGATGCGCGGCACCAAGCACGCCATCACCTACGCCCGGGACCACTCCGTCGCCGACGGTCTCGAGCAGATCGCCACCTGGAACGGCGCCACGCTGATCTCCGCCGACCTGGAGGAGGCCCTCGCGGCGTTCGCCGAGAAGCGTCCCGGCAGCTACCGGGACTGACCCCGGAGACGGGAACGGGGCCGCCCTCCCGGCAGAGGCGCGGCCCCGTTCTCGCAGGTCGGGGTCCTAGCGGACGACGACCACGTGGTCGTTGGTCCGCGCAGCCGGGTCGACGACCGGCGACGGGGTGATACCGCGACGCTCGTCCTCGGCCTTCGAGGCCTCGAGGGACTCGTCGACCCGGCGGCCCGGCGACGTCGCGGCCGCGGCGGCATGCGCCCCGGCCGAACGCTCGTCGCTCACGGGACGTGCGACGACGACGGTCAGGCGGTCCGCCTCGACGTCGCGGTCGGCCTTCTTCGCCTTCACCTTCTTCGCTGCCTTCTTCTCCGCCTTGCTCTTCTTCCCGGCCTTAGCGTCCAGGTCGGACTTCTTCTTGCCCTCGGCCTTGTCGGCCTTCCTCTTCGCCTTGGCCTTCTCGGCCTTCTTCTCGGCCTTCTTCTTCTCGGCCTTCTTCTCGGCCTTGGCCTTCTTCTTCGACTTCTTGCCGGGCTTCGCGTCGTCGGCGACGGCCTCGACCTCGTCCGCGGCGTTCGCGACGACCTTCGCGGCCTTCGACTTCGTGCCCGAGCCCTTCTTCGCCTTCTTCTCGGCCTTGGCGGCCTTCTTGTCGGCCTTCGCCTTGCTCTTCTTGCCGGACTTACCGTCGGACCCGACGGATCCGGCTGCATCGGCGGCCTGCTCGGCGGCGATCTCGGCACGGATCGCGGCGCGCTCGGCGCGCTCGGCCGCGGTCTCGACCCGGGCGGCGGTCGCCTCCCGCTTGTCGGACTTCGACGGACGGACGCCGGGCACCTTTTCGCGCAAGCTCATTCTGGACGAACACCTCTCGAGACAGGGTCGATGACGGTCCGCACGGTCCGTGCGGCGCATCGGGGGATGCCGCATGGTGAACGATCGGTGAACCGGCGGCAGCGAAACGATAACCGCAAGATCACCAGCTCGCAGACCCTGGGTCGTGATCCACCGCCAGGCGCCGTCCACGTCACACCCCCGGACCCTCCCGGACCGAGAGCACTGCTCTTGTGATCCGGCCCGCGCCGTGGCACTCTCGAACAAGAGAGCAGTGCTCTTTAATCAAATCGACGATCTCGAAGGTGGGAGCAATGGCCGGAACAGTGCTGGTGACGGGTGCGACGGGGAACACCGGCGCACCGCTCGTCGACCTGCTGGTGCGCCGCGGCGTGCAGGTGAGGGCCACGGTGCGGTCGGAGAGGGACCTCGCACGGTTCGCCGGCGCCGGGGTCGAGGCGGTGGTCGCGGACTTCGACGACGCCGGCTCGATCGCGGCGGCCCTGGACGGGGTGGAGCGCACCTACCTGGTGACGCCGTCGTCCGAGCGGGCGCAGGAGCAGCAGGAACGGTTCGTCGACCTCGCCGCGGAGGCCGGCGTCGCGCAGATCGTCAAGCTCTCGCAGCTGGCCGCCGACGAGGACTCGCCGGTCCGGTTCCTGCGCTACCACGCGGCCGTCGAGCGCCGGATCCGTGAACGGCGGATCGGGTTCGCGTTCCTGCGGCCGAACCTCTTCTTCCAGGGCCTGCTCGCGATGGCCGGCCCGATCCGCGAGCAGGGCCGGTTCTTCGCGCCGATCGGTGACGTGCCGATCAGCGCCGTCGACGTCCGCGACATCGCCGCCGTCGCCGCGACGGCCCTGACCGAGCCGGGGCACGACGCCGCGGTGCACACGATCACCGGCCCGGACGCGGTCACGCACGCGCAGATCGCCACCGCGATCTCGGCCGCCGTCGGCCGGACCGTGACGTTCGTCGACGTCGACCCGGAGAGCTTCGCGGCGAGCCTGCGCGGGGTGCTGCCGGACTGGCAGGTCGACGGCCTGGTCGAGGACTACGCCCACTACGCCCGGGGCGAGGCCGCGGACGTCACGACGACGGTGTCCGACGTGACCGGGTACTCCCCGCGGTCGGTCACGGGTTTCGCGACGGACCACGCGGCCGCGTTCACGGCACTCGAGCCGGCCGCGCCCTGATCGGACGGACCGGCTCGGGGAGAGGTCAGCGGGGCGTCTCGACGACGACGTTCGTGGACTTGATGACCGCGACCGCCAGCTCCCCGGGCGCGAGGCCGAGTTCGTTGACCGCCTCGGTGCTCATCAGGGACACGACGCGGTGCGGCCCGCACTGGATCTCGACCTGCGCCATCACGGTGTCGGCGGTGACGGCGGTGACCAGCCCGACCATCCGGTTGCGGGCCGAGGAGCGGATCGACGACTTCTCGCCGGGCAGGGTGGCGTGCTCCCGGCTGAACGTGGCCAGGTCGACGCCGTCGATCACCTTGCGGTTCGACGCGTCGGTGCGGACCGACAGGTGCCCCTGGTCGACGTAGCGGCGCACCGTGTCGTCGCTGACGCCGAGCAGCTCCGCCGCGTACGAGATCCTGAACATCGCCACGCCCCGATGCTAGGACCACCGGCGATGTCCCCGGACCTCGCCCCGGTCCGAGCGCGCCACGATCCACCGATCGGGGCGCCGCCGCGGCGGATGCGCCCTACCAGGCGGCGGGCTCGAACTCGGCCGTCATGTCCCGCCACCCCACCGGCTCGGCGCAGTGGGCGCAGGTCATCCGGGGCTCGGCCGCGTGCCCGCAGCCGCGGTGGACCAGCCGCACCGGCGGGACGTCGTTCTCGTACTTGTCGCCCCACGCCATGACGGCGACGAGCACCGGATAGAGGTCGGCCCCCTTGGGCGTGAGCCGGTACTCGTGACGGGGCGGGTTGTCCTGGTAGCGCACCCGGTCCAGGACGCCCGCGTCCACCAGCAGACGCAGCCGGTCGTTGAGCACGTTGCTGCCCAGCCCGAGCTTGGACCGGAAGTGGTCGTAGCGGCGTTCGCCGCGGAAGCACTCGCGCAGGATCATCATCGTCCAGCGCTCGCCGATCACCGACCAGGTCCGGGCGACCGAGCAGTAGACGTCCTGCAACTCGTCGTGCTTCATGCCTCCAGAGTAGGACACTTTTCGAGTCCGTCGAGCTTGCAGGCACCATCCGGCGACGCTACGGTCGGACTCGAATCGAGTTCGACCACTCCCGGGAGGCCACCGTGCCGTACTACCAGTTCACCGTTCCGACCGGCGGCGCGACACTGCAGCACAAGGCCGAGGTCGCCGCGGCGATGACGAAGGTGCACTCCGAGGTGACCGGTGCGCCCGGGAAGTACGTGCACTGCTCGTTCGTCGAGGTCCCGGCGGGGAGCATCTTCGTCGCCGGCGAGCCCGTCACCGGCCCACGACTGGTCGGGCTCATCCGCTCGGGCCGCTCCGCCGAGATCCGGGGCGAGCTCCTGCACGGTCTGGCCGACGCCTGGTGCGCGATCACCGGTGACGCGAAGGAGGACGTGGCCGTGTTCCTGCACGAGGTCCCGGGCGCGAACGTCCTGGAGGAGGGCGTGATCCTTCCGGAGACGGCCGACGACCCGGGCGCCGTGCTCTGAGCTCATGATCAGACCTCCGGCTGCGATGCGCGACAACCCTGTCGCCTGTCGCAGCCTGAACGACGATCATCGACCGAAACGAGATCAGCCCCGACCGGCGGTGCCGGTCGGGGCTGATTCCTGTGTGCGCCCGAAGGGATTCGAACCCCTAACCTTCTGATCCGTAGTCAGATGCTCTATCCGTTGAGCTACGGGCGCATGTGTTCAGTTGTGCTGTCGCCGCCCGACCCCGGGGGGTCCGGCCGCGCCAGTGCGGAGGCTCCGGGATTTGAACCCGGGATGGGGGGTTACCCCAAACCGCATTAGCAGTGCGGCGCCATAGACCAGACTAGGCGAAGCCTCCCCGGCGCCTCACGGCCACCAGCGAAGCCAAGAGTACACACCGGCATCCACCGGTTTCGACCCGGGTCGGGATCAGCGTCCGGCCAGGTCGAGGAACGGTGCGAGGGAGTCCGGGTTCTGCAGGGCTCCGGTGCTGACGGCCTTCTCGGGCGCGGTCCCGGCCAGGATCTTCTTCACCGGGACCTCGCACTTCTTACCGTTCAGGGTGCGCGGCACGGCGTCCACGACGATGAACCGGTCCGGGACGTGCCGCGGGGACAGCTCCTTGCGCAGGGCCTTCCTCAGCTCCGGCTCGACCTGCTCCAGGCTCGCGCCGGCGTCGAGGACCAGGAAGCAGAGCAGCGAGCCCTCCTCCTTCGCGCCCAGCGACGTCGTGTCGATCACCAACGAGTCCGCGACGCCGTCGAACGCCTCGACGACGGCGTAGAAGTCCGCGGTGCCCATCCGGACCCCGCCGCGGTTGAGCGTGGAGTCCGAGCGGCCGTAGATGACGTAGGAGTTCCGCGGGGTGCGCCGGACCCAGTCGCCGTGACGCCAGCGGCCGGGGAAGTCCTCGTAATAGGCCTCCCGGAGTCGCGAGCCGTCCGGGTCGTTCCAGAACATCACCGGCATCGACGGCATCGGCGTCGTGATCACGAGCTCGCCGACGTCGTCGAGCAGGTCGGTGCCGTCCTCGCCGAGAGACCGGACATCGGCACCGAGCGCGGCGCACGACAGCTCCCCCAGCCACACCGGGACCGTCGGGGCAGAGCCCAGGAACGCCGCGCAGACGTCCGTGCCGCCCGACACGGAACAGATCTGGATGTGCTTCCCCGCCGCGTCGGCGATCCAGCGGAACCCCTCCGACGACAGCGGCGCGCCGGTGGAGCCGAGTGCGGCCATCGACGACAGGTCGTGCTCGTCACCGGGGCGCAGGCCGGCCTTGAGGCAGGACTGGACGTAGGGCGCGGACACCCCGAACAGCTTGACCCTGTGCTTCGCGGCGAGCTTCCACAGCGCACCCAGGTCGGGGTAGCCGGGGCTGCCGTCGAACATCACCAGCGTCGCCCCGACGAGGAGCCCGCCGATCAGGAAGTTCCACATCATCCAGCCGGTGGTGGTGAACCAGAAGAAGCGGTCACCGGGGCCGAGCCCCTGCTGCAGCCGCATCGCCTTGAGGTGCTCGAGGACGATCCCGCCGTGCCCGTGCACGATGCCCTTGGGCAGGCCGGTCGTGCCCGAGGAGTAGAGCACCCACAACGGGTGGTCGAACGGGACCGGCGTGAACTCCAGCGGCGCGTGCTCGGCCGTGAACTCCGCCCACGGGGTCGTCCCGTCGAGGGTGGCGTCGGGGTCGAGGTAGCCGACCAGGACGGTCTCGCGCAGGCTCGGCATCTGCCCACGCAGCGCCGCGACGTTCTCCCGGATGTCGTAGGCCTTGCCGCCGTAGCGGTAGCCGTCGACGGCGACCAGGACCGCCGGCTCGATCTGGGCGAACCGGTCGTGCACCGCGCGGGCGCCGAAGTCGGGGCTGCACGACGACCAGATCGCGCCCAGGCTGGCCGCGGCCAGGAACGCGACGAGCGTCTCGACGCTGTTCGGGGCCAGCGCGACCACCCGGTCGCCCTTGCCGACCCCGGCCCGGACGAGCCCGGCGCGGGCGCGTCCGACCTGGTCGCGCAGCTCGGCGTGGGTGACGGTGCGCTCGAGGCCGTCCTCGCGGACGAACTGGATCGCGACGTCGTCGTCGGCGCGGCCGGGGCCCGGGGTCAGCGAGTGCTCGGCGTAGTTCAGCGTCGAGCCGGGGAACCACTCCGCACCCGGCATCTCGCGGGAACCCAGCGTCGCCGTCGGCTTGTCGTGGAACAGCACGCCGGAGTACTCGGCGACGGCCGACCAGAAGCCGTCCAGGTCGCGGACGGACCAGTCGTGCAGGGCGGCGTAGTCGGTGACGTCGCCGATCTCGACGCCGCGCTCGTCACGGACCCAGGCGGCGAAGTGCGCGATCTCGGTGTCCGGTGCGGTGGCCGGGTCCGGCCGCCACACCGTCTCCGGGCTGTCCGTCTCGAGTGCGGTGCCGGTCTCTGCGGACGTCATGGCCCCAGCTTCGCCGACGACGCGCCGCGGTGCCAGTGGTCTCCGAGGACCCGTCGTCCGCACGCCCTCGTGCGCGGAAATCGTTGCCCTGGCAGTGCCCGTCCCCGATTACACAGCCGCGCACGGGCGCGTCAGCGCGTTCTCAGCGCAGGTGCGAGTCGAACCAGTTGAGGACGCGCTGCCAGGCGTCGGCGGCGGACTCGGGGTCGTCGTCGAAGCGGTAGCCGCTGCTCGGGTAGACGATCAGGTTCGTCGCCACCCCGGACCCGGCCGCTGCGGCGCGCAGCTTGTCCAGCGCGCCGGGGTCGGTGGCCTCGGAGTAGATGCCCAGCCACGGGCAGGTCAGCTCGGGTGCGGCGTCGACCAGCGACGGGACGCTGCCCGCGGGCGCCTTCTCGATCCCCCCGCCGGCCACGGTGACGGCGGCACCGAGGGTGCGGTTCGCGGCGACGATCAGCGCGACCGTGCCGCCGAGGTCGAAACCGAGGACGCCCATCCGGTCGCTGGACACGTCGTGCTCGGCCAGCCAGCCGAACGCGGTGTCGCAGTCGCTCATGACCTGCTCGTAGTCCAGACGCCCGACCTGGTCGGCGACCTGGGCGTCGTCGGTCTCCTCGCCCATCTCGTCGGCGTCGTCGCGGTGGTAGAGGTGCGGGGCCACGGTCAGCCAGCCGTCGCCCGCGATGCCGCTGACCAGGCCGCGGACCGAGTCGGTGACCCCCCGGGCCTCGTGCAGCACCACGACACCGCCGCGGACCGGGCCGTCCGGTTCGGCGATCGTCAGGCGCAGCTCGCTGCCGTCCACCAGCGGCACGGTCTCGGTGCGGATCTCGGTCATGGGCGTGACCCTTCCAGAGTGGTCCGACCCGGGTCATCCCCCAGCGGTTACCGTGACCGACATGACGCTGATCCGCCCCGATCTGGACTCCCTGCCGGCCTACGTGCCGGGCCGCACCGTCCCCGGGTTGATCAAGCTGGCCAGCAACGAGGTCGCCGACCCGCCCGCACCCGCCGTGCTGGACGCGATCGTCCGGGCGGCGGCCGACGGCAACCGTTATCCCGACCTCGGCGTCGTCGAGCTCACCGAGCGGATCGGCGCGCTGTACGACCTCGCGCCGGAGCGGATCGCCGTCGGGTGCGGCTCGGTGACGCTGTGCCAGCAGCTCGTGCAGGTCAGCTGCCTCGGACCGGGTGACGAGGTGATGTTCGCCTGGCGCTCGTTCGAGGCGTACCCGATCGTCACCCAGATCGGCGGCGCCGACGTCGTCACGGTGCCCCTCGACGGCGAGTACCGCCACGACCTCGACGCGATGGCCGCCGCCGTCACCGAGCGGACCCGCCTGATCTTCGTCTGCAGCCCGAACAACCCCACCGGGCCGGTCGTGCGCCGAGCCGAGTTCGAGCGCTTCCTGGCCGCGGTGGGGCCGGACGTCGTGGTCGCCCTCGACGAGGCCTACGCCGAGTACGTCACCGACCCGGACGCCGTCAGCGGGCGCCCGCTGCTCGACGCGCACCCGAACCTGGTCGTGCTGCGCACGTTCTCCAAGGCCTACCGGATGGCCGGGCTGCGGGTCGGCTACGCGCTGACCTCTCCCGAGCTGGCGGCGGCGCTGCGCAAGGTGTGCCCGCCGTTCAGCGTCAGCTCGGTGGCCCAGGCCGGCGCGATCGCCGCGATCGAGCACCGCGACGAGATCCTGGCCGACTGCGCGAAGGTCGTCGCCGAGCGGGACCGGGTGCGCGACGCGCTCCTCGCGGCCGGGTTCACGGTGCCGGCCAGCGAGGCGAACTTCGTCTGGCTCCCGCTCGGGGACCGCTCGGCCGCGTTCGCGGCGCACTGCGCGGAGCACAAGGTCGTCGTCCGGCCGTTCCCGCCGCACGGGGTGCGGGTGACGGTCAGCCGGCCCGAGGAGAACGACGCGCTGATCGCCGCCGCGACGGCGTTCACCGGCTGAGTCACCGGCCCCACGCGGGGTCCGCACACACGTCGGCCCGGCCCCGCGACGTCGTCGGGGCCGGGCCGGGTGCGGATGGTGCCTAGCGCTTGGCGGTGACCATCTTCGGGTAGAGCGCGGCGGCCGCGGCGACGGCGATCACGCCGACCACGATCTGCAGGATGATCTCGCCGATGTTCCAGACGCCGGCGGTGCCGAGGCCGAAGGCCTGGGCGAGCAGCGTGCCGATCACGACGCCGACGATGCCGGCGACGATCGTCAGCCACATCGGGATGGCCTGCCTGCCGGGCAGGATCAGCTTGCCGATCACACCGATGATCAGACCGCCGATGATGATTCCGATGATCCACAGGAACGTCATGGTTTTCCCTCCTCATGCCGGCCGGGCCGAGATGCCGAACGGCTGAGATGTGGGTAGCACGGTTCACGGGTTGCGATGCCGGTCCCACCCACGATGACGACCGAACAGTTATGCGACGGAGTCGTTCCGTCCACAATTCGTCACCCGAGCGGGTTAACGGTGTTTGACCTGCGAGTTCAGGGTCCACGACGAGCCCGCGGGCAATTTCCGGGAAACGTCATCGAGCGTCCTCCCGCCGTATGACCGGAATTCGATCACCGGTGCCGGTGGAATCCACTCACCCCTCGAGCTGGTAACCGGCTCCGCGCACCGTGCGGATCCGTTCCGGCCCGATCTTGCGGCGCAGGTAGGAGATGTAGACCTGGACCAGGTTCGCCGACACCGGCTCGGACCACGCCTGGTCGGCGAGGTCGTCGTGCGAGACGACCTCGCCCGGGCGGGCCAGCAGCGCGAGCAGCAGCGCGTACTCGGTCGGCGAGAGCGCGATCGGCCGGCCGTCGACCGAGACCACCTCGTGGTCGATCTCCACCGCGAGCCCGCCGTGGCTGAGCACCATCGGCGCCGGAAGACCCGCCGCGGCGCGCAGCCGCAGCCGGATCCGCGCGGTCAGCTCGTCGACCATGAAGGGGCGCAGCAGGAAGTCGTCGCGGTCCCCGCGCAGCAGCCCGACGAGCGAGCCGCGGCGCTCGCGCGAGGTGATCGCGACGACCGGTGTCGTCGGGGCCTCGTTGTGCAGCGCACCGAGAACGACACCGGGGTCGGGGCCGGGCAGCTCCATGTCGAGGACGACGAGTGCGGCGGCGGCGGAGCGGATGCCGTCGAGCAGACCGATGCCGTCGGACACGGGCACGACGGCGACGCCGTCGGCTCCGAGCTCGTGGCGCAGCCCGCGCTGCACCGACAGCGACGTGGCCGACGGCGGGAGCGCGAGCAGGACGGTGTGTGGTCGGGCGTGCGTGCGTTGCGACGGGATCAGGACGTCGGTCACGAACGAACCCCGTGGGGAGCGGAGGGCGTCATCCGACCCACTCTCGCGCCACCGGAGGCCAGTAACAATCGGCTAACGGTGCGACGGACACGGACGGGTTGCGCCGTTCGGCCCTGCCTGAGAACCACGTTGATCCGTTCGGAGTAGATCTTTGCGTCTCGCTACGCCAGGTGCTCGTTGAGCGCGCCAGGACTACCTGTCGGCGCGAGGAGGCAACCATCCTTCTCAGTTTGGCTGGTGACCGAACGTGACTCTCCATAGAGTCCCGCCCCATGCGACGGAAGAGTTCCGCTGCGGTGGATCAGCTCGACCCCCGAGAGCTGATCGCACGAGTCACCGCAGAGCACAGCTCCCCCACTGTGCAGACGGGCCGGCACCATGCGGTCACCCCTGATCTCGACCTCGGGACGGGTGTCCTGGTCGAGGACCGACCGACCGACACCGACGGTGCCGGTCAGCTGCCCACCCAGCGGACGTCCGGAACCGGCTCCCACCGGCTCCCCGACGACGACCTCGGCACCGACTCCGGCACCGGCGAGGACGCGCTATCCGCGGACTCCTCCGTGGTCGAGGTCGATCGCGAGGTCTCGACCCGTCGCTCCTCCGTGCGCAAGCTGGCGCCGCTGGGCATCGGCGGCGCCGCGATCCTGGCTGCGGCGCTGGTCTTCACGACGCTGCAGCCCGGTTCGCAGGCCCCCGACCTGAACTCGGCCCTGGTGAACGACGCCTCGGCGCGTCGCTCGTCCTCCGACACCAGCCAGGCGGCGTCCAACGCGTCGAACGGCGAGGCCGGGGCACGCACGCTGGCCGAGGTCACCCAGGGCGCCACCGACCAGATCGGCACCGCCGTCGCGGCCGAGAGGGCCGCCGAGAAGCGCCGGGCCCAGCAGGCCGCCGCTGCGGCCGCCGCCGCCGCGCAGGAGTCCGCGTCGGAGGACTCGGGATCGGGATCGAGCTCCGGCGGTGGGTCGGGCTCGGCGCCCGCCCGGCTCGCGGCCCCGGTGGCCGGTGCCGCCCAGGTCGCCGGCGAGGGCGTGCAGACCGCGCTGAAACAGGGCTGGGCCGCGGCCGGCGGCGACGAGTTCACCGGTGGTGGCCTCGGGGCGAACTGGAGCGCGTACGACGGTCCCGGCCACGACGGTCAGGGCCGCCGCACCCCGGACGCGGTGTCGATGGAGAACGGCAACCTCGTCATCAAGGGCGACTCCGAGGGCAACACCGGCGGCATCTCCTGGGGCGAGGGCCAGAAGTACGGCAAGTGGGAGGTGCGCGCGAAGTTCCCGAAGGGCGACAAGCAGTACCACCCGGTGCTGCTCCTGTGGCCGGACTCGGGCCAGTGGCCGGAGGGCGGCGAGATCGACTTCGCGGAGACCAACAGCGCGGCCGACGACGTCTCGTTCTTCCTGCACTACGGGTCCGACAACTCGCAGGACTCGGCGAAGAAGAGCCTCGACATCACCCAGTGGCACAACTACGCCGTGTCCTGGACCCCGGAGGGCATCACCGGCTACATCGACGGCGTCCAGTGGTTCCAGAACACGGACTCCTCGACGCAGCCCCCGGGTGCGATGCACCCGACCATCCAGCTCGACTACTTCCCGGACGGCGGCTCCCCCGAGCCGACCGAGATGCAGGTCGCCTGGATGCGCCAGTACAAGTAGGCCTTCTCCCCCGCGGAGCGATACCGGCTCCGCACACCGCGAACCGCCCGTCACGTCCAGCGCTCCCCACCGGACGTGACGGGCGGTTCGGTGTCTCCGGGCCCGGCTTCGCTCAGCTCCCGGTCGTCGCCAGGCCGCGGCGCTCCAGCAGCGGCCCGATCTCCGGATCGCGCCCGCGGAACGCCCGGTAGGCCTCCATCGGGTCGACGGCGCCGCCGCGGGAGAGCAGCTCGCGACGGAACCGATCGCCGTTCTCCCGCCGCAGGCCCTGGTGCTCGGTGAACCAGGCGCCGGTGTCGGCGTCGAGTACCTCGGCCCAGATGTAGGAGTAGTAGGCCGCGCTGTAGCCGCCGCCGAACACGTGGTTGAAGTAGGTGCTGCGGTAGCGCGGGGCGATCTGCGGGTGCGCGACGCCGGCGGCGGCGAGCGCGTCGGCCTCGAACGCGAGCACGTCGTCGGCCGTCGCCGGCCCGCCGTCCGGGGTGATCCGGTGCCAGGCCTGGTCGAGCAGCGACGCGGCCAGGTACTCCGTGGTGGCCTGACCCTCGCCGTAGCCGCGGGCGGCCAGGGCGGCGTCGAGCAGCGCCGTCGGCAGCGGCTCGCCGGTCTCGTGGTGACGGGCGAACCGGGCGAGCACCGCCGGGTCCTCCAGCCACATCTCGTTGACCTGGGAGGGGAACTCGACGAAGTCGCGCGGCACGGACGTACCGGAGAACGTCGGGTAGCGGACCGAGGAGAACAGCCCGTGCAGGGCGTGCCCGAACTCGTGGAACAGGGTCCGGACCTCGTCCAGGGTGAGCAGCGCCGGCTCGCCCGGGGCGGGCTTGACCAGGTTCAGGGTGTTCATCACGACCGGGTGCTGGTCGAGCAGCGTCGACTGCGACACGAGGCTGTTCATCCACGCCCCGCCGCGCTTGCTGGGCCGCGCCCAGAGGTCGGCGCCGAAGAGCCCCAGCACGGAGCCGTCGGCGTCGGTGACCTCCCAGTACCGGACGTCGGGGTGGTAGACGGGCAGGTCGGTGCGCTCGGTGAGGGTGATCCCGTACAGCTCGCCGGCGGCGTGGAAGACGCCGTCGTGGATCACCCGGTCGACCTCGAGGTAGGGCCGCAGCACGGAGGCGTCGACGTCGAAATGCTGCTTGCGGTAGCGCTCGGCGTAGAACGCCCAGTCCCACGCCTCCAGCGGGTGGCCCGCCAGCCCGGCGAGCTCGGCCGCCTCCCGGTCGGCGTTGGCGACCGCGGCCGGGACGAGACCGGCGAGCATCTCCCCGGCGGCCTCTGCGGTGCGCGCCGTCGCGTCGTCGATCACGTACGACGCATGGTCGGGGTAGCCCAGGAGCCGGGCCCGCTCGGCGCGCAGCGTCGCGGTGCGGCGGATGAGGTCGCGGGTGTCGTGCGGGCCGGGCTCGGAGCCGCGCCCGACCGAGGCCCGGTGCAGCTCCTCGCGCAACGCACGGTCGGTCAGCGACGCCAACGCGGGCTGCTGGGTGGGCAGCACCATCGTCAGCAGGTAGCCGCCGTCGTACCCGCGGTCGGCGGCCGCTCCGGCCGCCGAGGTGATCGCGTCGGCGGACAGACCGTCCAGACGCGCGACGTCGGTGACGTGCACGGCGGCGGCGTTCGCCCCGGCCAGCAGGCGGGTGCCGAACTCCGTGGACAGCGTCGAGAGCTCCCCGTTCAGGGCCCGCAGCCGGGTCTGCTCGTCCGGGCCGAGACGGGCCCCGGCGCGCACGGCGTCGCGGTGATGGCGCTCGAGCAGGCGCAACGACTCCGGGTCCAGGCCCAGGTCGTCGCGCGCGGCGTGCAGGGCGTCGATCCGGGCGAACAGGGCCGGGTCCAGGCCGATCGTGTCCGAGTGCGCGGCCAGGCGCGGGCCGATCTCGGCCTCGATCTCCTGGATGGCCGGCGAGGTGTGCGCGCCGACGCGGGTGAAGAACACCCGCGCGACCCGGTCGAGGATCCGCCCGGAGCGCTCCAGGGCGACGATCGTGTTCTCGAACGTCGGCTCGCCGGAGGCGACGATCCCGGCGATCTCGGCGAGCTGGGCCTCCATGCCCGCGGTGAACGCCGGGAGGAAGTGCTCGTCGCGGATCCGGGTGAAGTCCGGCAGCTCGTGGGGCAGGTCGCTGGGCGCGAGGAACGGGTTGTCCGACGTCATGGCCCCAACCTAATCAGCCCCGACCGCGCCAGCGCGCCGTCACGGCACGGGTGATCTTGCCCCGGACCGGACGGTGAACGACGCTGACGGCGTGACCTTCGACTTCAGCGACGAGCAGGTCGCCCTGCGTTCCGCGGTGCGCGAGCTGCTCGACGACCACGCCGGGCGCGCCGCCCCTCCGGACACGACCGGGCCGGTCCTGGACCGGAAGCTCTGGGAACTGCTGGCCGAGCAGCTCGGGGTGGTGGGGCTGGCCGTCCCCGAGGAGCACGGCGGGGGCGGGGCCGGTCCGGTCGAGCTCGCGATCGTCGCCGAGGAGATCGGCCGCCGGCTGTCGCCGGTGCCGTACCTGTCCAGCGCCGTCCTGGCGGCGACGCTGCTCGCCGAGATGGGCGGCGGGGCCGCCGTGGAGTACCTGCCCGATGTCGCCTCCGGCCGCCGGATCGCCACCGTCGCCGTGGCCGGTGACGACGGGTGGAACGACACCGGCGGCTCCGGTGTGGTGGCGACGGGCGCCTCCGTGACCGGCCGCCGCCGCTGGGTCACCGACGGACCGGTCGCCGACCTGCTGCTCGTGGTCGCCGAGGGCCCGCGGGTGCTGGCCGTCGACGCCGGCGCGCCCGGGGTCACGGTGACGCCGCTGGGCACCGTGGACACGAGCCGCCCGCTGGCCGACGTCACCTTCGACGCGGCACCCGCGCGTCTGCTCGCCGAGGGCCCGGACGCGGCACGGGCGCTGGAGCGCGCGCTGCGCACGGCCGGGATCGTGCTGGCCGCCGAGCAGGCGGGCGGGGCCCGCGCGGTGCTGGACATGTCCGTGGCGTACGCGAAGGAGCGGGTGCAGTTCGGCCGGGCGATCGGCAGCTTCCAGGCCGTCAAGCACCTGTGCGCCGACCTCCTCGTCGACGTCGAGTCGGCCTTCTCGGCGGCGTACCAGGCGGCGTGGTCGCTGGCGGAGGACCGGCCGGACGCGGGCGCCGTCGCGTCGATGGCGCAGGCGTTCTGCTCGGAGACGTTCGTCCGGGCGGCCGGGGACACCATCCAGATCCACGGCGGGATCGGGTTCACCTGGGAGCACCCGGCGCACCTCTACCTGCGGCGCGCCCGCAGTGCCGCGGCGCTGTTCGACGGGGCGTCGGAGCACCGGGAGCGGTACCTGGCCGCGGTCGAGCAGGGCGCTGCCGTCCTCTCCTCCTCCCCCGTCGCCCGGGACGACGGCCCGGCCGCACCGGTCCCGGCCGGCGGGGTCCGCGGAGAGGTCCGCGCCTGGCTCGCCGAGCACTGGGACCCCCGCCACCGGGACTCCCCCGCCGACCGCGCCGCGTGGCGCGAACGCGTCGTCGACTCGGGGTACGCGGTCCCGCGCTGGCCGCGGGAGGCCCTCGGCCTCGGGATGTCCGACGCCGACGCGGACGCCGTCGAGGAGGAGTTCCGCTCGGTCGGGGCTCCCGGATCGGGCCAGGACCGGGTGAACCTGTGGGCGAACACCGTCCTCGCGTTCGGCACCCCCGAGCTGCGGGATCAGCTGCTGCGGCCGCTGCTGCTCGACCGGGTCACGATGTGCCTGCTCTACAGCGAGCCCGGCGCGGGGTCGGACCTGGCCGCCGTCCGCACGACCGCCGTCGCCGACGGCGGGGAGTTCGTCGTGGACGGGCAGAAGGTCTGGACGTCCGGCGCCGCCCGCGCCGACTACGGGATGCTGATCGCCCGCACCGACCCGGACGTGCCGAAACACCGCGGGCTGAGCTTCTTCTTCCTCCCGATGGACCAGGACGGCGTCGAGGTCCGTCCGCTGCGGCAGATGACCGGCGAGGCGCACTTCAACGAGGTGTTCCTGACCGGTGCCCGGGTCGCGGCCACGCACATGCTCGGCGCGCCCGGGCAGGGCTGGCGGGTGCTGCAGACCGCGCTGGCCTACGAGCGGGCCGCGCTGGCGGAGTCCAACATCGGCGCGAGCGTGCGCAGCGGACGGGCGGTGGACGCGTCCGGGGAGGTCGACCTCGTCGGGCTGGCCCGCCGGCACGGACGGCTGTCCGACCCGCTCGTCCGCGACGACATCGCCCGGCTCCTGACGCTGCGTGCGGTGAACCGGTGGAACAACCAGCGGGCGCAGGCCGAGCTGGAGCAGGGCACGTCGTCGCCGGTCGCGTCGCTGGGCAAGCTGCTGATGTCGCGGATGGTGCACCTCGACGGGGCCGTTCAGACCGCGATCGTCGGGCCCGAGGCGATGCTCGAGGGCACCGCGCACCCGGACGGCGACGAGGCGAACTTCGCCGCGATGAACGCCTACTTCACCTCGATCGGCGGGGGCACCGACCAGATCCAGCGCACCATCGTCGGCGAGCGGATCCTCGGCCTGCCCAAGGAGCCCGAGGTGGACAAGGACGTCCCGTTCCGGCAGGTCAGGTCCTCGGGCTGAGGTCCCGGCGCATCGCCACCCGCGGCCACCGGTCCAGGCGGCGGGCGGCCTCGTCCGCGCGGATCGCCCGCAGACCCGGGCCGAGCTCGTCGTCGTCCAGGGTCCGGAACCCGCACCGGGCGTAGTACGGGCCGTTCCAGGGCACGTCGCGGAACGTGGTGAGCGTCAGCGCCGGGTGGCCCCGCTCGCGCGACCAGGACGCGAGGTGCTCGACGAGTGCGGCGCCGTACCGGTGCCCGGCGTGATCGGGGTGCACCGACGCCTGCTCGACGTGCCCGCAGCCGTCCACCACCGCCGCGACCAGGTACGCGACGACCTCGCCGTCACGCTCGACGACCCACGCCCGGCCGTCGTCGACGAACTCCCGCAGCACCGCGACGGGCGGCGGCTCGTCGTCGGCGACGGCGTCCATCCCCAGCCCGCGGAACGGCTCCCCCGCCGCGCGCTCGACCGCCCGCATCACCGCGACGTCACCGACCGAGGCCTCCCGGAGCACGTCGCGGAAGGTAGCCGGTCGAGTCGGTCCCGGCACCCGAGATTCACAGAGGCATGATCACGGCAGTGGGAGCGGAGGCGACCGTCCAGGTCGGTTCCGCTCCCAGCGCGGTGATCACGCCGACTCCCGGACGAGGTCCGCGGCCCTCTCGCCGATCATGATCGCGGTCGCGGCGGGGCCCCGGCGGGGCACCGACGGCAGGACCGACGTGTCGGCGACGCGCAGCCCGTCCACACCGTGCACACGCAGCTGTGGATCGACGACGGCGTCCGGGTCGGTCCCCATCCGCGCGCTGCCGGACAGGTGCACCGACGTCGTGAGGACGTCGCGGATCCAGCCGTCGAGGCGGACGTCGTTGCCGAGTACGTCGCCACCGGGGGCGACGCGGGTCCAGCCGGCGGTGCGCATGATGTCGGCGGCGATCCGGATCGCGGCGCGCATCCGGCGGCGGTCGGACTCGGTGCGCAGGTACTTGTAGTCCAGGCGCGGCGGGTCCGCCACGTCCGGCGAGGTGATCGCGAGCATCCCGCGGCTCTCCGGGCGCTGCAGGGCACACATCAGGTGCGCCGGACCGTCCATCGCGAACGGTCGCGCGAACAGCAGGATCTCCAGGTCACCGGCCGGGTCGGCGCCGGAGTCGAGGTTCAGCGCGGCCTGCCCGGCCACCGCGTCCGGGCCGATCCCGCCGCCGCCGCGGAACGGCACGAACACGCTGGGGTGGTCCGACCAGCAACGGCCCACCCCCGGCAGCTCGCGCCGCACCGGGACCCCGGCCGTGCGCAGCGTGTCCTCCGGGCCGATCCCGGAGCGCAGCAGCAGCGCGGGGGTGCCGACCGCGCCGGCCGCGAGGACGACCTCGTCCGCGTGCACGACGGTGTCGGCGAGACGGATGCCGGTGACCCGACCGTCCTCGATCACCAGTGACGTCACCGGGGAACCGCCGCGCACGGTCAGGGTGTCGCGCGGCGCGGCGTCCCCCCACGGCGGCGGCAGGTAGGCGGTGGCCGCGCTGACCCGGCGTCCACCGACGGCGTTGGTGGGGACCGGCCCGGCGCCGGGCGGAGCGGCACCGTTCTTGTCCGGCTCGGCGGGGTAGCCCAGGCGGGCGCAGGCGGCGAGGAAGGGGCGGGTCGCGTCGGCCAGCAGCGGGCCGGACGGGCGGGTGATCCGCATCGGGCCGGCGTCGCCGTGCCGCGGGCCGGTCTCGTTCAGGTCGTTCTCGGCGCGCCGGTAGTAGGGCAGGACGTCGTCGTCGGACCAGCCGGGGATGGCCCAGTCGGCGAAGTCGGCCGGGACGGCGCGGACGTAGTAGCCGCCGTTGATCGCCCCCGAGCCGCCGAGCACCTTGCCCCGCGGCACCGCCGCCTCGCGTCCGCAGCGGGTCAGGTTGGCCCGGAAAGCCCAGTTCAGGGCGTGTTCGGGGGCGGTCGCGGCGAGCGAGGCGATAGACGCGACGTCCGGCGGGACGGACAGCGCACCGGCCTCGACGAGCAGCACCCGGACCCCCCGCTCGGACAGCCGCCCGGCCAGCACGCACCCGGCCGACCCGGCCCCGACCACCACCACCTCGTACGACGGTTCCCGCATCCCTGCGAGGATGCCGCAGGTGTATGACGCAGCGCGCGATCTGGCCTCCTTCGTCACCGCGAGCCCGTCGCCGTACCACGCGGTGGCCGAGGCGGTCCGGCGTCTGGAGGCCGCGGGGTTCACCGCCCAGGCCGAGGACGCCGAGTGGAACACCGCCCCCGGCGGTCGCTACCTGGTGCGCGACGGCACGATCCTGGCCTGGCGTCAGCCCGCCGTCGCCGGCGCGGCGCCCCTGCGGATCTTCGCCGCGCACACCGACTCCCCCGGCTTCAAGGTCAAGCCGAACCCGGACACCGGTGCGGCCGGCTGGCGGCAGGTCGCCGTCGAGGTCTACGGCGGCGCGCTGTGGAACTCCTGGCTCGACCGCGACCTCGGCCTCGCCGGGCGTCTCGCGCTCTACGACGGCTCGGTCGTGCCGGTGCACATCGACCGCCCGCTGCTGCGCATCCCGCAGCTGGCCATCCACCTCGACCGCAGCGTCAACCAGGGCCTGACGCTCGACGCGCAGCGTCACCTGTTGCCGGTCTGGGGCATCGGCAAGCCCACCGACGGCGAGCTGATCGAGTTCCTCGCCGACCGGGCCGGGGTCGACGCCGCCGAGGTCGCCGCGCACGACCTCGTCACGTTCGACCTCACCCCGCCGTCCACGCTCGGGCGCAACGAGGAGCTGCTCGCCGCCCCGCGCCTGGACAACCTCGCGTCGGTGCACGCCGGCATCACCGCGCTGCTCGACGCCACCGAGCGCGCGCCGGGCACGGTGCCGGTGTTCGTCGGCTTTGACCACGAGGAGATCGGCTCCGACACCGCCACCGGCGCGGCCGGGCCGCTGCTGGAGACGGTCCTGACCCAGCTCGCGGGCGGTTTCGACGCCCGCCGCACGGTGTTCGCGCGCTCGCGCTGCCTGTCGGTGGACGTCACGCACGCGGCGCACCCGAACTACCTCGACCGCCACGACACCGACCACCTGTCCATCCCCAACGGCGGCCCGTCGCTGAAGGTCAACGCGGTGCAGCGCTACGCCACCGACGCCCCCGGCGCGGCGGCCTGGCAGCGGGCCTGCCGCGACACCGGCGTCCCCACCCAGACGTTCGTCTCGCGCAACACGGTCCCCTGCGGCACGACCGTCGGGCCGATCATGGCGACGCGACTGGGCATCCGGACCGTCGACGTCGGGATCCCGGTGCTGTCGATGCACTCCGCGCGCGAGCTGTGCGGCGTCGACGACCCGTCGCACCTGGCCGTCGCGGGAGCCCAGTTCCTCTCCGACGACGTCTGAGGAATGCCGTCACCGTGACGACGTTCCGGACCACGGTGGGCCGTCGAGGACCTGCGGGCGGGCGAGAAGCAGGTCAGACCCGGGCCGGCAGGTAGTGGTCGGAGTCGACGATCTCCGAGCCCAGCGGCAGCAGCGAGATCGGGATGAGCTTGAAGTTGGCGATCCCGAGCGGGATGCCGATGATCGTCACGCAGAGCGCGATGCCGGTGACGACGTGCCCGAGGGCCAGCCACCAGCCGAACAACACGATCCACAGGACGTTGCCGATGGTCGACGCCGCGCCCGCGGTCGGGCGGCGGACGACGTCGCGCCCGAACGGCCACAGGGCGTAGGCCGCGATCCGGAACGACGCGATGCCGAACGGGATCGTCACGATCAGCACACACGCGACCAGACCGGCGAGCACGTAGCCCACAGCCATCCAGAAGCCGCAGAGCACGAGCCAGATGAGGTTCAGCAGTAGGCGCACATGTCCATGATGCCCGGATTCGGGCGACCGGGTCCTGGGGTTCGGCCCCATCACGACCCCGGGATGTTCCGGAGGGACGTCGATCGACTCGCCGATCCGTTCACCCGGTGGTGTGCTCATGACATGGACGGCAGCGATCACGGGTTGTTCGGGCCGGACTCGGTCACCTGGCGGGTCCACCTCGAGCCGGTGCTCGGGGTGGCCGGGATGCGCGCGCTGCTGCTGCAGTCGCTGCACCCCCGGGTGATGCGCGGGACGTACCAGAACTCGGCGTTGTTCGACCCGAAGAAGGCCTGGGCCCGGTTCGAGCGGACGGTCGAGTTCGTCAACACCCGGACGTTCGGGTCGACCGCCGACGTCGAGAAGATCGGCGCGCGGGTGCGGGGCCTGCACGCCGGCCTGCGCGGCTACGACCCCGACGTCGACGAGACGTTCCGGATCGACGAGTCGGCCGGCCTGCTGTGGGTGCACTGCGGCGAGATCGCCTCGTACCTCGACATCGCGCGCCGGGCCGGTCTGCTCGACGCCGCCGGGGCCGAGCGGTACCTGGCCGAGAGCGTGCGGGCGGCCGAGGTCGTCGGGCTGGACCCGGCGGTCGTGCCGTCGACGGTCACGCAGATGCGCCACTACTTCGACCGGATGCGCCCCGAGCTGTACCTCAGCGACGAGGCCCGGATCGGCGCCGGCAACCTGTTCGCCCCGAAGGGCGACATGCCGCCCGCGGTGAAACTGCTGATCTCGACGGCCGCCTCGCTCGGGATGGCGACCCTGCCACGCTGGGCGCGGCGCATGTACGGCCTGCCCGGACTGCCCACGACCGACCTGACCACCTCGCTGGCGTTGCGCGCCCTGTGCACCGCCACCGGCTTCCTCCCGGACGTCCCGGCCCCGCCGGAGGTGCAGGAGGCCCGGCGCATCATGCGTGCGACGTCGGGCACCCCCGCCCGCGCCGGCTGATCCCCCCAGACCGCGGGTGGTCAGCGCAGTCCGACCAGCACGTGGTCCTCACCCGACTGCCAGACCGGGCCGGCCGCGGCGTACCCGGCGGCACGCAGCAGATCGGCGTGGTCGGTGACCGAGAGCCGGTTGCTGCCGTGGTGGTGCTGGGCCTGGCCGATCTGCTCGGGCCCCGCCTGCTCGTCGGGCTCCGGGTGCGCGGACGCGGCACGGGTCCGCCCGGCCGTCACCGCATCCAGCCGCGGATCGGCCAGGATGCCGTCCCACCAGGCCTGCCAGTCCTCGCGGTCGCGCACCCGGGCCCGTTCGGCCCGCCCGGCCCGCACCTCGTCGGCGACCGCGGTGAGCCCGCCGTCGGCCAGGGCGAGGTGGTCACCGTTCGCGAACACTCCACCGGGAGCGGTGCGGGCGGCGAGGGTCCGGTAGAGCGCGGCGAGCTGATCGGCGTCCATCCAGTGCAGGGCCGTGGTGGAGACGGCGGCGTGGATCGTCGGCGGGAGCGCGTCGGCCCACGCGTCGTCGGCCAGATCGGCGAGCACCCAGGTGGCGACGTCGCCGTAGTGGGCGCGGGCGAGCCCGACCAGGAGCGGGTCGGCGTCGACGCCGACGAACCGGGCGTGCGGGATCCGCGCGGACAGGCGCGCGGCCAGCGACCCCGGGCCGCACCCCAGGTCGACGACGACGGGCTCCGCGACGTCCCGCACCGCCGCGTCGACGACGTCGGCGAGCACCGCGAACCGTTCCTCCCGGTCGGCGACGTAGCCCTCCTGCTGGGCGTCCCAGCGGCCGATCCACTCGGCGGCCACCTGCGGGTCGATCTCTGCTGCGGGTGCGACCACGATCTCCTCCGTCACTGTCGTTAAGGTATTCAGCAGTGACGACGGTAGAGACGAGGAGGTGACTGGTCAAGTGGACTTCGACAGTCACACCAGTGACGTGGTGACGGCCGCCGTGGGCGCGGTCAACCTGCTCACCCCGGGCTGGGAACGCGGCCGCCGCTACACCGCGGAGGGGCACTCCGGCCTCGACGACGTGCTCGCCCCGCGCGACCGTCACCGTCACCGCGCCGTCCCCGACGAGGAGATCGCCCGGCTACGCGACTGGACCGACCGTCTCCACACCGTGTTCGCCGCGGTCGAGGCGGGCGACCTCGACGCCGCCTGCGCGACCGTGAACGCGCTGATCGCCGAGACGGGCGCCGCCCCGGTGCTGGCCCGGCACGGCGAGGGGCCCTGGCACCTGCACTTCCACGCCGCCGACGCCGGCTGGGCCCGGAGCTGGGCGGCGTCGATGGCCACCGCGCTGGCGGTCGTGCTGGGCAACCCGATGCACGACCGGCTCGGGGTGTGCTCGGCGCCGGAGTGCGACCGGGTGTTCGTCGACGTCTCCCGCAACGGCACGAAGCGCTTCTGCTCGACGGCGTGCCAGAACCGCGTCAAGGCGGCCGCGTTCCGGGCGCGACGGCGGGAGCCCTGATCGGAGATCCCCTTTCCGAACCCCGCTCCGACCGGCGATGATGACGTCCTCCCTGCAGAGTCGCCGAAGGAGACGAACGATGATCCGCGAAGCGGAGCTGTTCCTGAAGGCCCAGCCGGTCCTGAACGAGGTCGTCGGACGGATCCGATCCGAGGGATGGACCATCCAGCTCCCCGCGCTGCTCGACATCCCCGGCTACGACGCGCCGTCGACGATGCGCGCCGCGATCCTGCGCCTGGCCCGTGAGGACGCGCAGGTCCCGGCCCTGCTGGCCGGTAAGGACCCCGGCCCCGCCGACGAGGACCCCCTCGGCGACGACCCGCACGCCGCCGTCGTCCGGTGCTCCGGGATCGCCGCCGACGCCGCCCGCGCGGCCACCGACGGCGACGCCGAGGCGAGGGACCTCTCCGGCTCCACCACGACCGTCGCCGACCTGCTGTGGCAGCTCACGATGGCGCGCTCGTTCCTGGCCCACGACATCGCGATGAACCTCGGCTCGCGGGCCTGCCCGCTGCACGAGGACCTGTCGCAGATCCTCTGGGAGCGGACCGAGCCGGAGGCGGAGCGGTGGCGCGAGCGCGGATGGTTCCGCGAGCCGCTGCCGCTGCCCCCGCCGGAGATCCACGTGTCCTGGCGCGACCAGTTCCTGATGGGCGCCGGCCGCGACCCGCACCCGTGGATGCACGAGCACTGACCGCTACCGGTCGCCGGGACGCTCCAGCACCCGCTTGACGTCGACGACCGGCGTCCCGTCGATCGCCTCCAGGTCACCGACCCGCACCCGCAGGCCGTCGACCTCCAGCACCCGCACCCGATGCAGCCCGATCGGGTTCGGCCGGTCCGGCGACCGCGTGCTGAAGACGCCTGTCTCCGGCCGCGACGGGTCGCTGCGCGGACGCACCGTGAGCACGCTCCGGTCGGCGCGGTCGAGCCAGGTCAGGACGAGGGCGTCGTCGCCGGCGCGCAGGTCCGCCATCGCCGCGGCGACGTCGGCGTCGAACACCAGCCAGGCCTCCGGCGCGCCCTCGTCGCCCTGCTTCGGCGCCTCCGCGCGCTCGCGCAGCGGGGACTCCACCCGGGCCACCGGTCGTAGCTCCATTCCCCCAGGCTAGCGGCCGTATCCAATAATTAACTGACTGATCGATCAGTAAATCAGGTACGCTCGCCGTCGTGGCACGGACGACCGACCCCGCACTGACCGAGGCGCGACGCACGGCGATCAGCGACGCCGCGGCGGGCCTCTTCGCGACGAAGGGTTTCGAGGGCACGACGGCAGCCGACATCGCCCGAGCAACCGGCCTGAGCTCGGGCAGCGTCTTCTACTACTTCACCGACAAGCGCGCCGTCTTCCGCTCGATCTTCGAGGCCGACCTCGCCGGATCCCGCGCGATGATCGAACGCCACGCCGGGGTGACCGACCCGATCGCCGCCGTCCTCGCGATCGTCGACGAGATGGCCACCGACATCCAGGATCCGGCCACGCAGGGCCTGGTCGTCGAGCTGATCCGCCAGTTCGGCCGGGATCCGGAGCTGGACCGCGTGGTGATGGAGACGAACGACCTGGTCGTCGCAGGCCTGGCCGCGCACATCGACCGCGGGCGGGCGGCCGGCGTCGTCGACCCGTCGCTCGACGCCACCGAGGCCGCGGGCTGGGTCCAGTCGATCGTCGACGGTGCCTTTCTCAGCGCCGACCCGGACCGAGACCCCCGGCCGATGCTGCACCGGATCGTGACCGCCTTCCTGCGAACGCCGCCCGCGACGAGCGCACCGCACGACACCGAGGGGGAAACACCATGACGACCACCGACGACCGGCCCGTCACGCTGGCGCTGCCCGGAGTGTGGCCGTGGCTGTTCCGGATCGGCACGCCGATCGCCGGGTTCGGCCTGGGCTTCGTGGTCGCACCGCTGGTGCGCTGGATGCTGTCCACGGTCGACTCCGCACCCGGCCCGCTGAGGATCCTGGCGCAGCTCCCGACCGGATGGGCGGTGCTGGTGACGACGTTGCTCGGCGTCGCCGCCGGCATCTACGTGGCGCAGCAGGCGATCAAGGAGAGCCTGGTCCTGACGGTCGACCGCGACCACGTCGGCCTCACCCAGGACGGCGCCGAGCACTACCTGCCCCGCGAACGCGTGGACGCCGTCTTCCGCGACGGCAAGGACCTCGTGCTCCTCGACGCCCGCACCACCGAGCTGGCACGCAACAAGGCCTCGGACCTGTCCTGGACGCAGGTGCAGGAGGCCTTCGAGCGGTTCGGCTACCCCTGGCGCGGTGCCGCCGACCCGCACGACGCGCAGTTCACGCGCTGGGTCGACGGCCATCCCGACCTCGACGCGACCACCCACGAACTGCTCCGACGCCGGGCCCGGGCACTGAAGGACGGGCAGTCCGGCGCCGTCGGTGATGCGCAGGACCGCCTGCGTGCGCTGGGGATCGTGGTGCGGGACCGGGACGGGAAGCAGGAGTACCGGGTGGCGCGTTCCTGAGCGACGTCCCGGGTGGCAGTCTCGACGAATGTCCGGATCGTCCGTGTCGTTCACGGAGCGCTACGCCGAGCTGCACCCGTCCGAGCGGCGGGAACCTGCGCCCGTCGTCGACGAGTGGTGGCAGTGCCGACCGGGCCGCGGAAAGCAGTCGGATCACGCCGGCCCGGCTGCTAACGTCGTCGACGTGCAACTCCCCCTGTACCTCTGACCGGTACCCGAGCGCCCGCCCCTGCACGACGTGTGGCCGCGGGTCGCTGACGTCTGCACGGACCCGTTCCGGGTCTCCCGTCAGCTCGCGGAGCTCCCGCATCCCCTCGTGACCACTCCGGGGCGGAGCTCTGCTCGGAGGAGCCATGCCACTCACCCCTGCCTGTCCACTGCCCGCCGGAGAGCGGGCCCAACTGACGGCGACCGGCGTCCGCATCGACCGCGGCGGCCGGACGGTTCTCGCCGGCGTCGACATGACCGTCACCCCGCACTCGCGGTGGGGCGTCGTCGGCGAGAACGGTCGCGGCAAGTCGACGTTGCTGCACGTTCTCTCCGGCGCGCTCGTCCCGGACGCCGGGACCGTCCACCGCATCGGCACGATCGGCGTCGCGGAACAGGAGATGGACTCCGGCGGCCGTCGCACCGTCGGCGACCTGGTCGACGTCGAGCTCGCCGACGCCCGCGCCGCCCTGGCGGCGCTCGACCTCGGCACCCGGGGACTCGCCGAGGAACGACCGGGTGCGGCCGAGGAGTACGCGGCCGCCCTGGACGCCGCGGAGTCGCTGGACGCGTGGGACGCCGACCGGCGCGTCGACCTCGCGCTGGAGAACCTCGGTGCCGTCACCGACCGGTCGCGGCTCCTGGCCGAGCTGTCGGTCGGGCAGCGCTACCGCGTCCGTCTGGCCTGCCTGCTCGGCGCCGCGCACGACTTCCTGCTGCTCGACGAGCCCACGAACCACCTCGACGCCGCCGGTCTGGACTTCCTGACCGACCAGCTCCGCGGCCACCGGGGCGGCGTGGTGCTCGTCAGCCACGACCGTGCCCTGCTCTCCGACGTCGCCACGACCGTGCTCGATCTCGACCCGAGCCGCGACGGCCTGCCCCGCGTCTACGGCGGAGGGTTCGCCGGCTACCAGGAGGGACGACGCGCCGAGCGGGCGCGCTGGGCGGCCGAGTACGAGCAGCAGCAGGCCGAACACGCCCGCCTGACCCAGGACCTGTCCGAGGCGCAGAACAGACTCGTCACCGGATGGCGCCCGGACAAGGGCACCGGCAAGCACCAGCGGGCGACGCGCGCGCCCGCGCTCGTCCGGTCCGTGCACCGGCGGCGTGAGGACCTGGCCGGGCACGCCGTCACCATGCCTCCGCCGCCGCAACGGTTCCGGATGCCGGACCTGCCGGTTCGCCCCGGCGTGACGCTGGTCGGTGTCGAGGAGGTGACCGTCCCCGGACGTCTCGACCGGCCCGTCACGGTCGCGCTCGACTCTGGCTCGCGGCTGCTGGTCACCGGGCCCAACGGCGCGGGCAAGTCGACGCTGCTGTCGGTACTGGCCGGCCGGCTCGAGCCGACCACCGGGGCGGTGCGCACCGCCCGCACGGCCCGGGTGCAGCTGCTGACGCAGGAGTCACCGCGCGCCGGGGCCCGCCGCGCCCGGGACGTGTTCGCCGCCCATCTGGGCCGGCTCGTCAGCGACGGCGTCCTCGCCGAGTCCGACACCGTCTCGCTGAACTCTCTCGGTCTGCTCCCGCCCGTCGACGCGAACAGGCCCCTCCGAGAACTCTCCATGGGGCAACAACGACGTCTCGACCTCGCGACGGCGCTCGCGTCACGGCCGCACGTGCTCCTGCTCGACGAGCCGACGAACCATCTGTCGATCGCCCTCGTCGACGAGCTCACGGAGGCCCTCCGGGCCACCGACGCGGCCGTAGTGGTCTCCACCCACGACCGCCGGCTCCGGCGCGACCTCGGGTCGTGGGAGCAGATCGGACTGAACCCCGCCTGCTGCTCGGCCGGGACGTCGTAGCCGGGCGCCGTGCCTTGATGATCGATCTCTGTGGGATGTTCGGTGCCACCCGTGGCACCGAACATCCCACAAGAATTGATCATGGCGTGCCGATCGGGCGCCGTCGGCCCGGGCGTCGCGTGGCGGAAGCGGGGGGATTCGAACCCCCGGTCACTTTCGTGACGCTCGCTTTCAAGGCGAGTGCATTCGGCCGCTCTGCCACGCTTCCGCCCGGCAGCGTAGTCGCTCCCTCCCGCCCCGGGATCACCTCTCCGGGTCGATCACGGCCGGGCTGACGCCGGGAGCCGGCGGGAGTGTGGTGGGATCTTCGCGGACATGCGGGGAGGCCAGAATGCGGTTCGACGAGAACGCCCAGCTGGACACGTCGGGGGTCGACGATCTCCGCGGCTCCGGTGGGGGCGGCGGCGGTGGCGGCATCGGCGGCCGGGTCGCGGCCGGTGGTGGCGGGCTCGGCGTCGTCGGCCTGATCCTCTACTTCGTCCTCTCCCAGTTCGCGGGGGTGGATCTGGGCGGTATCGACGCGGGTGGCGGCTACGGCGGGCTGAGCAACGTCTCGGCCGGGCAGCCCGCGGACAGCAGCCAGCTCCAGCAGAGCTGCCGCACCGGAGCGTCGGCGAACAACTCGACCGACTGCCAGGTCGTCGCCGTCCTCAACTCCCTGGACAGCTACTGGTCGGACTCGCTCGCCCGCTCCGGCACCACGTTCGAGCGGCCGCGGACGAACTTCTTCGACGGCGGCGTCAACACCGGCGGCTGCGGCAGCGCGACGTCGGACACCGGGCCGTTCTACTGCCCCGCCGACTCCGAGATCTACATCGACCTGTCGTTCTTCGACGAGCTGACCTCGCGGTTCGGTACCCAGGGCGGGCCGTTCGCGCAGGCCTACGTGATCGCACACGAGTACGGCCACCACATCCAGAACGTCCTCGGGACCAACCGCCGCGTCGGCAACGACACCGGCCCGACGTCGGGTTCGGTCCGCCTGGAGCTGCAGGCCGACTGCTACGCCGGGGTATGGGCCAACCACGCCACGACGACGCCGGGCGCCAGCGGCAGCCCGTTGATCACCGAGCTGACCCAGGAGGACGTCGACGCCGCCCTGGACACCGCGGCCAAGATCGGCGACGACTACATCCAGACCAACCTGGGCGGCGGCCAGGTCGACGAGTCGCAGTTCTCGCACGGCAGCTCGGCACAGCGCGAGAAGTGGTTCACCACGGGCATCCGGTCCGGCGACCCGGCCCGCTGCGACACGTTCGCCACCCGCAACCTGGGCTGATCTCCCTCCCCCACACGTTCTCCTTCTCGCACATGCCCCGGGAGGCGTGTGTGAGGTGAAGCAGGTGTGTGCCGGGTTCCGCGCGGCGCCGGCGTCAGGTCGACAGCCGGGCCAGCTGGCGGTCCACGACGGACAGCGCCGACCCGGCGGTGTGGTCGCCGACGAGGATCGACTCCCCCAGCCCGCCGGCCAGGGCGAACAGGACGGTCGACTCGTGTGCCGGGTCGACGTCGGCGGCGATCCGCCCGACGTCCCGGGCGTGCGCGAGCTTCTCGGTGAGCACGTCGCGCATCAGGCGGTTGCCGGCCCGGTAGGTCTCGCACAGCTGCGGGTCGGCGACGGCGCGGACGAAGAACGCGGACCCGACCAGGGCGTCGGTCCGGCTCTCGTCGTCCAGCGGGAGGATCCCGGCCAGGAGTGCCCGCACGACGTCGAGCGGCTCGTCGGAGGTGACCCGCGCGAGCTGCGCCCGGACGCGGGCGTCGACCCGCTGCTGCAACAACGTCGCGGTGAAGCCCAGCAGCTCCTCGCGCGAGGCGAAGTAGTGCTGGACGCGCCCCTTGGACACGCCCGCCTCCTGCGCCACCCGGCTCAGGCTGACCGTCTCCAGGCCCTCCCGGGCGGCGATCCGCCAGAGCGCCTCGGCGATCTCTCCCCGGCGTTGCCCGTGGTCGACGATCCGCGGCACCGACTCCCCCTTTCACGATCCGATCGGCTTGCAAAAGCCTCGGCATACTTTTACAGTCCGATCGTATCGCAACCGAGGGAGGACGCCATGCGGGTCGGGCACTTCACGAGCTCCGACGGACGGGAACGGTTCCAGCGCGACTACGCCGCGGCGATGGCTCTGATGCCGGCCCCGGACGCGGTCGCCGACGCGAACACGCCGTTCGGCACGGTCCGGGCGTACCGGTTCGGCGGCGCCGTCACCTCCGGCGCGGGCGACAGCGCGGGCGGGGCACCTCTGGTGCTGCTGCCGGGTGCGGCCTCGCCGGGTGCGGTGTGGGCGCCGAACCTCGCCGGGCTGGCCGCGCACCGGACCGTGTACGTCCTCGACATCCTCGGCGGTCCGGGCGCGAGCATGCAGCGGGTCCCGATCCGGACCACCGACGACCAGGCGCGCTGGCTCGGTGCGGCGCTGGAGTCCCTCGACCTGCACGACGTCCACCTGGTCGGGACCTCGATCGGCGGCTGGCTGGCCACCGCCCTCGCCGTACGGGACGGGTCACGTCTCGCGTCGGTCTCCCTGTTCGACCCGGCGCAGACCCTCGACCGCATCCCGCTGCCGACGGTGCTGCGGTCGGTCGGCGCGCTCCCGTTCGCCCCGGCGGCGCTGCGGCGGCGGTTCCTCGACGCGCTCGGTGAGCCGAGAGGAGCTCGCGGAACGAGCAGACGGCACGGAAAGGCCGACCTGGACGATCCGGTCGCCCGGGTGATCGACAGCGCGATGCGGGCGTGGTCCCCGGCACTGCCGCACCCGTCGTACCCGACGGAGGCGGAGCTGGCACGGATCGGGGTGCCGGTCCTGGTCGTGCTCGCCGGGACGAGCGTGATGCTCGACGCCGAGCGCGCCCGGCAGCGGGCGGAACGGGCGATCCCCGACGTCCGGGTGGAGGTCTGGGCGCAGGCCTCGCACGCCCTGACCGGCGAGTTCCCCGACGCCGTCGCCGGGGCCGTGCTCGCGCAGGCCGACGCGGCCGACGCACGGCGGGCCACCCGGTGAACGGCCCGGTGAACAGTACGGACCAGGTCGTGGCACCGGGGGGTCGCCGCGAACTGGTCGTGACGGTGCTGTCCGACGTCGTCGCACCGATCGTCGTCTACTACGGCCTGCGGGCCCTCGGCGTCGCGCCGACCCCGGCGCTGCTGGCCGGCGCGGTCGTCCCGGCGGTGCGGGCGTTGTGGTCGCTGGTGCGGCACCGGCGCCTGGAGTGGTTCGCGCTGCTCGTCCTGGTGTTGGTGGCGGCGACGGTGGCGACGTCGCTGGTCACCGGCAGCGAACGGTTCCTGCTGGCCCGCGACGGCGCGATCACCGCCGCGCTCGGGCTCGTGATGCTGGCGACGGCCGCGTCCGCACGACCAGCGATGTACGCGATCGGCCGGGTGGTCCTGGCGCGGAGCGGGCACGACGCCGTGGCCTGGGACGGGCGGTGGTCGGGCTCGGCGCGGTTCCGCCGGATCTGGCGCGCGGTCACCGTGCTGTGGGGCGCGGGCCTGCTCGTCGACGCCGTCCTGCGGGTGCTGTGGGCCTACACGCTCCCGATCGACGTGGTCCCGGCCCTGCACGCGGTGCAGTGGCTCCCGCTGCTCGTCGTCCTGCAGGTCGTGACCCAGCTGTACCTGCGCCGCCCCGGCAACCGGGAGCTGATCTTCGCCTGACTACCTCACACCGGTTCGGTGCACCTCACACGTCGTCCACGGCCTGTGAGGTGCACCGACGGCGTGTGAGGTCGGATCAGGCCGGCGGGGCCGCGGCCAGGAGGCCGGCCAGGTCGGGGGTGTAGCCGTCGACCTGCAGGGTCCAGGCCGGGCGGGTGAAGCCGGACCGGTCCAGGACCACCCGCTGCTGCACCACCGGCTCGTCACGGGGCGCGATCCGGGCGGTGCCGTCGTCGCGGTAGCCGAGGCGTTCGGAGATCCGGCGGGACGCGACGCTGCCCTCCAGGTACTCCGACCGGGCCGAGACCGCACCGAGGTGGTCGAACGCGAACGCCAGGACGGCGGCGCGCATCTCGGTGCCCAGGCCCCGTCCCTGGAACCGTCGTCCCAGGTAGGACCCGGTGGCGACCTCGCGCAGCACGCCGAAGCGCGACGCCGTCAGGCTCTGGATGCCGGCCACCGCGCCGTCGTGGCGCACGACGAGGTGCAGCGACCACCGCTCCGGCGAGACCGCGGCCCGCTCGGACCAGAAGTACTGCAGCATCCCGCGGCCCAGGTAGGCCGGTTCGGCGTCGGTCCACGCCTGCTGGAACGGCATCGTCGACGCCGGGTGGATGCCGTCGTGGACGAGCGCGACGAGCTCGAGGAGCGACGCGTCGTCGTCGGGACGCAGCTCCAGGCGCGGGGTGCGCAGCACGAGGTGGCGCTGGGGCCACGGCTCCGGGAGGGCCGGGCCGTCCGCCGGGCGCGGGTGCCACGTCACGTCCGGCGTGGGCGGGGCGCCGGCCGTGGGCGGGGCGTCGGCCGTGGGCGGGGCGTCGGCCACCGGCGGGGCGTCGGGCGTGCGGGCCGTCGCGTCCGGTGTCGCCATCACCGCAGCGTGCCGGATCGCGACGACCCGGGCGACGCAATACCGTCACGTCCCATGTACGCGATCACGATGGCGGAGTCCGGCGGCCCGGAGAACATGAGCTGGTCCGAGGTCGACGACCCGCAGCCGAAGGCGGGCGAGGTCGTCATCGACGTCGTGGCGTCCGCGGTGAACCGGGCCGACCTGCTCCAGCGCGAGGGCAACTACCCGGTTCCGCCGGGGGCGTCGGAGATCCTGGGCCTGGAGTGCGCCGGGCGGATCAGCGCACTCGGCGAGGGCGTGACCACCTGGAAGGTCGGCGACGAGGTTTGCGCGCTGCTGGCCGGTGGTGGGTACGCACAGAAGGTCGCGGTGCCGTCGGTGCAGGTCCTCCCCGTTCCCGGCGGCGTCGACCTCGAGACGGCCGGCGGGCTGCCGGAGGTGGCGTGCACGGTCTGGTCGAACATCGTCATGGCCGGGCATCTCAGCGCCGGCGAGACGTTCCTGATCCAGGGCGGCAGCAGCGGGATCGGCACGCACGCGATCCAGGTCGCGAAGGCGATCGGCGCGCGGGTCGCCGCGACCGCCGGGCACGCGGACCGCCTGCAGACCTGCCGCGACCTGGGCGCGGACATCGCGATCGACTACCACGACGACATCGCCGAGGAGCTGAAGAAGGCCACCGACGGCCACGGCGCGGACGTCATCCTCGACAACATGGGCGCCAAGGGCCTGGACAACAACCTCACCGCGCTCGCGTTCGACGGCCGGCTGCTGATCATCGGCATGCAGGGCGGGGTGAAGGCCGAGATCAACCTCGGGAAGCTGCTGTCCAAGCGCACGAGCGTGACGGCGATGGGCCTGCGCGGACGTCCGGTCGAGGGGCCGAACTCCAAGGCCCGCGTCGTCGCCGAGGTCCGCGACAACGTCTGGCCGATGATCGCCGACGGCCGGGTCCACCCGATCACGCACGAGCGGTTCTCGATGGCCGACGCCGCCGACGCCCACCGCCGCCTGGACGAGGGCGGCGTCGTCGGCAAGCTCCTCCTGGTCAACCCCGACGCCTGACCCTCGTGCGCGGATATCGCTGCTGGAGCGGTGATGTCCGCGCACGGGCACCGGAGGCGCACGGGTGCCGCAGCGCGGGATCGGTGACGGGGCCAGAATGGGCGCCATGAGTGATGGACAGGGCGAGTCCGGCGAGCAGGTCATGGTGGTCGGAGCCGACGGGCGTCCGGTCGGGATGGCACGCGTGCCGTCCGGGGACCCCGAGCAGGCCGACGAGCAGGGACTGGGCAGCATGGTCGAGCAGCCCGCGAAGGTCATGCGGATCGGCACCATGATCAAGCAGCTGCTGGAGGAGGTCCGGGCGGCGCCGCTGGACGAGGCCTCCCGCGAGCGTCTGCGCGAGATCCACGAGAACTCGGTCAAGGAGCTCGAGGAGGGCCTGGCTCCGGAGCTGCGCGAGGAGCTGCAGCGCCTGAGTCTGCCGTTCACCGCCGACAGCGTGCCGTCGGAAGGGGAGCTGCGGATCGCGCAGGCCCAGCTCGTGGGCTGGCTGGAGGGCCTGTTCCACGGCATCCAGACCGCGCTGTTCGCCCAGCAGATGGCAGCTCGCGCGCAGTTGGAGCAGATGCGACGCGGCCTTCCGCCGGGCGCCGGCGGCGGCCAGCCGGACCAGGGCGTCCCGGAGGGTCTCGGCCGAGGCACCGGTCAGTACCTCTGAACGCGATCACCGGGGCGGACCCGGCGGATCGGGCGGCGTGGTCACCCACGCATCCCGGTGACGCGAAGGCGCACGCCGTCGTCGTCGTCACGATGTCGATGAGTACCCTCGCGGAGTGGCCGTGACGGTGAGCGACAGCGAGGCGCGCGATGGCGCGTCCGCGATCGAGATGTCCGGTTCGCGCAGCTGGAAGCGGGCGTTCGCGGACATCGCGGCGGGCTGGCAGCAGCGTCCGCTGTGGGGGTATCTGGGCTGGCAGGACATCAAGCAGCGCTACCGCCGCTCGGTGCTCGGGCCGCTCTGGATCAGCATCAGCATGGGCGTCATCGCGCTCGGGCTGGGCATCCTCTACTCGGCGTTGTTCAAGGTCGACATCGCGGAGTTCCTGCCGCACGTCGCCGTCGGCCTGCTGATCTGGAACTTCGTCTCGGGGTGCATCCTCGAGGGCAGCGAGGTCTTCATCGCCAACGAGGGACTGATCAAGTTCCTCCCCGCGCCCCTGACGCTGCACATCTACCGCCTGGTGTGGCGCCAGACGCTGTTCTTCGCACACAACCTCGTGGTGTGGGTCGTGCTGATGTTCGTCTTCCCGCACCCGCTGGGCTGGTCGCTGCTGCTGGCGATCCCCGCGTTCGCCCTGCTGATGATCAACGGGGCGTGGGTCGCGATCCTGTCCGGCATCCTGGCCACCCGGTTCCGCGACATCCCGCCGATCATCGCCAGCGTCACCCAGCTGGTCTTCTACCTGACCCCGATCGTCTGGTCGATCGACATCCTCTCGGACAACGAGGCCGCGCGGGAACGGGCCAACCTGGTGGAGCTCAACCCCGTGTTCCACTTCCTGGAGATCCTCCGCCAGCCGCTGCTCGGCCAGGAGATCGTGTGGCGCTACTGGATCGTGGCCGGCGTGATCACCGTCGTCGGCTGGGCCGCCGCGCTGGTCTGCCTGCGCAACTACCGCTCCCGCGTCGCCTACTGGGTGTGAGACGACCATGAACGAACCCCGCATCACGCTCGACGACGCCGCCGTCGACTTCCCGATCTTCGACGCCAAGACGCGGTCGCTGAAGAAGTCGGTGCTCGGCCGCGCCGGAGGCCGGATCGGCACCGAGTCCAAGGTGCCGATCATCGAGGCGCTGCGCGAGATCAACCTGTCGCTGACCAAGGGCGACCGGGTCGCGCTCGTCGGGCACAACGGCGCCGGCAAGTCGACGCTGCTGCGCCTGATGGCCGGCATCTACGAGCCGACCCGCGGCCGCGCCGTCGTCCGGGGCAAGGTCGCGCCGATCTTCGACCTGGCCGTCGGGATGGACCCGGAGATCTCCGGCCGGGAGAACATCATCATCCGCGGGCTGTTCCTGGGCATGACCCGCAAGCAGATGGAGGCCCGGCTCGAGGACATCGCGGAGTTCACCGAGCTCGGCGACTACCTGTCGATGCCGCTGCGCGCCTACTCCACCGGCATGCGGGTGCGGCTCGCCCTCGGCGTCGTGACCAGCATCGACCCCGAGATCCTGCTGCTCGACGAGGGCATCGGCGCCGTCGACGCGGAGTTCCTGGCCAAGGCGCGCGGACGCCTCAACGAGCTGGTGGCGCGCTCGGGGATCCTGGTCTTCGCCTCGCACTCCGACGAGTTCCTGGCCGACCTGTGCGACACCGCGCTGTGGATGGAGCACGGGCAGATCAAGGAGTTCGGGCCGCTGCACGACGTGCTGGACCACTACAAGGGCCGTCGCCCGCTGGAGGACCCCGCGTGAGCACGGCTCCGCTGCCACCGGGATCGGTCGTCGGCGTGATCGTCACCCGGCACCGCAGCGACATGCTGGTCGACTCGCTGACGGCGATGGCCAAGCAGACTCACCCGATCGCGCACCTGATCGTCGTCGACAACGGGCCCGACCAGCCCGCCCGCGAGGCGGTCGAGGCCTGCGACCTGCCGACGACCTGGCTGCCGTCCTGGAACAACCTCGGCGGCGCCGGCGGGTTCGCCCTCGGCATGCTGCACGCGCTCGCCCTGGGTGCGGACTGGGTCTTCCTCGGCGACGACGACGGGCACGCCGGCGACGAGACCGCCCTGGCCACGCTGCTCGACCTCGCACAGCGCCGCGACCTCGCCGCGGTGTCCCCGGTCGTCGCGGACAAGGCGGAGCCGGACCGGCTGGCGTTCCCACTGCGCCGCGGCCTGACCTGGCACCGGACCCGCACAGCTCTCATGGCCGCCGACGGCGCCGGCGGCAGTTCCGACACCGAGCTCCTGCCCGGCATCGCGAGCTTCTTCAACGGCGCACTGTTCCGCGCGTCCACGCTGGAGGTCGTCGGCGTGCCGGACCTGCGGCTGTTCGTGCGCGGCGACGAGGTCGAGATGCACCGCCGGATGGCCCGCTCCGGGCTGGCGTTCGGCACCGCGCTGAACGCGACCTATCTGCACCCCTACGGGTCCGGCGAGTTCAAGCCGATGCTCGGCGGGCGGCTGCACGCGCAGGACCCCGAGGACCCGGTCAAGCGCTACTACACCTACCGCAACCGCGGGTACCTGATGAGCCAGCCGGGGATGCGCCGGATCGGGCTGCTGGAGATCCCCCGGTTCGCCTGGTACTTCCTGGTCACGCGCAAGGACCCGGCGGCGTTCCGGAGGTGGTTGAAGCTGCTCAAGCAGGGACGCGACGAGCACTTCCAGCGCGCCCCCTGACCGCGATCCGTCATCGGCCCGCACAGCCCCGCACCGTGCCGGCCGACCGCCGTCACAGGGCTGGTCCGCTTCGACCGAACGCTCGGGCGTCACGAAATGGTCGTCCGGACACCATTTCGTGACGCTCGACGTTCCGCGGCCGCGCAGGCCGGCCGGTGCCGCGACCGGCTGTCCAGGGCGAGCTCAGGAGCGGAAGACGACCGTCCGCAGCATCACGAAGTTGATGACGGTCGCGGTGCCCTGGGCGATCACCCAGGCGATCGTGGTCGCGAACGCGATCGTCGGCAGCAACGCCAGCGCCGCCGAGTTCACCCCGATGTTCACCGCGAACGTGACGGCGTAGAGCGCCACGAAGCCGGCGAAGCGACCGCGTCCACCACCGGTGTCGTTGAACGTGAACTTCCGGTTGAGCAGGTAGGCCGTCGTCGTACCGAGGATGAAGCTGATCCCCTTGGACACCGGCACGGGCAGGCCCAGGTGCAGCAGCAGGTGGTAGACGCCGAAGTCGACCACGGCGGCCACGACGCCGACGGCGACGAACCGGACGATCTGCTGGAGCAGACCGGACTTCTCGGGTGCTGCCTCGGTGGCCGTCACCGGTCGAGGGTAGCGCCGGGTGCCTCGACGCCCCGGGCGGACCCACCGTCCCTGGACTCGCCAACAACTTTGCGGTACAAAGTAGCTGTCAGTGCAGACCACTTTGGGGGAACCGATGACCGACCGACCCGAACCGACCACGCTCGACGAGGACCGGCCGGGCAGCCCGGCCGACGCGATGGACATCATCCGCAGCCAGCAGGCGAAGGTGAACGCACAGCTCGCCCCGGAGACCGCTCTGTTCTTCCTGTTCTGGGGGGTGGCCTGGGTCCTGATCGGCGTCCTCGCCTATCTGAACTCGACCGACGTGATCGGCGGTACGACCGCCGGGTTCGTCGGCGCCGCGGTCCTCCTGGTGGCCGGTGGCGCGTCCGCCTGGGTCGGGATCCGGTCGGGGCGCGGGGTCACCGGGGACTCGGCCCGTCAGGGCATGCTCTACGGCCTGAGCTGGCCGATCATCATGACCCTCGTCGGCGTCTTCATCGGGGCCGCGGCCTCGACCCTCGGTCTGACCGACGTCCAGATGTCGGTGCTGGTGCCGGCGATCTTCGCGCTGGTGGTCGGCGCTCTCTACTCGGCGGCCGGGGCGATCTGGGGACACGTGCCGAACTACGTCCTGGGGCTGTGGATCGTCGCGGTCGGGGTGATCTCGGTGTTCGTCGGCTTCCCGGTGAACACGCTGGTCTTCGGCATCGGGGCCGGGGGCGGCATGCTCGTCGTCGGCGGCATGGAGATGGCGCGGAGGGGTCGACGGTGACCGGGGTGCCGCAGCTCGATCCCGTCATCCACGCACAGGCCCGGCTCCGGGTGACCGCGACGCTCGCGACCCTCTGCGAGGGCGACCGGATCACGTTCCCGCGGCTGCAGGAGCTGCTCGACATGACCGCGGGCAACCTCTCGACCCACCTGCGCAAGCTCGAGGAGGCCGGGTACGTCGTGATCACCAAGGCACACGAGCGACGGACCCCGGTCACCTACGCCGAGCTCACCCGGGCCGGGCGGCGCGCGTTCGAGGACTACACCGCCGCACTGCGCTCGCTCCTCGCACCGGATGCGGCGACCGGCGACCCGGTCGGCACGGACGGGCTCGGCGCCGACCGGGACGCCGCGGAGAACGGGACCCGGCGATGACCCCACCTATCCGGCTCGACGACGTCAGCCGCAGCTACGGCGGCACGGTCGCGCTCGACCACCTCGACCTCGAGGTCGAGGCCGGCTCGATGACCGGGCTGCTCGGCCCGAACGGGGCGGGCAAGTCCACGCTGATCGCGCTGGTCGCGGGGCTGCGCCGCCCGGACTCCGGCACGGTCTCGCTGTTCGGCGGCTCGCCCCGGGACGCGGCGAACCGGGTCCACCTCGGGATGACGCCGCAGGAGACCGGGTTGCCGGAGGCCCTGCGGGTCGGCGAGGTGGTGCGGTTCGTGGCCGCGCACTTCCCGGACGCGGTGCCGGCGGGCGAGCTGCTGGAGCGCTTCGGGCTGACCGGGCTGGTGCAGCGCCAGACCGGCGGGCTCTCGGGCGGCCAGAAGCGGCGCCTCGCCGTCGCGCTGGCGTTCGTCGGACGTCCACGTCTGGTGCTCCTCGACGAGCCGACGACCGGGCTCGACACCGAGGGCCGCCACGCCCTCTGGGCCGGGGTGCGCTCGTTCCACGCCGAGGGCGGGACCGTGCTGCTGACCAGCCACTACCTCGACGAGATCGAGTCCCTGGCGCAGCGCATCGTCGTCCTGGCGGGCGGGCGGATCGTGGCCGACGGCGCCGTCGACGACGTCCGGGGCGTCGTGCACGGCAACCGGGTCACGTTCCGGGCGGCGTCGCTGCCCGAGCTCACCGGCGTCACCCGCACCGACCGGGACGGCGACCGCTGGGAGCTGCACACCCCCGACGCCGACGCCCTGGTCCGCGAGCTGGTGCTCAGCGGCGTCGGGTTCCGCGACCTGCAGGTGCACCGGGCGTCCCTGGAAGAGGCGTTCCTGACGATCACCGGAGGATCCCGATGACCGCGCCCACGGCCACCGTCGCACCGCCCCGCCGGCCCGCCCCGGTCGGCGTCCACTACCGCTACCTGGTGCTGGAGAACCTGCGGACGCCGGTCGCGGTGCTCACCTCGTCGCTGCTGCCCGCGCTGTCGCTGTTGTTCTTCGTGGTCCCGTTCGACTACGGGCAGGACACCCGCGCCGCGACGAACGCCGTCGCGCAGCTGGCCGTGTTCGGGCTGATGAGCAACTTCCTGTTCCTGTTCGGGGTCGGGGTGGCCGACGACCGCGCCAAGGCCTGGGACCCGTACCTGCGGACGCTGCCCGCGCCGCCGTGGTCCCGGATCGCCGCCCGGGTGCTCACCGGGCTCACGTTCGGGCTGGTCTCGGTGGTGCCGGTGATCGTCGTGGGGGCGCTGTTCACCCCGGCCACCGTGACGGCGGCCGGCCTGGGCCTCGGGGTGCTCGCGCTGATGGTCGGCGCCCTACCGTTCCTGCTCGGTGGCCTGGCGCTGGGCTACGCGCTCCCGGTGAAGGCCGCGCTGCCGGTGGTGCAGCTGGTGTTCTTCCCGGTCGCGTTCGCGGGCGGGCTGCTGTTCCCGCCGGAGCTGTTCCCGCGCTGGCTCGACGTGCTGTCGTCGCTGTTGCCCTCGCGCGGTGCCCGCGAGCTGGTGGTCTGGGCGACGACCGGTGCCGACCCGAAGGTCCTGGCCCTGGTCACGTTCGCCGTCTGGACCGCCGCGACCGCCGTCCTCGCGATCTGGGCCCTGCGCCGCGACGAGGGCCGCCGGTTCCGCTGAGCCCCCGCTTCCGTCTTCGCGGCCGGCCGCACGAGGGGGTGGCCGGAGCTCAGAAGTGGCGGCCGGCGAAGTGATAGCGGCGGCGGACCGTCACCGAGCCCATGCCCGCGCGGCCGTAGACGCGGAAGTGCGGGTGGCCCTGGGCGGCGCGGCCGGAGACCTTGGTGCGGACCGAGCCCATCGCCGTCACCATCTCGTCGAGGTCGGCGGTGGCGTCGTCCGGGACGAGCAGGCGCGCCGAGCCGGCGCCGAGCTGCAGCTCCACCTCGATGACGGGGTGGGAGAGCGTCGCGTCGCAGAAGTCGAGCACGACCGAGCCCATCGAGCTCTGCACCCGCAGGCGGGCCGGCACCTCCCAGTTCCCGACGCGGCGCAGCGAGCCCATCCCGCCGCGCAGCACGGTCGGTGGGCCGACCGGGGTGGAGAGCTGCTCGGTGCGCAGGTCCAGCGGGTCACCGGGGAGGTCGGCCAGCGGCGGGACCAGGTCCGCGCCGAACCGGGCGGCGTAGACGACGGCGAGCCGTTCCTCCAGCTCGCCCAGCGTGATCCGGCCCTCGGACAACGCCCGCTGCAGCCGTTCGGCGGCACGCTCGCGGTCGGCGTGCGAGATCCTGATCTCCCGCCGGTCACCGGATGAGGGCTGCGCGTCCACCTGAGCAGGGTAATCGCCACCGCCGTCGCGCTCACCGTCCCACCCTCGGAGATCGTCGCCGGAGCAGCGATATCCGCGCACGGGCGGCGTCAGCCGCCCGTGCCGCGCGGCGTCAGCCGCTCGGGCCCGCGGCCGCCGGGCGGAAGAGCCAGACGTCGCCGGTGAGACGGCCTGTGTCGCCGGTGACCCGGCGCGTCCAGTCCAGGACGCGCGGGTCGGGGGGCTCGCCGTCGTCGGGTGCCACCGCGACGACGGTGACGCCCAGGCGTCGCAGGTCGCCCGCCGCCTGGGCGGTGTAGCGCTCGCTCGGGTCGTTCTTGCCGTCGGCGACCCACTGCGCCCCGACCTGGTACCGGTTCCACGGCGACTCGATGACCAGCGAGCTCTCGGCGTCCGAGGCGATGAAGTAGCCGCCGGCGGTCTTGAAGGCCATGCCCGAGGCGACCTGCCAGCGCGAGCCCTGGGCGCCGTCGTCCCAGGCCGCGGTCAGCCGCGGGTGGATCTCGGCGACGTCGCCGGGGCGGAACGCGTCACCGGGGTCGGCGAACAGGGCGGGGACGGTCGCCGGCTGCACCTCCTGGGTGTCGCCGGGCAGCCAGGACACCAGCGCGAACCCGGAGAGCACGAGCGCCGCCGTCCGGACCCAGCCGCGCGGCGCGACCTCGGGCAGCCGGTCGATCCACAGCGCGACGACGGCGGCGACGCACAGCGCCACGACGACCTGGATCCGCACCGGCTCGATCTCCGAGAGGAGCGGGACGACCGTGACGGCCTCCCACGGCAGCGGGACGCCCGGATACTCGCCGAGCAGGACGACGCCGGTGCCGAGAGAGCAGACCCAGGCGATGGCCCCGACCGCGGCGGCGATCCGCAGGGCCGACGACCGCACGACCAGCACGGCGACCACGACCAGCGCGAGCATCGCGATCCCGACGTACCCGCCCTGCTCGCCGATGTGCCCGGTGAGCTCGTCGGCGAGCCCGCCGGGAGCCGGGCCGACGGCCGTCATCCGGGTCGGGACCACGATGTTGGCCAGGTCGGCGCCGGTCGCGTCGACGTTGCGGATGGCCGACCGGGGCCGCACCGGACCGGCCAGGATCAGCCACAGCGGGTAGGCCCCGACCACGGCGAACACACCGATGCAGGACACCGCGGCGCGGGTCAGGCCGGGCAGCGCCGGGCGCACGCGCCGCGGCCACCGCAGCGCGAGCACGACGGCGGTGACGACCAGGAAGATCACGCCGATGGCCAGGGCCTGGGTGTAGAGCACGAGCTGCGCGACGAGGACCAGACCGGTGACGGCTCCCGCCCGCCACGGGCGAGCCACGGGACGGGCGAACAGGTGGTGGGCCAGAAGGAGCAGGACCGGCGGCAGCACCGACCAGACCAGGTTCAGGTGCCCGGCCACGGCGTGCGCGAGGTGGAACGGGCTGAACGCGTACAGCGCGCCGGCGAGGCCGCGGGCCGTCCACCCGCGCAGCCCGGCGGAGCGGACGTACGGGCGCAGCGCGCAGGCCAGCGCGAGCCCGGAGACGACCGGACCGAGCACGATCCCGGTGTTGTACGCCGCGGTCGCACCGGCCGTCAGCGTCACAGGGGAGAGCAGCGCGGCCAGCAACGGCACGCTGGTGTTCCACAGCGCGTTCACCCCGAGCGGGTAGTGGATGTAGTCGCTGACCAGCGGGTTCTGCCCGTTTCCGACCGCCCACGGCAGCCAGTTGAGCCACCACGCGAACATGTCGGCGTCCGCGGTGACGCGCCCGATCAGGACCGAGGAGAACGACCCGAGCGCCCGGTGCTGCAGCGCCAGCGACGCCACGAGATAGAGCCCCGCGAGGAGCAGGTACGGCCGCCACGCGCGGCGCGTGCGCACCGGGGCGATCCCGATCTCGGGGGTGTCGGGCTCGTCGCGGGCGTGGCGGGGACGGCGCGTCTCGCCGGGCCCGGTCACGTCCAGCACCGGATCAGCGTCCCACAGGCCGGTACGCCCCCGGTGCGGCTGACCCGTACGGGTGCAGGGCGGGTCATACGCCGGGTCTCGGTAGCCTTGGGCCGATGTCGAGCCAAGCCCGGTCCCTGTACGGATGGGGACGCACCGCGCCCACGATCGCCGAGGTCGTCACCCCACGCGACGGGCAGGAGGTGGCGGACGCGATCACCCGGGCCGGTGAACGCGGGATCATCGCCCGCGGGCTCGGACGCTCCTACGGCGACCCCGCGCAGAACGCCGGCGGGATCGTCCTGGACATGACCGGCCTGGGCCGGATCCACTCGATCGACCCGGACTCGGGCGTCGCCGACCTCGACGCCGGCGTCAGCCTGGACACCCTGATGCGCGCCGCGCTGCCGCACGGGCTGTGGGTCCCGGTGCTGCCGGGCACCCGCCAGGTGACGATCGGCGGCGCGATCGGCTCCGACATCCACGGCAAGAACCACCACACCAAGGGCAGCTTCGGCAACCACGTGCTGTCGCTGGACCTGGTGACCGCCGACGGGTCGGTGCACACGCTCACCCCCGAGGGCACCGACTCGGAGCTGTTCTGGGCCACCGTCGGCGGGATGGGGCTGACCGGCGTCGTCACCCGGGCCAAGGTCCGGCTGCACCGCACGGAGTCGGCGTACTTCGTCGTCGACACCGACCGCACCGACGACCTCGACGGCCTGATGGCCCTGCTCACCGACGGCTCCGACGACACCTACGGCTACTCCGCGGCCTGGTTCGACACCACCGCGACCGGCGCGAAGCTCGGACGCTCGGTGCTCACCCGCGGCTCGCTGGCCACGGTCGACCAGCTGCCGGACAAGCTCAAGGCGGACCCGCTGAAGTTCGACGCGCCGCAGCTGTTCAGCTTCCCGGACGTGTTCCCGAACGGGCTGGCCAACAAGCTCTCGCTGACCGCGTTCAGCGAGCTGTGGTTCCGCAAGGCGCCGCGGCGCCAGCGCGACTCGGTGCAGAACATCACGGCCTTCTACCAGGTGCTCGACGTGTTCGGGAACTGGAACCGGATCTACGGGTCCAGGGGGTTCCTGCAGTACCAGTTCGTCGTCCCGACCGGTGAGGAGGCGGCGCTGCGCCGGATCGTCGAGAAGATCGCCGGCTCGCCGCACAAGTCCGGGCTCAACGTGTTCAAGCGCTTCGGCGAGGGCAACGCCGCGCCCCTGTCCTTCCCGATCAAGGGCTGGACGATCACCGTCGACTTCCCGATCGCGCCCGGCCTGGCGCGGTTCTGCACCGAGCTCGACGAGATGGTGCTCGCCGCGGGCGGGCGCCTCTACCTGGCCAAGGAGTCGCGGACCAGCCCGGCCGCGTTCGCCGCCGGCTACCCGCGGATCGACGAGTGGCGCAAGGTCCGCTCGTCCGTGGACCCGGACGGCCGTTTCGCCTCCGACATGTCCCGCCGCCTCGAACTGACCTAGGAGTCCTCCCCACATGATCGACGCCGTCGGCAACCCGCAGAGCATCCTCCTTCTCGGCGGGACCTCCGAGATCGGCCTGGCCACGGTGCGTGCGTTCGCCGCCGACCGCCCGATGCGCGTGGTGCTCGCCGCCCGTCCGGGCCCGCGCCTGGACGCCGCCCGCACCGGGATCGAGGCCCTGGGCTGCGCCGTGGAGACGGTCGAGTTCGACGCCCGCGCCGTCGAGACGCACTCCGACGTCGTCCGCAAGGCGTTCGCCGGTGGGGACATCGACGTCGCGATCGTCGCGTTCGGGCTGCTCGGCGACAACGAGAAGGCCTGGACCGACGTCGACACCGCCGTCGATCTGGCGCAGGTCAACTACACCGCCGCCGTCTCGACCGGGGTGGCGCTGGGTGAGCGCTTCACCGCCCAGGGGCACGGCTCGCTGGTCGCGATCTCGTCGGTGGCCGGGGAGCGGGCGCGCCGCTCCAACTTCGTCTACGGCTCCACCAAGGCCGGGATGGACGCGTTCTACACCGGCCTGACCGAGGCCCTGCGCCCGTCCGGGATCACGGTCTCGATCGTCCGGCCCGGGTTCGTGCACACGAAGATGACCGAGGGCCTCGACCCGGCCCCGCTGTCCACCACCCCCGAGGCGGTGGCCGACGTGATCGTCGACGCGGTGCGCAAGCAGAAGGAGCTCGTCTGGGCCCCGGCGCCGTACCGGTACGTGATGAGCGCCCTGCGCCACGTCCCGCGCCCGATCTTCCGCAAGCTCCCCATCTGAGCCTCACCCGTGCGCGGATATCGCTGCCCTGGCAGCGATATCCGCGCACGAGGGGTCACCAGGTGTCGACGTGCAGGACCGTGTCGAGGGGCTGGCGCGGAGCGGGCTTGAAATCCTTGCCGGTGTAGTAGGCGACCGGGAGCAGGACACCCTGGCGGACGTCTTCCGGGATGCCGAGCAGCTGCGCGATCTCGGTCTCGTACTGCAGGTGCAGCGTCGTCCACGCGCTGCCCAGCCCGCGGGCGCGCAGGGCCAGCTGCAGGCTCCACGCCGCCGGGAGCAGCGAGCCCCACAGCCCGGCCTGGTTCTTCGCCGGCAGGTCCTTCCCGGCCTTCAGCGCGCCGATGACCAGCACCGGGACCTCGCCCATGCGCTCGGCGAGGTACTCCGCGCTGGAGGCGACGCGGCCCTGGGTGGCGTCGCGGTCGGCGTCGCCGGAGGTGTGGTTGGTCGCGTACATCGGGGAGTTGCGGTAGGCCCCGAACGCCTGCGCGTAGTAGTCGCCGATCACGCGCTTCTTCTCCGGATCGGTGACGACGATCCAGTGCCAGCCCTGCGTGTTCGACCCGCTCGGGGCCTGCAGCGCGACCTCCAGGGACTCCCGGATGATCTCCATCGGGACCGGGCGGTCGAAGTCGAGGCGCTTGCGCACCGAGCGGGTGGAGCTCAGCAGCTGGTCGGGGTCCAGGGGAAGCAGATCGCTCATGCGGCCATCCTGTCCCACTCCCCCGGCGTCCGCCCGGGCGGTCAGGCGGGGCGGCGCACGATGAGCACGGCCGACTCCCCGGACCCGGGGGCGAGCGTCAGGCGGCCGATCGACCGCTGCGTCGCCGCGGGTGCGGTCCGCGGGTCCAGCCCGGCGGGGACGCGGCCGTACGGGCCGCGACACAGGCCGTCACTGCCCTCCCGGACGATCTCGAGGCCCGCGGCGACGATCAGCTCGCGGATCCGTGCGTGGCCCCGCGGGACGGGCGGGGTGGGCCAGCGGGCGCCGAGCAGCTCCCGGGCCCGGCCGTCCGCGTCGGCGGCGACGACCAGCGCGCGGCCCCCGGGCTCAAGGGCCCGGAACCAGCCGCCGGGACCGACGTCGGCGTCCAGCGCGTCGTCGGGGAGGTGGTCCAGCACGCCGACGGCGGTCAGCGCCGCGACCGGGCCGGGCAGCGTCGAGGCGTCGGTGTGGACCGGGCAGCCGGGCGCACCGGCGCGCAGGGCGGTGGCGTCGGCCTCGGTGGCCGCCAGCCCTGCGGCCGGGCCGAGCGCGGCCAGCCCGGCGAGCAGCGCGCCGTCACGGCCGCCGACGTCGAGGTAGGGCCCGCGGCCCAGGTGGTGCCGGGCGAGGCGGACGTACCAGCCGACGGCGGCGGGGTCCGGGGCCGGTGGGGCGGGCGGTGCGACGTCCGGGAAGTCGTCGGAGGGCGGGCTCGCGGCGTTCATCGTTCCGTTCGGCGGAGGCGGGTCGGACGAGGGGCGGCCGGTCTCCCGTGGTGGCATCCACGCGGTTCCGGCCGCCCCATCCTGCCGCCGACGCCCCCGCCGTCGCGCGGGCGGGGGCGTCCGGTCCTCAGCTGTCCCGGTAGTGCAGCCCGTGGGTGGGACGGCGACGGCGCCGCATGGGGTTGCCGCCGCGCACCGACGCCGCGGCCGTGGCGACGATCGGGGTGGCGGCGCTGTCGTGCGCGCTGTGCCGTCCGCGTCCCCGACCGCACCGTTCGACACCGGTCCGGCTGCCGCCGTGCGGGCCCCCGGCGTCGGCCCGCGGGCCGGGGACCGCTGTTCCCTCCGGCGAGGGGTCGGTCTCCGGGTCCGCCGTGAGCAGTGCCCCCGCACGCTCCTCCCGGGTCTCCTTCCGGGTCCGGGTCCGGGCCCGCACCGGCAGTCCCGCCCCGGTGAGCTGCGGGTCCGAGAGCTCGGACGTGGTGGGCGCCGGGACCGACAGCGCCCGGTCGGAGCGTTCCTGCACCTCACGCACGTGCTCGGCCCGGGCGGCCGGGTCGAACAGGTCGCCGACCGGGGTCGCGCGCAGACGTGCGGCGGCCATCAGGTTGCCGGCGAGGCGGTCGCCCTCGTGGTCGTCGCCGTGCCCGGCGTCGCGCGCGGCGTGCAGGCGGTCGAGCACCCACTCCGCGGTGTCGAACCGCTGGGCCGGGACCGGGCCCAGCGGCTGCGGCGTGTCGTGGGCGGGTTCGTGCTGGCGCGGGAGCTCGGTCGCCGGGTGTACCGGGCGAGCCGGGGCCGGGCGGGCCTGCATCGGGAGACGCGTCGTCGGCGGGTCCAGCCGGGCCCGGGCGCTGTCCACCGGCTCCAGGGACAGGCGCGGCAGCAGCGCCGTGACCGGGTCGAGGCGGGCGCGGTCGTTGTCCCAGCGGTCGTCCTGGTGCTCCGCGCCCGCGTCCTCCGCCGCCACCGCCTCGGGCGCCGGGGCCCGGCGACGACCGGGCAGGTCACGCATCCAGACCCGGGCCGGCTTCTCGACCAGGACGAACAGCAGGTGCGCGGCCGGGATCGTCGCGACCAGCACACCGAGGCCGACCAGGTGCGCGGACATCGATCCCGCGGCCAGGAACCCCTCGCCGCCGGCGCGGCGCAGCGCCAGCCAGAACACCTCGAACATCGGGATGTGCACCAGGTAGAGGGCGTAGGAGATCCGTCCGCCGTGCACCATCGGCCGCGACGCCAGGAACCGCGCCGGACCGCGGTCGGCCAGGGCCAGCGCCCCGACCAGCACCGGGAACAGCAGCGCGACCAGGCCCACCGCGCCGACCCCGGCGACGACGCTCGCCACGAGCGCGGCCAGGATCCCGGCGATCGCGATCCCCGCCAGCACCGAGGCGATGCGCCGGTTCCGCTCGCTCGAGCGCAGGCGGCGGACCACCAGCAGCGTCAGGACACCGGCGGAGAACCCGCAGACGATCCGGACCAGCCAGCTGAACGGGTAGTACGGGCTCCCCACCAGCACGAACGCGGCGGCCATCGGCGCCATCAGCGCGACCGCACCCAGAGCCAGGACCACGACCGGCAGCCGCCGCAGGCGGAAGAACACCAGCGCCGTCAGCGGGAACAGCAGGTAGGCCAGCCACTCGGCGCTGATCGACCAGGTCGGGCCGACCCAGGACGCGCCGTCGAGGAACGGCCGGTTCCACATCTGCACCAGGAACACCTGCTGCAGCCACTCCCCCCAGCTCAGGGTCGGCTGCACGGCCTGGAACGCGACCTCGGACGGGTCCGACCCGAACATCGACCGGGCGACCATCCAGACGCCGAACAGGTTGAACACCAGGAAGTACGCGGGCCACATCCGCGCCGCCCGGGCCCAGACGAAGCGCCGGGCCTCGCGCAGCCGCAGCCGCGGGCCCAGCACGTCGAGGTAGGTGTAGGCGATCACGAAGCCGCTGAGCACGAAGAACAGGTCCACCCCGAGCGAGCCCTGGGTCACCAGCGGGCCCAGCAGAGCGGAGACGTCGGCGACGCCGGGCAGCGCGGTGAAGTGGAAGTGGAACGCGACCACCCAGACCGCGGCGACGATGCGAAGACCGGTCAGCGGCCGCAGTTCACCGCCGGGCGCACGGTTCATCCGGGCAGCGGTGTCCGGCGCCGATGCGGAGCGCCCGGTGGCGATGTTCTTCACAGTCAGGGCCAACGAGGTTGCGCCGACACCGTCACCGGGGACACCCGAACTAGGCCCGAATGTCGCATCTGGTGACGGAGAGTGTCGATCATGGGAGATCCGCGACCTTGACTCCCCGGGCGGGGGATACCGCCGGACGGAGGCGTCGGACCCGTGTGGACGGGGCCGTGCCGAACCGTCCGAAGACGCTGTCTAGCCTCGACGGGGTGCTGACCACCGACCAGGTGGCCGCAGAATCACGGGACACGACGTCGTCCCGCGCACGCGGCCCACGTCCCGTCGACCGTTGGCTCGCCGCCGGTCTCGGGCTGATCTCGGCCGTGCTCGCGCTGGCCGTGCCGTTCCTGCCCGTCGTGCAGACCACCTCCGAGGTGCGCTGGCCGACGGCACAGAGCGGTACCGCCGCCGTCGACACGCCCCTGGTCGCGATGCGTCCGGAGACGATGGAGGCGACGTTCCCCGTCGCCGCGATCCGCAGCCTCGAGGCCCGCACCCCGGGCACCGCGACCGTGTTCTCCACCGTCCCCGTGAACGCCCCGGACGGGAACACCGTCGGGATGCGGGTCAGTGTCGACGCCGGCACGGTCGCGATCGACGTCCGCGGCCGGCAGGTCGTGACGGCACCGCTCCCGCCCGGGGACGGCGCACTGCGCATCACCTCGGACTTCGGCCGCACCGTCGCCACGCTCGGTGACCAGCAGCTGTTCTCCCTCGACTTCGACGCGCGACCCCAGGTCGTCGGGATCTACTCCGACCTCGACGCCGCGCAGGACCCGGTCGGCGACACGTCCGTGCGGATCGAGGCGGACAACCGCTACGACAGCACCGCGACCGTCCTGAAGATCGTCGTCAGCGCGATCGCCGTCCTCACCCTGGCCGGTTGCCTCTGGTTCCTGCGCCGGATGGACGACCGCGACGGCCGCCGGGTGCTGCACGGGCGGCGGCTGTCCCGGGCCCTGCAGGGACGCGACATCCTGCGCGACGCGCTCGTGGTCGTCGTCCTCGGCGTGTGGACGGCGATCGGCAGCGTCACCCCCGACGACGGCTACATCCTGGCCATCTCCCGGGCCGACGACGCGGCCGGCTACATCGGCAACTACTACCGCTGGTTCAACGTCCCGGAGGCCCCGTTCGGCTGGTTCTACCAGCTGTACTCGCTCTGGAGCGGGATCTCGGAGTCCGTCCTGTGGCTGCGGCTGCCCGCGCTCGGGATGGGTGTGGCCTCGTGGTTCCTGATCAGCCGCGCGCTGCTGCCGCGCCTGGGCACCCGGGTCCGCCGCAGCCGTTCCGCCGGCTGGGCCGCCGCCGGGGTCTTCCTCTGCTACTGGCTGACCTTCGACAACGGGCTGCGGCCCGAGACCGTCGTCGTCATCGCGGCGCTGCTGTCGTTCGTCACGCTGGAGCGGGCGCTGGCCACCCGGCGCCTGCTGCCGGTCGCCGGTGCGCTGTTCGCCGCGGCGTTCGCCGTCGCGGCCACCCCGACCGGGTTGATCGCGCTGGCCCCGTTCCTGGCCGCCGCGCGGCCGCTGCTGCGGCTGCTGAGCGAGCGCGGACGCCGCACCGGGTGGGTGACGACGCTGGCCCCGCTCGCCGCCGCCGGGCTGATCGTGCTGGTCGCGATCTTCGGCGACCAGACCTGGGCGACGATCTCCGAGGCCACCCGCGTGCGCACCGAGATCGGCCCGAACCTGGCCTGGTACGAGGAGCTGACCCGCTACCAGAACCTGTTCTCCGAGAGCCGCGACGGCTCCCTGATGCGCCGCTTCCCGGTGCTGCTGACGCTGCTGTGCACCGCGGTCGCGGCGATGGTCCTGCTGCGCCGGGGACGGATCCCGGGCGCCGCGCTGAACTTCAGCCGCCGGCTGATGGGCAGCACCGTGCTCTCGTTCGCGGTGCTGGCCCTGACCCCCACCAAGTGGACCCACCACTTCGGCGCGTTCGCCGCGCTCGGCGCCGGGATGGCCGCACTCGCCGCGCTGGCCACCAGCACCGGCGTCCTGCGCTCGCGCCGCAACCAGGCGCTGTTCCTCTCCGCCGTCCTGGCGGTCACCGGTCTGGCCTTCACCGGGCCGAACACCTGGTGGTACGTCTCCAACTGGGGCGTGCCGTGGTTCGACAAGCCGCCGTCGATCATGGGGTACTCGGCGACCGAGCTGCTGCTGGTCCTGGCCGCGATCTCGCTGATCGTCGGCGTCGTGGAGCACCTGCGCACGCCGGGGATCCCGCGGCCGGTGCTGAGCCAGAAGGCGCCCGTGGCCGGGCGGCGGATCCGCCGTGTGCGGTTGAGCCAGGCCCAGGCGGTGCGTCTGGGCTCGGCCCCGATCGCCGTCGTGTGCGCGCTGATGGTGCTGTTCATGGTCGCCTCGCTGGCCAAGGGCATGGAGAAGCAGGCCGGCAGCTACTCGCTCGGCGCCGACGTGATCAGCGACCCGACCGGCTCGAACTGCGGGCTGGCCGGACGGCTCCTCGTGGAGACCGACCCGGCGGCCGGTGTGCTCCCGGCGGCCCCGCCGACCGGCAGCCCGGACGACGCCCCGAGCGCGGTCGGGTTCTCCCCGACCGGGCTCCCGCCGACCGGTCCGGGCTCGCTGCGCGACAACAACGGCCAGGGTGACCGCCTCGCGGACGTCCTCGGTGCCGGGCCGCTCGGCGGACCGGTCGTGGGCAGCTACTCGACCAGCCCGAACGCCGTCGGCGACTACCGCTCCGGCTGGTACTCGCTGCCCGAGGCCGCCCGCAACGGGTCCGCGCCCCTGGTGCTCGGCATCGCCGGTTCGGTGGGGCTGGGCAACGAGCTGACGCTCGAGTTCGCCCGCGGTTCCCAGCCCGTCGGCGAGATCTCCCCGCCCGGGGCCGGCGGCACCGTCAGCACGACCGCGGACCCGTCGGGCACCTCGGCCGGCGGGCGCGCCTGGCGCGACGTGCGGCTCGACCTGGCGAACACCCCGGTCGCGACGGCCGACCGCGTCCGCGTGGTCGCCACCGACCGCGGCACCGGGCCGAACTCCTGGCTCGCCGTCGCCCAGCCGCGGGTGCCGGTCCTGACCCCGATGACCCAGCTCGTCGGCGACGAGCCCGGGTTCCTCGACTACACCGTCGCGTTCCCGAGCCCGTGCCTCAAGCGTTTCGACGTCAACGCCGGCATCGCGCAGGTCCCGACCTACCGGTTCCTGGGCGACACCCAGCTGCGCGCCGTCGGCGACAGCTGGAGCTTCCCGTCCGCGGGCGGGCCGCTCGGGTGGCTGAGCCAGGTCGCCGCGCAGCGTGTGCTGCCGACGTACCTGCCCGGGGCCTGGGACTTCGACGCGGGCCAGTTCCGCGTCGTCGAGCCCTACGCCGCCGACGCGGCCCGGCCGGACGTCGTCCGCGGCACCCGCACGATGTGGGGCTGGTCCGCGGTCGGACAGGCCGGTCCCCCGCCGTCGGACCCGTCGCCGCTGCCCGGATGAGCCGGCGGGACAATGGAGGGGTGAGGCCCCTCCGGCCGGCGACGACCGGAGACCCGACCGGACGACCCCCTGGAAGGCGAGCCGTTCCCGATGCTGCGTACCGCTGAGCCCGCTCGGAGCCACGACCCCGCTCCGCTGACGACGGACGGGCGCGCCCCCGACGCGCGCCTGACCGTGCAGCGCGGGATGTTCGCGGGGCCGACGGCGCTGGTCCCGCAGGACCTCTATGCGGAGATCCTGCGCGGCACGGCCCGCCGCGACCGCACGACGGTGTCGCTCACCCCGGGCACGCACGTCTCCACCAACACCTACTGGGGACGGCTGCACGCCACCTACTGGCAGCGCTGGACCGCCGTCGGCGAGGTGCGGGTGACGCTGCGCGCGTCCGGCACCGGCCGGGTGTGGCTGATGGCCTCGGACACGAACAAGGTCGGCCGCGCCGTCGACGTCGCATCGTGTGACGGCGGTGGGGACACCGAGATCGTGCTCACCGGGCCGGTCGACCGGTTCGTCGACGGCGGCGGCATGTGGATCGAGATGGCCACCGAGACCGGCGAGCTGACCGTCTCCGACGTGCGCTGGAGCGTCGCGCACCCGGAGCCGCTGCGGCCGACGTCGATCACGATCTGCACGTTCAACCGGGTCTCCGACTGCCTGAACACGCTGCAGGCGCTGCTCGACGACCCGTTCGCCCGCGACCGCGTGCGGTACGTGCGGGTCGTCGACCAGGGCACCGACCCGCTGGAGAGCCGGGACCGGTTCGCCGGCATCGCCGAGGCGTTCGGCGACCAGCTGCGCTACCAGCGCCAGCCGAACCTGGGCGGGGCCGGCGGCTTCACCCGCGGGCTGTTCGAGGCCACGGCCGGCGACCCGGCCGACGACCACGACGTCCTGCTGATGGACGACGACGTCCTGCTCGACCCCGAGATCGTGGTCCGCCTCATCGGCTTCGCGGCCTGCACGACGCGCCCGGCCATCGTCGGCGGGCAGATGCTCAACCTGCTGCACCCCGGGCACGTGCACATCACCGCGGAGTACGCGATCCCCGAGCAGCTCAAGGTCGGGCTGCCGGTGGACGGCGCGATGGTCGAGGGGTTCCTGCTCGGCCGCGACGAGCGCCAGCTCCCGATGGTGCAGGAGCGCCGCGTCGACACCGAGTACAACGGCTGGTGGTCCTGCCTGATCCCGGCCTCGATCGTGCGCGCGATCGGCTACCCGCTGCCGCTGTTCTTCCAGTGGGACGACGTCGAGTTCGGCTACCGGGCCCGCGAGCACGGCTACCCGACGGTGTCGCTGCCCGGCGCCGGTGTCTGGCACGCGGACTTCGGCTGGAAGGACTGGGACGAGTGGCACCGCTACTTCAACCAGCGCAACGGCCTGATCACCGCGTCCCTGCGCACCGGGTTCGACCGGCGCACGGTGACCACCACCGTCACCACGCTGCTGGGCCAGTACCTGGTCGCGATGCAGTACGGGCTGGCCGCGACGCTGCTGCAGGCCGTCGAGGACTTCCTGGAGGGTCCGGACATCCTCGTCGACGGCTCGGCCGCGGCCGCGGCGGAGATCCGCCGGATCCGTGCCGCCTACCCGGAGACGACGCCGGTGCCGGTGAACGACCTGCCGCTGGACTTCCGCGAGACCCAGGTCCACCTGTCCCCCGGCAAGCCGGCGCGGATGCTGCTGACCTGGGTGAAGCGGGCGCTGTTCCAGGGCACCGGACGGGTCCCGTTCCGGACCGGGATGGTGCCGGCCGGTGAGGCGCACTGGTGGCACGTGTCGCTGTTCGAGCGGGCGATCGTGACCGACATGGCCGAGACCGGGGTCCGGGTCCGCACCCGGGACCGCGACCGCCTGCGCGAGCTCTCCCGCCGCGCCGTGCGCACGCTGCGCCGCCTGCACGCGGAAGGTCCGCAGGTCGCGCAGCAATGGCGCGACGCCGCGCCGCAGCTGACGAGCCGGGAGAACTGGGCGCGCCTCTACGAGATCGACGAGCGCAGCTGACCCCGAGCCCCCGGAGCGATGCGGGAGCCGCGGAGCACCCACGCCCGGTGGACGAGCACCACGACCAGGACGAGGATCGCCGCGAGCGGCCGTGGGTGCCCGAGGACGAGCCCGACCGTCAGGTCCACCGGGACCGCGACGACGGCCGCCGCGAACACCCAGCGCGGCCCGGTCGGTGGCTTGGCCCTCCGAATGCCCGGCGTGCGGCCCCACGGCTTGGCGATCGAGAGCCAGCCCTGGAACGCGATCGCGCCCGCCATCAGCGCCGGGCCGAGCACCAGGCCGGTCGCCGACGGGACCTGTTCCGGCGTCGTCCGCGCCACGTCCAGGGCGTTCGACAGCACGAAGATGCCCAGGTAGAGCTGCACCAACGTGATCGCGAACTTGATCGTGACCCACCAGTGGTGGAAGAAGCCGAATGCGGTCGCGGCACTGAGCACGATGCCGGTCAGCGCGGAGCCGGCGGCCAGCGGCGCGAGCAGCGACTGGTCGAGGTGGTGCGCCGTCTCCAGCGCCCCGAGCCGCAGGGCCGGGTGGGTCGCGGCGAAGGCCAGCGACACCGCCATCACCGCGGCCAGGGCCATCCAGCCGACGGACGTGAGCACGTGCAACCAGACGGTCAGCTGACGCCAGGTGCGCAGGGACGGGGCCGCGGGAGACATGGACCCATCGCAGCCGGAGTGACCCGACACCACATCGGGGACGACCCCGAGTCGGCCGTCAGGGTGGCCTTCTGGTGATCCGCACCCCTGCCATCCGTTCGCACCCCCTGCACGAGGTGCGGATCGCGGCAAGGGGTGCGGATGAGCCGGGCCGGCTGCCTCGCCGGTGGGCTCAGGTCAGCCCAGGAAGTCCCGGCCGGTGTAGTACTTGCCGACCAGGGTGGGCAGGCGCGTCCAGCCGTTGCGCTCGACCGTGCCGACGGAGAGGTCGAACAGGCCCGGCGGGTGGTCGTAGGAGACGCGCTCGACGTGGCCCCAGCCGAACATCGCACGCCCGCCCGGCGGTTCGAGACCGGACGGGAGCTCGACGAACCTGGCCGTCCGGTCGACGGCGGCCAGAGTGCCGCCGTTGGCGGTGAAGGTGGAGTTGTCCTTGATCGCGTCCTCGAAGCCGTCACCGGCACGCAGGCGCCACGCGGGGGCCTGGGCCAGGCCGTCGCGGATCACGATCTGGTCGGCGCACGGCCAGAGCACCGCGGAGACCTGGTCGGCGAACACCGGCTGCCCGGCGATCAGCTCGGACGCCGGGCGCGCCTCGGCGAGGTAGGGCGCGCCGACGCCGAGCCAGCTGTCCGCGCCGTCGATGCGGTCGGCCGCCACGAGCCGGACGGCGCTCGGCGGGCCGGGGAGCCGGGCCTCGGCCGGGTCGGCGGACAGGTTCACCCAGTCGGCCTTCTTGGAGCCGGGCAGGTCGAGGGTGATCCGGTCGGTGGCGGTCGGCGCCCCGGCGGGGCCGGCCCCGACCTCGAGGACCACCGACTGGCCCGACCTCAGGTCCCCCGTGGCCGGGACGATCACGGAGCCGGACCCCGTGTCGGCCGGGAGCGGGTACCAACCGGTGGTCACGGAGCCGACACCGGTTCCGCCGGGGGCGTCGTCGCCCCAGACACCCGCCGACGCACCCCCCGGCGCACTCCGCTGCGGCGGGACGCCCGCCCGCATGTCGCCGGTGACCGTCTCGGGCCCGGCGGCAGCACCCAGTCCGGGCTCGGCCGGGGCCATCGCCTGCACGGCGTCGGCGAGACCGCAGGGACGGCCGGCGAGCGTGGCCAGGTTCATCGACGCGACGGACGCGCCCGGAGCCTGACCGACCGGTGCCACCGAGAACACGACCAGCATCAACACGGCCCCGCCGGCGAGCGCGACCCCGAGGACCGCCCGGTCCGGGGTGAGCCCGCTGGGCCGGCCGCTACGACGGCGCCGGTACACCCAGTACACCGCCGCAGCGGCCACCAGGATCCACAGGAAAGGACTACGCAGGTAGAGCGGCCCGGCGTGCGGCGCGAGCACGTTCGAGTTGACCGCCGCATCGATCACGGAGTGGTTGCCGAACGGCTGTCCCCAGTCCGAGAACGGGCGCCAGAGGTTGGGTCCGGCGAACGACACCGCGGCTGCGACCCCGGCCAGGGCGGCCCCGACGGCGAGCACCCGGGCCGGTGTCCGGCGCGGCAGTGGCGTGCGGACCAGGGCGAGCGCGAGCAGCAGCGTCGCCGGTGCGGCGACGGCGCCGAAGTGGTTGACCCACTTCGTCGGCGACACCGCGACCGCCACCAGCGACAGCGCGGTGATCGTCAGGGCGAAGCCGAGCGCGGAGCCGAGCGGCCCGCCCGTCCCGCGCCGGCGGCCCAGCCGGACGAGTCCGGCGGCGACCACGGCGAGCGTCAGCAGGACCGGCAGGCGCTTGCCCCAGGCGCCCTGGTCGTTCGGCTGCAGCAGGTTCGCGTAGTGCACGATCTCGGAGAACCAGGAGTACTGGAAGTAGTACCAGCGGTGCACCGCGATCGACTCGCGGACGTCGCCGAGCGAGGCGTCGCCGAACCCCAGCGGGACGATCACGCTCGCCGCCCCGACCGCGACGGCCACCACGGCGAGCCGCTCCGTCCACCCGGCGGCGCGCAGACGTGCCCACACCATCGGCAGGCCCAGCACGAGCGGGACGGCCGCGACCAGCGCCGTCGGGGCGGTGGACACCCCGATGACGGCGACGGCCGTCGCGGCGGCGAGCATCCCGAGGGAGCCCCGCTTCCGGGCGAGCGCCACCAGCAGCATCACCCCGGCCGTGGCCAGCGTCCCGGCAGGCTCCGGGCGCAGCGTGATGCCGTAGGCGGTGAACCAGAGCAGGTGCGCGGCCGCGAGCGCCCAGACGACGCCGGGGCGTCGCCCGAGCCGTCCGGTCAGGACGCTCAGCAGGGCGCGGAGCAGCAGGTAGGTCCCGAGCCCGTAGACGACCGGCAGCACCCGCAGCCACAGCAGGCCCCAGCCGGGCAGGCCCAGCGACTCGCCGAACGAGCCCCAGAACTGCATCAGGTACTGGCTGGTGGAGAACGGGTTCTCGGTGACGTTGAACTGGTAGATGTAGTTGCCGATCGTGCCGGACGCGGCGCCGTTGCGGGCCATCAGCGCGTACCAGGAGTCGTCGACGTTGACCGGGCCGAGCACCGCCCAGGCCAGCGAGACGACCAGGACGACGGCGTCCGGCGCCGACGACGTGATCCGTCCCGCGGAGGAGCGATCGGCACTGTCGGGACGGGCCCGCGGGAGCCGTTCGACGTCGCGTCCCCGCCACGTCCGCCAGGCCACGACGAGCATTGCCACCAGCGAGACCAGGTGCGCGATCAGCAGGACGGTCTTGAGCACCGACGGCGACGACTCGTACCGGGCGTCGGTGTGCAGCTGCACCGAGAGACCGGCGGCCTGCGGCAGGCCCTGCGCGTCCGTCTCGAACTGCGCGACCTGCGGTGGTTCCAGGCCACGCTCCTCCACCAGGGAGGTCCCGGTGCCGCCGGTGCCGAGCACCCGGGTGCCGGTGTCGTCGGCCTCGATCCGGTAGGAGCAGCCCGGGGCGCCGGTCGGGCCGGCGTAGAGCTCGCGCCCGGACGACGTCATCGTGACGCGGTCGCCCGGACCGGCCGTGACCAGCAGTCCCGGGCCCTCGGCCGCGTTCACCGAGGCCGGCATCGTGCGCAGGACGTCGCCGCCACCGGGACGGGCGGCCACCGCGCGCACCGTCTCGCACGGGATCTCGGCGCGCAGCTGCAACGGCCGGTAGGGCGAGAGCGGAACGACGGTCGACGCCGGCGCCTGCCCGGCCTGTGGCCAGGTCAGCACCGGGTCGTTCGCCGTCACCGGAGCGAGGACGGCCAGCGCGCCCAGCAACGACGTCAGCGCCCCCAGCAGCAACAACGCCCACCAGCGGCCCCGCGGACGGGGCTGCTCCGGCGGAGCCTGACCGGTGGCGGGCGCCGCCGTCGCCGTGCTCACTCGAACAGGTGCTTCCAGCCGTCCCGGCTGGTCAGGGTGGGTAGCGCGGCCCGGTAGCGCTCACGCAGCGACGTCCAGTCCGCCGACACCGCGCGGTGCAGCCGGAACGACTCGGACACCATCCGCTTGAACATCGCCGGGTCGCGACGCCGGAACGTGACCCCACGACCGTCCGGTGTGGACACCGTCGCCGAGTCCAGCCCGGCGAGCACGAACCACTGCGCGTTCGCCCACGGCACGTTGCGCTGCGGGCGCTCGCGCAGGCCCGGGTCCGGCGTCTTGAGGTTGCGCAGCACCCCGCGGACCAGTCCGAGCGCCGACTGCGCCCGCCCCGACGGGGGCTCCGGGAACAGCTGGGCGCCCAGCGCGTCGAGATCGGCGAGCGGCACCTGGGTGGCCGAGTCGAGCGGGCGGCCGTCGTCGTAGGTCGCACGCTCGGCCCGGATCTCGGCGAGCACCGTCGGCAGCTTCGGGAACAGCGCCTCCGGCCCGGCCAGGAAGTCGGTGAACGCCTTGATCTGCAGCGCGACCGCGGAGTACTCCATCAGCATCAGGTGCCGCAGCGTGCGCTTGAACGTCTCGCGCAGGATCGCCGTCGGGTCCTCCGGGCCGTGCAGGGCCGCGGCGACGAGCCGGTTGCGGTAGTGGAAGTAGGCCTGCCAGTCCGAGCTGTCGTCCTTCTCGATGAACGACATGTGCCAGATGGCGATGCCCGGCACGGTCGCCGTGCGGTAGCCGCGTGAACGGGCGCGCAGGCCGTACTCGGCGTCGTCCCACTTGATGAACAGCGGCAGCGGCAGGCCCAGGTCCTCGGCGACGACGCGCGGGATCAGGCACATCCACCAGGCGTTGTAGTCGACGTCGACGCGCCGGTGCAGCCACGGGGTCTGGCGCAGCGTCTGCTCGGCCAGGTCGTGGTGCGCCTCGGTCCTCGGGGCGGGACGCCACATGAACTGGTTGCGGTCGACGACCTCGCCCATCGTGGACAGCTGCGAGCGAGCCTGCAGCGAGAGCATCTGCCCGCCCACGAGCATCGGCTCGCGGGAGAACCGGGAGAACGCGACGGCGCGCAGGATCGAGTCCGGCTCGAGCAGGATGTCGTCGTCCATGTAGAGGATCTGCTCGCAGTCGGTGCTGCCGAGCGCCTCGTACATGACGCGCGCGTACCCGCCGGACCCGCCGAGGTTGGGCTGGTCGACGATCCGCAGCCGGTCCCCCAAAGCGGCGGCCGCCTGCTCGTAGCCGGCCTGGTCGCGGACCTTCCTCGTGCCCTGGTCGGGCAGGATCACCGCGGTCACGGCGTCGAGGACGACCGGGTCCTCGCCGATCGCCGTGAGCGTGGCGACGCAGTCGGCGGGGCGGTTGAACGTGGGCATGCCGACCGTGACCGCGGCCCGCCCGGGCGCCGGGTGCGGGGCGTGCCAGCCGCCGCCGTGCAGCGTGAGCTCGGCGTCGTCGGTCGTGAGGTCGAACCAGAACCAGCCGCCGTCCTCGAACGGGCGCAGGTCCAGTGCCATCTCGACCTCGCGACGGCCGTCGACGACCTCACCGCCGACGTAGATCTGCGACCCGTCGGCCTTGGTGCGGTAGACGTCGACCCGGCCCGACCCCTCCAGGTCCAGGCGCAGCGCGATGTCGGTCAGCGTGGACCAGGCGCGCCAGTAGCCGGCCGCGAAGCCGTTGAAGTAGGCGCCGAACGAGACCTCGGTCTGCGCCGGCACCACGGCCGTCGTCCGCGAGGTGACCTTCAGCCGCCGTCCGCCGGTACCCGAGACGGTCACCGTGACCGGCCGGTCCTTCTCCCCCGGCAACGGCTCGACCGGGGTCAGCTTCGCCCCGGAGCGCTCGTCGACGTAGAGCGTGCGCACCGACATCGGGTCGGCCGGGCGCGGCAGGATCACGCGCTGCAACAGCGTCGGCCCGGTGGTGGGGCCGTCCTGGGCGGGCTTCGGCTGGTCACCGGTGGAGGGGGACACGCGACCTCGCTGGTCGGCGGGGGCTGTGGTCATCGCAGGGCGGACCTCGGCACTCGGCATATCGTGGCGCCGCGGATCGATCACGGCGCACGGGGTTCAGGGGCGCACCGAGGGTAGCCGCGGGCACGACACGGACCGTGAGGCGGGGACGGCGCGCCGTGAATCGGAGACCGGGCCCGGCGGCGGGCGATGCCACATTGATCCCATGAGCGACGACCGGGATCCGCTACCGGCGGGAACCATCGAGGCCTTGCGTGCCGCCGGAGCCCGGTTCGCCCTGCTGCACGGAAGCCGGGCCGCCGGGACGCACCGTCCCGACTCCGATGTCGACGTCGCCGCCTGGTGGGCAACGGACCCGCCCCCGTCCTTCGAGGTGGGTCTCCCTGCCGGGGTCGACCTGCTCGTCCTCAACGGGGCCCCGCTCGAATTGGCCGGGCGGGTCGCGCAGGACGGCAAGCTGCTCTTCGACGACGACCCGCCGCCCGCGTCCGCTGGGTCGCGACGACACGCAAGATCTACGCCGACGAGCTCCCCCGGATGCGCCGCAGCCACGAGGAGTTCCTGCAGAGTCTCCGTCGTGGTTGACCCGGCACGGGTGGCCCGGCTGCTGCGCTCGATCACCGACGACCTCGCCGTTCTCGCGAGCGAGTCGGGGGCGGACCCGGATCGACGCGCCGACCCGCTGTGGATCCGCGGCATCAGGCCAGCCTCACCTACGGTGGTGCCGTGGCGCGTACCGAGATCACGACCGAGACCGAGCTGCGCGAGATCGTCGACCCGCCGTTGCCGTTCATCGCGGACAAGGACACCGACCACCTCGACAAGGTCCAGCAGGCGTTCGTCACCGGGTCACCGCTGTTCTTCCTCGCCACCACCAACGGCGAGGGCCTGCTCGACGTCTCCCCGCGCGGCGACCTGCCGGGCAGCGTCCTGATGCTCGACGACCGCACGCTCGCGTTCCCCGACCGCCGCGGCAACCGCCGTCTGGACAGCCTGCGGAACCTGCTCGTCGACCCGCGGGTCGGGATGCTGTTCGTCCGGCCCGGCGTCACCGACATCCTGCGGGTCAACGGCCACGCCACCGTCGTGCGCGGCGCGCACTACCGGGAGGGCCTCGCGATCGGCGAGTTCGTCCCCGAGATCACCGTCGAGGTCCGGGCCGAGGAGGTGTTCTGGCACTGCGGCAACGCCCTGCGCCGCTCCGGCACCTGGGACGCGACGACCTGGACGGCGTTCGAGCGCCCGGCCGCGACGGCCCGGGCCTGACCCCCGGGCCCGGTCCGGGCGCCCGGGCTCAGTCCTCCGACTCGGTGCCCGAGAGCGCCTTGCCCTCGGTGAAGTGCGGGACGAGACGGTTCTCGAACAGCGTCAGCGCGGAGCCGATCGCCATGTGCATATCCAGGTACTTGTAGGTGCCCAGACGTCCGCCGAACACCACGTTGCGGTTCGCGGTCTCCTTGCGGGCCAGATCCCGGTATCGCTCCAGCTTGGCGCGGTCCTCGGGGGTGTTGATCGGGTAGTACGGCTCGTCGCCGGACTCGGCGAAGCGCGAGTACTCGCGGACGATGACCGTCTTGTCCTTGGGGTAGTCCCGCTCCGGGTGCATGTGCCGGAACTCCAGGATCCGCGTGAACGGCACGTCCTGGTCGTTGTAGTTGACCACCGAGGTGCCCTGGAAGTCGCCGGTCGGCTCGACCGAGAGCTCGAAGTCCAGCGTCCGCCAGCCGAGCTCGCCCTCGCTGTTGCCGAAGTAGGCGTCCAGCGGACCGGTGTAGACGACCGGGACGCCGGCCGGGATGTCGTCGCGGACGGCGAAGTAGTCGGTGTCGAGGCGGACGTCGATGTTCTCGTTGTCGGCCATCTTCTCGAGCCACGCGGTGTAGCCGTCGACCGGCAGTCCCTCGTAGGTGTCGTTGAAATAGCGGTTGTCGAACGAGTACCGGACCGGGAGCCGCGTGATGATCGACGCGTCGAGCTCGGTCGGGTCCGTCTGCCACTGCTTGGCCGTGTAGCCCTTGACGAACGCCTCGTAGAGCGGGCGCCCGACCAGCGAGATCGCCTTCTCCTCGAGGTTCGCCGCGCTCTTCGTGTCCACCTCGGACGACTGCTCGGCGATCAGCGCGCGGGCCTCGTCCGGCGAGTGCGACCGGCCGAAGAACTGGTTGATCAGCGCCAGGTTCATCGGGAACGCGTAGACCTGCTCGCCGACCTTCGCGAACACCCGGTGCTGGTAGCCGGTGAACGCGGTGAACCGGTTCACGTAGTCCCACACCCGCTTGTTCGAGGTGTGGAACAAATGCGCGCCGTAGCGGTGGATCTCGATGCCGGTCTCGGGCTCGGCCTCGGAGTAGGCGTTACCGCCGATGTGACTGCGCCGCTCCAGGACCAGCACCTTCTTGCCCAGACCGCCGTCCTCCTGCGCGGCGGCGGCCCGCTCGGCCACGGTCAGCCCGAAGAATCCGGAGCCGACGACGACGAGGTCGTATCCATCGAAGGTCACGACCCCTGAGGGTAGACGCGCCGTGACGACGGCCTCGCACCCCCGGCCTCGACGCGGCCCGACCGCCGTCCCCGGCGTCGCTATCCTGGTGGGGTCACCGGTCGCGCCCGGTGACGGATGCGCGGCCGCCCACCACCTGCGGGCCGGACCCGCCCCGGGCAGAAGGAGTCGGACCGTCATGAGCTGGCTCGCCGCCGTACCCGTGATGCTCGTGGCCGTGTTCTGGGTCCTGGGACCCGGCCTGCTCGTCGCGCTGGCGTCGGGCCTGCGCGGGATCGTCGCGTGGGGCACTGCACCATTGCTCTCGGTCGGCATCGTCTCGATGTCCGCCGTGGCGGCCGGCGAGCTCGGCGTCCGCTGGGGTGCCCACGTCCCGGGCGTGGCCTCGGTGCTCCTCGCCGGCGTCGCTCTCGGCGGTCGGTACCTGGTGCGTCGATGGCGCGGGGCCCCTGTCACGGACCCCCGGCCGCCGGACGGGCGGTTCGCCGCCGTCGCCGCGACCGCGGGAATGGTCGTCGCCGTCGTCCTCGGCTGGATCTCCTCGGTCGGCGGGATGGGGCGCCCGGACGCGGTGTCGCAGAGCTTCGACGTGAACTTCCACTACAACGCCGTCGCCCGGATCCTCGACACCGGTGACGCGTCCTCGCTCGACGTCGGAAGGCTGGTGTCCGCGGCCGACTCGGCGTTCTACCCCAGCGCCTGGCACGGCATGGTCTCGCTGGTCGCGCCCTACGCCGGCGTCCCGGGTGTGGTGACCGGCTCGAACATGACGGTGCTCGCCGTCGTGCTGGTCGTCTGGCCGCTGTCGTGCCTGCTCCTGGTGCGCCAGGTGGTGGGGCGTTCCGCGGGCGCCGCGCTGGCCACGCCGGTGATCTCGCTCGGCTTCGTCGCGTTCCCGTGGACGCTGGTCACCTACGGAGCGCTGTGGCCGAACCTGATCGGGGTCTCCCTGATGCCGGCCGTGCTCGCCATGGTCGTGACGTTCGCCTGCCGCGCCCGCCACAGCACGCTGGAACGCGGCGGTGCCGTCGTCCTGGCCGGCGTCGGCCTGGCGACCCTCGGGCTCTCGCACCCGAACGCCGTGTTCGGCCTCGCCGTCGTCGCGCTCTGCCCGATGCTGTGGGCACTGGCCGCGTTCGTCCGTGCGCGGGTGCGCCGGCCGACCTGGACGAGGGCGTTCACCGCCCTCGCCGCCACCGTGGCCGCGGTGGCCATGACCGGCGCGGTGGCCTGGCTGATGTTCCGCTCCGAACTGCTCGCCGGTGTCCGCAGCTACACCTGGGACCCCGTCGAGACGTGGCCGCAGGGGCTGCTCAGCGTCGCGACCAACTCGCCCAACGGCAACTCCGAGGCGTGGGCGATCTCGATCCTGGTCGTCGTCGGGGCCGTCGTGGCGGTGCGCCGCACCGGGTGGCTGACGGCCACGTACGTGATCACCGGCCTGCTCTACGTGATCGCGGCGAGCTCGTCCTCCTCGTTCTGGACCGGCGTCTGGTACAACGACTCGCCCCGCCTGGCCGCGATGGTCCCGATCACCGCCGTCCCGCTGGCCGTGCTCGGCGTGCTCGCCCTGGCCGGGCTCATCCGCCGGGCGATCGCCGCGTCCCCGGAGACCGGGTGGCTGCGCCACCCCCGCCCGGCCGTCCTCGTCGCGCTCGGCGTCGCGGCGCTGGTCCTGTTCTCCGGCGGCCTCTACCAGAACTCGCACACCGACCAGCTCGCCTCGATCTACCGCTACCCCGCCGACGCGCTGCTCGAACCGGGCCAGGAGGAGTTCCTCGAACGCGCCGGCGAGATGCTGCCGGCCGACGCCGTCGTCGCGCAGAACCCGTGGGCCGGCAACGCGATGCTGTGGGCGCTGACCGACCGCCGGGTGCTGTTCCCGCACCTCACCGGCGTCTGGACGCCGGAGCAGGAGATGATCGCCTGGCACCTGCGCGACGCCGCGACCGACCCGGCGGTGTGCGCTGCGCTGGCCGCCACCGACGTCCGGTACGCGATCACCGGGCCGCCCACGCTGTGGTCCTGGAACCCGCTGTCCGGCGGGTTCCCGGGCCTCGACGGGCTCGACACCGCACCCGGGTTCGAGCGGATGGCCGGGGACGCACAGCGCGGGCTCTACCGGATCACCGCCTGCGATCCGACCACCGCGATCGGTTCCTGAGCGGCCGCGCGGGGATTCCACCCGGTCGCGCCCGTGCGGCACCCGCCGGATCGTCGGTGCCCGTCGGTATGCTCCGCAGCGTCATCGGCGCTCGCATGCGGTGACCCATTCTCGCCCGACCGGGCCCGGCTGCCGGGGAAGGAGGCGGCCGCGCCATGTCCTGGCTGTCCGCGGTGCCCGCCGTCCTGCTCGCCGGGTTCTGGGCACTCGGACCGGGTCTGCTCATCGCGTACGCGGCCGGGCTCCGCAACCTCGCCGCCTGGGGCGCCGCACCGCTGCTGTCGGTCGCCGTCACGGCGATCCCGGCCGTCGTCGCCGGTTTCCTCGGGATCCCATGGGGTGTGTGGGTCCCGCTCGTGTCGGCGCTGCTGGGCGCGGCCGTCGTGCTCGGCGCGCGTGAGCTGAAGGTCCGGCTGTTCCCGCGCCGCGACCGGCCGGTCGGTCCGGCGACCCTGGCCTGGCGGCGCTGGCGGGTGTTCTACGTCCGGCTGCGCACGCCGCAGGGCATGTTCGCCCGGCTCCCGGACGCCGTCGACGGCCTGTCCACGATGGCCGTCCCGCAGGTCTGGCCGAACGCGGCGGCGCGGGCGCGGGCCTCCGCGGGCCGCGCCCCCTGGCTGGTCGGCGCGGCCGCGACCGCCGGTGCCGCCGCCGCGGCCGTCCTCGGCTGGCTCACCGTCGTGCACGGCTTCGGGCCCGTCGACGGGCTGTCGCAGACCTACGACGCGGTCTTCCACTACAGCGCCGTCGCCGAGATCCTCCGCACCGGCAACGCGTCGTCGCTGCACATCGGGACGCTGACCAACCCGGCACTCTCCACCGCCCTCTACCCCGCCGCGTGGCACGACCTGGTCTCGCTGACGGCCCTGTCGGTACCCGGCGCCGGTGTGCCGGTGGCGACGAACGCGACGGCGCTGGCCGTCGCCGTCGTCGTGTTCCCGATGTCGTCGCTGTTCCTGGTCCGCCAGGTCGCCGGGCCCTCAGTCGGCGCCGCGCTGGCGACGCCGGTGCTGGCCGTCGGGTTCACCGCGTTCCCCTGGGCGCTGATGTCGTTCGGCGTGCTGTGGCCGAACCTGCTCGGCGTGGCGCTGCTGCCGGCCGCGCTGGCCGCCGTCGTCACGCTGTTCGGGCTGGCGAAGGACTCCCAGCTGGGACGGCCGGGGGCCGCGGTGGTGCTCGTCATCGCGGTCCCGACGCTCGCCCTGGCCCATCCGAACAGCGTGTTCAGCCTCGTCGCGCTCGCCCTGTTCCCCACCGTCTGGTGGGTGACCGGGCTGATCCGGCGGCGCCTGTTCACCCGTTCGTTCTGGGTGCCGCTGCTGGCGCTCGCCGGGTCCGTCGCCGTGGTGTGGACGGTCGTGTGGGTGATGGTCGCCTCGCCGCTGCTGGCCGGGGTGCGCAGCTTCGACTGGGGGGCGTTCTCCGAACCGGGAGAGGCGGTCTTCGACGTCGCGTTCGGAGCCACCAACAACCGTCCCGAGTCGTGGACGGTGTCGGTCCTGGTGCTCGTCGGGATCGTGTTCGCGCTGCGCCGGGCCTCGACGAGCTGGCTGGTCCCGGCGCACCTGCTCTCCGGGTTCCTCTACGTGCAGGCCGCGGCGTCGGAGACGACGTTCGCCGCCGCGATCACCGGTGCCTGGTACAACGACTCGTACCGCCTCGCCGCGATGGTGCCGGTCACCGGCGTCGCGCTGGCCGTGGTCGGGACGCTCGGCCTGGCCGGGCTCGCCCGGCGTGCGGTGGCCGCGCTGCCGGTGCCGTCGCCGAAGATCCTCCCCGGGCTGCTCGCCGGGGCCCTGCTGGTCGGGGCCGTGGTGGTCTCCGGCGGGATGAGCGAGAACACGCACGCCAAGGTGCTCGCCGGGCCGTACCAGAACCCGGGCTCGGAGCTGCTCGCTCCGGGGCAGCGCGAGTTCCTGCAACAGGTCGGCGACCTGCTGCCGTCCGACGCCGTCGTCGCGGCGAACCCGTTCACCGGCAGCGTCCTGCTCTACCCGCTGACCGGCCGGGAGGTGCTGTTCCCGCACATGACCGGGGCCTGGACGCCGGACCAGAAGACGCTCGCCGCGCACCTGCGCGACGTGACCACCGACCCGACCGTCTGTCCCGCCGTCCTCGCGACCGGCACCGGCTACGTGATCGACGGACCGACGACGTTCTGGCCCTGGAACGGGGCCGCCCGGAGCTACCCCGGGCTGCAGGACATCAGCCCCGTCCCCGGCTTCGAGCTGATGGCCGACGACGGCGTGAACGCGCTCTACCGGATCACCGCCTGCAGCGGCCCGGTCGAGCCCACCGACTCATGAGTGAGGAGAACCCCGGTTTGGACGCACTGCCGGAGTACGAACGGACCACCCTGCGGATGGTCGAGCGACGGCGGCTGGCCACCGGGTTCGCCAAGCAGATCGCGCTGACGACCGGGCCGTTCCTGGACAAGCCCTTCTCCGAGTGCGACGTCGTCGACGTCGGCTGCGGGTACGGCTACACCGCGCTGGAGCTGGGCAAGCTGTGCCGCACGGTGGTCGGGATCGAGCCGAACGGGGCGCTGGCCGAGGAGGCGAACCGGCTCGCGGCCGAGGAGGCCCCGAACTTCACGTTCCGCACCCAGTCGATCAACGACTTCGACGACCGCGAGCGTTTCGACGTCGCCGTGCTGGACAACGTGCTCGAGCACCTCGACGCCCAGCCGGACGCCCTGGAGCGGATCGCGAACGCGCTGCGCCCGGGCGGGGTCGCCTACATCCTCGTGCCGAACAAGCTGTGGCCGATCGAGGCGCACTACGCGCTGCCGTTCCTGAGCTGGATGCCGGTGCCGCTGGCCAACCGCTACCTGCGCCTGACGAAGCGCGGCCACGACTACACCGATGCCAGCTACGCGCCCGGGTACATCCGGATGCGCAAGCTGCTCGCCCAACGGCCCGAGCTGGAGGCGACGTTCACCGTCCCCGGTGACGTGTCGCTGGCCGAGGGCGGCGGGTCGAAGATCTACACGCTCGGGGTCGCGGCGCTGCGTCGGTTCCCCGCCCTGTGGGCGATCTCGAAGGCGTTCCTCGTGGTGGCCCGCAAGCGGACGCCCGTGGGACAGCAGCCGGGGTGACGGGACCCGTCACCGTGTCCGAGGTACCCCCCGGCTGGGAGCGCACCCGGGACAGGCCCGCCCGTGGCCCCTCGGTGTGGCGCGTGGCCGGTGAGCTGCCCGTCGCCGCGGTGGTCGCGGTGGGGGTCAGCGCCGCGATCCAGCTCGTGGTGGCGCGGCTGCCGATCCCGGCCGGGACGAACGTCGGGCTGGCGCTGACGGCGGCGTCCGGGTTCGTCGTCGCGGTGCTGCTGGCGCTGGCCGGGCTGGCGCACCGCCGTCGTCCGACGCTGACCGCGCCGCTGGCCTGGATCGGGCTCTCCGCGCTGTCCACGGCTCCCCTGGCGCTGCTGCTGGCGAACACCCGGCACTACCTGTTCGGGGTCTCCGGGGACCAGTCGTTCCGGGTGCAGTTCCTGACCCGCTTCGCCGACTCCGCCCGCCCGGCCGACTTCGCCTACGCCGACATCCCGCCCTACTACCCGACGGCCTGGTTCTGGGTCGGCGGGCGGCTCGCGGACCTGTTCGGGGTGGAGGCGTGGGCGTTCTACAAGCCGTTCGCGATCGCCACGATGGCGCTGACCGGCGTGCTCGCCCACGTCCTGTGGTCGGCGATCTCCGGGCGCCTGCGCGCGCTCGGCTTCGCGACCGCGACGGTGCTGGTCGGGCTCGCCCTCGCGCCCTACACGCCGTACTCGTGGCTGACCGCCGCCCTGATCGCGCCGGCCGCGGTCCTCGGACTGCGCCTGGCCGACGCGGCGCGCGAGCCCGAAAGACGGTGGGCCGGTTCGGCGGTGGTGCTCGGGCTGATCGCCGGCGTCGCCGGGGTGACCCACACCCAGATGTTCTACTTCCTCGGGCTCGTCCTGGTCGTGATCGTCGTCGACGGCCTGGTCCGGACCCGGGAGGCGCGCGGCCGCTACGCCCTCGCCCTGCTCCGCAGCGCCGGAGTGCTGCTGCTCGTCGCGCTGCCGTTGCTCCTGCTGAACTGGACCCCGTACCTGCTGGCCCGCCTCGGCGGGGCGCGGGCCGGCGGCGACGCGGCGCAGAGGTTCCTGGCCCAGACCGGGTCGACGTTCCCGCTGCCGATGCTGGAGGCGACCGCGCTCGGCGGGCTGTCGCTGGCCGGGACGGTGTGGATCGTGCTGCGGTTCCGCCGCGACCAGGTGGCGCGGGCGCTGGGCTGGACCGTCGCGTGCGGCTACGCCTGGTACCTGCTGTCCACGTTCGCCCTCGCCGCGGACACGACGCTGCTCTCGTTCCGGATCGAGCCGGTCATCGGTACGGCGCTGGCCTGCGGCGCGGTCGGACTGGCCGCGGACGGGGTGCGGGTCGCGCGGGCCCGGTTCCCCGGCCGCGAGCTGGGCGCCCGGATGCCGGCGCTGGTCGCCGTGCTGGCCGCGGCCGCCGTCGTCGCGCAGGTGCAGACGGTCCCCGAGACCTACTCGTGGTCCACCTCGGCGCAGAACGGCGACTACTACCCGGACGGGACGAAGCCGAACGGCACCCGCGTCGACACCGAGGCCGGCGCCTGGAACGGCGAGCTGACGTCGACGATCGACGCGCTCACCGGCCGCCCGGCCGACCAGGTCGTCGTGCTGAGCAACACCTACGCCCCGCTGACCTACCGGCCGTACTGGTCCTACCAGGCCACGAGTGCCCAGTACGCGAACCCGCTGGCCGACTTCCCGGCCCGCACCGAGGAGGTCAAGCGGTGGGCGACGTCGCCGACGCCGCTTGACCTGCTGGCCGCACTCGACTCTGGGCCCGCGCGGCCGCCGTCGGTGTTCGTGTTCAGCCGCGGCGGGGCCGGTGAGCTGCGGATGGGCGTGAGCTACGACCGCTTCCCGGCCGGCGGCGCCCGCACCGAGGCCGTCGTGTTCGATCCGCGCCTGTTCGAGGACCCGGCGTTCGTGCGACGCGACGTCGGCCCGTTCACCGTCGTCGTGCGGCCGGACGTGCCGCCGGTCGGGTAGGTGCCGGAGCCGTCAGGCGAAAGAGACGCGGTCCAGCCAGAACCGGAGCAGGTCGGAGTCGCCCTCGACCGTCACGTCGAGATCGCCCGGGGCCTTTCGCCGGAAGATCATCAGGAGCAGGTCGGTGACCGGGCCTCGGACGGTGGTCGTGGCCGTCTCGTCGCCGGTGGTGCGGCCGAAGTCGAGCCGGGCCCCGGTCATGTCCATCATCCAGCGGCCGCCCTCGCCGCCGTCGAGCAGGATCGTCCGGCCGGGTCCGAGCAGCTCGCGCTGCTCGGGGTGCACGTCGAACATCATCGGCAGGCTGCCGAGCTCACACCACTCGTCGATGCCGTCGGCGGCGACGTCGTCGGCCAGGTCGAACTCGGCGCCGATCACGAGCTGGGCGTCGGCACGATGCATCACGGTCTCGTGCGCCATCCGGCGGGCGTGGAACGTCGCCGTGGCGAGGCCGTCCGGGATCGGGGTCCACGCCGGACCGTCCGGGCCGGCCCTGCGCAGCGTCGCCGCGAGCTGCTCGGCGCCGTCGGCGAGCCAGTCACCCAGGGCCACCGGGTCGGTGTCGGTGTGCCCGGTGACCTGCCGGACGGCGTCCTGGGGCGGCGGGGTGTCGGACGGGACGGCGACCGTCGCCCCGATCCAGCGGTGCGCCTCCCCGACGTGGCGCAGCAGCGCGTTGACGTCCCAGCCCGGGCAGGACGGGACGGGCGCGCGCTGGTCCACGCCGGGCAGGGACGCCCGCAACAGCCCGGTCTGGGTGACGATCTCGGTGCAGTGGCGGTCGAAGTCCACGGTGGTCCCCTCGTCGGTGTGGGCGCCCGTTCGGCGCCGTCACCGATCGGTCGGAGCCGGCCGGGCGATCTCGACATAGCCCGGCCCTGCTCCGGACCCCGGGGTCAGGGCTCGACGACCGTGATCACGTTTCCGTCCGGGTCGCGCAGCATGAACATCAGCGGCGCGCCGGGGGTCTTCTCCGGCGCCGGGTCGATGTCGATGCCGTCGATCGCGCTGAGACGAGCGTGCTCGGCGAGGGCGTCCGAGCTCTCCACACCGATCGCGGAGCCGCCGGGCGAGTCGAACATCGGCGGGTTCAGCGCCAGTCGCGCGGTCGAGCCGGGCGGGGCCACCTCCAGCCAGCGGTACTCGCCGTTCTCGCCGAAGCTCGTGTCGCCGCGAACCTCGAAACCGAGGGTGCCGGTGTAGAACGCCAGCGCGGCGTCCTGGTCGGCGACGGTGAACATCACCACGCCGATGTTGTTGAGGGTGGTCCGGGTTGTCGTCTCGTTAGCCATATCGATGTGACCGGCGGAACGAGTACAACTCATCGGTCCGCCGCCACTCTCATCGCTCGAACCGCAGCACACCGGGATGCCCGATCTCCGGCGTGGACGTCAAATTCCGTTGATGCTGTTCAGACGCGCAGTGGCGTCGTCCAGGTGGCTGGTCATGTCGTTCATCTCGGTTGTCGACATGTTGATCAGATCAGGGTCGAGCTGCTGGGCACCCGCCACGCAGTACGCCGCCGAACGGGCACCACTCGCCAGCGCTGCGGACCACGACGACTGCACCTGTACATCCGGGACCGGTGTGAACGCCTGGGCCGACTCGATGTCGTTCTGGAGCGAGTAGCAGGCGGACATCATGCCGGAGACGTCGTAGCGGCTCGCCGCCTCTCCCACCGAGGTGAGGTCACCGCTGATGGTGGTCAGGTGCTGCAAGCCGCCGCCATCGCGCCACTGGGCCAGCAGCTGCGACGTCGAGGGGGCCGGCGGTGCGACGGGTGTCGCGACAGGAGCCGGGGAGGTACCGGTCGTCGCGAATCCGATCGCGATCGCCGCTGCAACGCCCAGAATCGCGAGCACCCCCGCCGCCACTGCACCGATGAGGCCGGCGCCGGGTCGTGCCGCGTGAGCCGGTGCCGACGGCACAAGACCGGAAATCCGCACGGACCCCGGACCCGATGCGGGTGCCTGCGTCGCTCCGGGAACGAATGGCGCGGATCGCTGCTGCGGCACGATCGTCATCGCACTGGTGGCGTCGTCCGGCGCGGCCGTCGAGACGGCGGGTCCGGTCGCATCGGGCCTACGTGTCGGCTGCTGGGGAGGAACGGTCGAGGTCATCGTCGGCCCATCTCGGATAGCGGTCAGTTGACCAGCAATCGCCTGACCGGCAGTCCCTTGTTAGCCCGAACGCCCACACCGACCGTCGGGATCAGCAGATTTGGCGACGATCACGCCTTCTTACTCGGATCCTCCGGGCAGCCCCATCTGCCGAGCCGGGCAGCGCTCGGTTCACCGGCCGGTTGTATGACCGGCCAGCACCCGCAGCGCACGCCCGTCGCGACGGGCCAACGCGCCCGGGATCTGCACCGCGGCGTTGAGGCGCGAGGAGAAGTGCCACCGTGCGACGGCCGCGGCCTTGTGCCATCCGCGGTCGTGCATCCGCTGCGCCTCGGCGGCGAAGAAGCGCTTCTCCTCCGGGAAGCGGTTCCCGGCCTGCGCCCCGGAACCGGAGTCGCTGGTGCGGTGACGGCGGTAGCGGAAGCACACCTCGTCGTCGACGACCATCCGCCCGCCGGCGGCGATCACGTCCAGCGGCAGAGCCAGGTCGAACACGTCCGCCGACTCCGGGATCGTGATCTCCTTGATCGCGCTCGTCCGCCAGCACAGCGACGGGTTGTAGAGCCAGTTCCCGCGCAGCAGGCTCACCGCGAGCGGCTCGCCGGACACGACGCGCGGACCGGTGCCCCGGGGCGCGAGCATCGCCTTGACCCGGTCGGCCAGCGGGCGGACCGGTGCGTCGTTCTCGTCCATCACCTCGACGCCCGGCTGCACCACAGCGGAGCCGGGGGCGGACTCGTGCAGGCCCAGCACGGTGTCCAGGTAGGACGGGAGCATCAGGTCGTCGGCGCCCATCATCACGAAGAACTCGCGCTCGACGTAGCTCAGGCACAGGCGGTTGTTCGGCTGCGCTCCGAGACGCTCGGGGTTGCGGAGGTAGCGCACCCGCTCGTCGTCCAGACCCGCGAACCAGGGCTCGACCGTGTCGTCGGGGTAGCCGTCGTCGACGACGGTGAGGCGCCAGTCGGTGCGGCGCTGCTCGAGCACGCTGCGCACGGCCCGGCGCAGCAGGTCCGGGTCCCCGAAGAACGGGAGCATGATGTCGACGGTCATGGCCTCGTTTCCCGTGCGGTGCGCGACTACCCGGGCGACGGTAGCGACCTGCCGGTCGAACCCGACGCGGCAGGTGCCCGCGGGACCTTCCGAACGGTGTGAGCCGGCCAGTGGGCCGCGCTTTGCACTGCACACCCCCATGCGTCCGGGTCCTGGACGCGTAGAGGTGTGCAGAGCAAAGCCCCGTCCGGGGGTGCACAGCCGGGACGCGCGACCGGCGTCGATACGATCGGGACCCGGTGGCCGCGGGACGTGACGGACACCAGCCCCGACCGGACACACGGAGCCTGCGTGGACATCCAGAACCACTACTACGGCCACTCGGCCGTGATGGCCGCCTACGCCGGGCTGTCCCGCCCACGGCACGTCGCCGGGTTGCTGCAGCACGGCTGGACGGCGACGTCGCCGGTCGACGCGCACTTCGCGGACTTCCCGCAGGTCGGGCGCGACCCGAAACGTCGGCGGCTGCTCGTCTGGTCGCACTCCTCGCGGGCCTGGTCACCGTCCGGCGAGGACCGGCCGACCACCGCCGTCGGAGCGCCGGTGCTCTATCTGGAGCGGCTCCTGCAGGCGCAGGGCTGGCGGCGTTCGGACCGTCTCGGGCCGGTGTTCGTCCCGTTCCACGGCACCCGGCTGGTCCGGGTCACGGGGGCACACCGGGAGCTCGCGGCGCAGGTCGCCGACGTCGACGGGCCGTCCACGGTGTGCCTGCACTCCGAGGACATGACCGACCCGGAGATCACCTCCGCGTGGGCCGCCGCCGGGCACCGCCTGGTCACGGCCGGCCGCCGGGACGACCCCGCGTTCCTGCTGCGGATCATGCACCTGGCCGGGAACGCGAGCCGGCTGTCGTCGAACCGCCTGAGCACCGCCGTGTTCTACGCCGCCGCGATCGGCACCCCCGCCGCCGTGTGGGGTGACCCGCTGACGTTCGGTGCGCAGAGCGAGAGCGCGTTGCAGGCGCTGCGTGAGGGCTGGCCCGAATTTCATCCGACGCAGCTCCACGGCGTCGCGTCGCGGTCGGCGGCCACGAGCGCGGAAGACGCCGCCGCCACCGCCCTCGCCCGTGCCGAACTGGGCGCCGACTCCCTGCTGGAACCGGACGCGCTGCGGGAGGCGATGGGCTGGACCGGTCCGGCGAGCCCGGGCCCGGCCGCGCAGTACTGGGCCGCGTCCCCGCTGGCCAAAGCCGCGATGGTGCTGGGACTGACCAAGCGCACCGAGGAAAGCACCGCGGCGATGTCCGCGGGCGGGTTCAGCCCGATGCTGTGGCTGCGCCACCCGCTGTCGCACCTGCCGCGCCCGCTCCCGAAGGGCCTGGACACCCCCGTCACGACGGTGGAGCCCCTCCCCGCCGAACGGTTCCCCGCCGAAAGCCCGGCCCCGGACACCGTCACCTCCTGACGGGACCGTCGAGCGACGCTCCCTCGCTCCGGATCCGGCCCGCGACAGCCACCGTGCGTCGCTCGATCACCGCGGCGGAGCGGGCGGGTCGGACGTCACGAGTGTGTGCAGCGACTCCCTGAGATGCTGCGCGGCCGCCGCGCTGATCGAGGCCAGGAACGTGCGTTCGGCCTCGTCGTGGGCGTCGGAGGCCCGGCCGAGCGTGTCCCGCCCCGCCGCGGTCAGCTCGACCACGTTGCGACGCCGGTCGTCGGGATGCGGCCGGCGCGACACCAGTCCCTTGCGCTCGAGGCCGTCCAGCAGCGCGACCGTCGTGGTGCGGTCGATGCCCAGGCGCTGGGCGATCTGCTGCTGGGAGGCCGCCTCGTGGCTGGCCAGGGCGAGCAGCCCGCCCAGCTCGCGACCGTTGATGCCGTACGGGTCCACCGCCGCGTCGCCGATCTCGACCATCCGCAGCTGCGCGTGCTTGAGCAGGTAGGTGAGATTCCGGCGCAGCTCCGGGGGCGGCCCCTCCGTGGTGGACATCCCCGAACTCTACCGCTAGCCTGATCGTCAGTACTACTGACAATCAGTAGAACGACAGAAAGGCGGAAAGATGATCCTGGTGACCGGAGGCCTCGGTTTCGTCGGCTCGCACACGGTGCGGGCCCTGCTGGAGCAGGGCGAGTCCTGCGTGCTGGTGCAACGCCGCGCCGCGGAGGCCCCGACGAGCCTGGCCGGCGCGCCGGTGGACGTGACGGTGGAGCAGGCCGACATCGGAGACCTGGCGACGCTGCGCGCGATCGGGGACCGTCACGACATCACCGGCATCGTGCACCTGGCCGGACCCATGCCGTGGGCGACCGGGGACGAGCGGCCCGTCGACGACGTCCGGACCGCGCTCGACGGCCTGCTCAACATCGTGACGGTGGCCCAGGAGTGGGGCGTGCGACGACTGGGCGTCGCCAGCACGATCGGCGTCTACCACGGCGTCGACGCCGAGGGCCCGCTCCGCGAGGACATGCCGTTGTCGATGACGTCGGGGCACCTGATCCCGGCGTTCAAGAAGGTCGGCGAGCTGCTGGGCGACCACCTGGCGTCCGCGACCGGTCTCGACATCGTGAACTACCGCATCGGTGCCATCTGGGGCCCGCTCGGGCATCCTGTCGACCTGTTCTTCCCCGTGCCCCACCTCGTGCACTCCGCCGCCCGCGGGACCGCGCCCGACCCCGCCCAGCTGACGAACGCGCACGCCGAGGACGCGATCGACCTCTGCTACGTCCGGGACTGCGGGCGCGCCATCGCGCTCCTGCAGACCGCCGACCACCTCGAGCACCGCACCTACAACGTCGCCTCCGGCCGCGCCACGACCAACGCCGAGGTCCTCGACGCGATCCGGACGGTCGTGCCGGACTTCGCGGTCGAGCTGCCCACCGGTGGGTCCGGCCGTCGGAACCACCTGGACATCTCGCGTGCTCGGAAGGACGTCGGCTACCAGCCCGAGTACGACACCGAGCGCGCGGTGGCCGACTACATCGGCTGGCTCCGGGCCGGCAACGACCGGTGAGACGCGGCGGACCGGGAGGCGGCCTCAGCGGGTGAAGATCCGCCGCACCAGCAGGAGGAACAGCCCGCCCAGGGCCACCGCGAGCACCAGCCGCACAGTGATCCACAGTGCTCCGGTGAACGGCAGCGTGGCGCCGAGCCCGCAGATCACGATCCCGCCCAGCACCGGGCCGGTGAGCACGGCCTCGCGCCAGCTCGTCGGCGAGACACGGCGGCGCAGCAGCGCGGTGCCGATGGCCAGGCACAGGTAGGTGATCGGGAACCCGGCCGCGACGGCGGTCAGCCCGCCGACCTGGGCCACTCCGAGCGAGATCAGCACCCCGACGGCGAGACTGATCGGGCTGGCGAAGGCGAGGCCGGTGCTGCGCGAGGACGCGAAGACCAGGTGCACGTTGGCCAGGTAGGCGACGCTGATCACCGAGCCGACGGTCGTGATCCCGACCGCGACGACCAGCTCGGACGGGCCGAACGAGGCCGGCGCCAGGATCTGCAGCACCCACGGCGACAGCAGCGCGACGCCGCCGGCGAGCACCGCCGTCACGCCCGCGACGTCCTTCGCGGTGCTCTCCAGGGCGGCGCCGCGGTGCTCGGCCGAGGTCCGGTAGATGACCGGCGCCCAGGCGTTGTTCAATGCCGAGGTGATCATGGCGGGCGCGCCGCCGATCAGCAGCGCGATCTGCAGGCGTCCACCGGCGGCCGTGCCGAGGTACCGCGCCGCGACGAGCACGAGCGCGCCCTGGGCGAGGAACAGCGCCACCAGGTGCGGCACGGCGGGCAGGCCGACCTTGAGAGCGTGGGAGAAGTCGCCGGGCTCGCCGCGGGGGCGTCCGCCCCGCAACGACAGCGCGATCCCGCCGATCCCGGCCAGCAGGTAGCCGGCCATCAGGCCGAACAGGTAGTCGTTCGCGTCGCTGCCGCGGAACAGCACCAGCAGCAGGCCGATCGCCGGGCCGCCCAGCGTCGCGACCGTGGACAGCGCGACGAACGGGACCGGCCTGTCGAGTACACGCAGGAACGACTGCGCGTTGAGCATCGTGCCGAACCCGGCGGCGGCGATCACCGCGAACGCGAGCCCGGCCCGCCAGGGCGTGCCCAGCACCGGTTCTCCCCACAGCGGCCCGGCCAGCATCGCGATCACCAGCAGCGCTGTGGAGATCGCGCTGCCGCGCAGCACCAGCGCGCGGGCGCCGTCGGCTCCGGAGCGCTCCATGATCCCGTGCCGGGTGATCGACGCGGCCATCCCGAGCCCGCCGACCATGGCCCCGACCTGCACGACCTGCAGCGCGATCGCGACGACGCCGTACTCGGCGGCGCCGAGCAGACGGGTCACGAACGGCGTCACCAGGACCGCGGCGAGGATCGGCGCCGCGCTCGCGATCGTGTAGAGCGACCCGCGACCCAGCACGTCCTTGCTCGCACCCGCCGCCGACGCCGCGCCGTCACCCGCATTCGGCTGCGCGGGGAGCGGGGTGGTCGCCGGGGTGTGCGGGTCGGTCATTGACGCGTCAGCCCCCGTACCCGAAGAACTCGCGGACCAGCGCGGACACGCGGTCCACATCGTCGTCGGCCAGCGCCGGGAACAGCGGCAGCGAGACCTCCTGGCGGTAGTACTCCTCCGCAACCGGGCACAGGCCCCGCCGGTAGCCGAGGTCGGCGAAGACCGGGTGCCAGTAGGCCGGCACGTAGTTGACCTGCACCCCGATCCCGCGCTCGCGCAGGAACTCGAACAGCGCCCGCCGGCGGCCGTCGAGGACACGCAGCGGGTAGAGGTGCCAGGCCGGTTCGGCGCCCTCACGCCGCGACGGGGTGCGCACCTCGGCGACGTCGGCGAGCGCGGTGTCGTAGCGGGCGTGGATCTCCGCACGACGGGCGGAGAACGCCTCCAGCCGGGTCAGCTGGCTGGACCCGAGCGCGGCGAGCACGTCGGGCAGCCGGTAGTTCAGCCCGAACGCGTGCACCTCCTGGTGCCACGGGCCCTCGTCGGGGAACCGCAGTGCGCCGGGATCGCGGACCAGGCCGTGGTTGCGGAACGAGCGCGCCCCGGCGGTGAGGGACTCGGACGGGGAGACGACGGCGCCGCCCTCGGCCGTCGTCAGGTTCTTGGTCGGGAAGAACGACAGCGTGGTCAGGTCGGCGAGGTCGCCCACCGGGCGTCCCTGCCAGCGCCCGCCGACCGAGTGCGCGGCGTCCTCGAGCAGCAGCGCCCCGGCGTCGTGGGCCAGCGCGCGGAGCGGCTCGGCGTCGATCGGATGCCCGGCGTAGTCGACGCCCGCCACGACCTTCGTCGCCGGCGTGAGCGCGGCCTTCGCGGCGCCCGGGTCGAGGTTCCCGGTGTCCTCGCTGACGTCGGCGAAGATCACCCGCGCGCCCAGCAGCGCCGCCGCCGACGCGGTCGCGACGAACGTCAACGGGCTGGTCACGACGTCGTCACCGGGTCCGATGCCGGCGGCGGCGTAGGCGACGTGCAGGGCGGCCGTCCCGGACGTCACCGCGACCACGCCGTGCCCGCCGGAGTGCGCGGAGAGATCGTCCTCGAACCGGGTGACGGCGGGACCGGTGGTCAGCCAGTCCGAGCCGAGCACCGCGGTGACGGCCTCGACATCGTCGTCGGAGATCGACTGCCGGCCATAGGGAAGCACTAGTCCAGCGCCTCCACCATCTCGCGCAGCTGCGCCGGGGTGAGCCAGAGGTCGTTGGTGTCGGAGCGGTAGGCCTGCCCGTCCGGTACCGCCTCGCCCTCCGGCGGGGAGGTGTAGCCCCAGCCGGCGATGTAGGGCTCGACGACGTAGCGGTCGGCCAGCTTGAGGGTCCGCCGCGAGTCGTCCCCGGCGATCATCTCCTCGTGCAGCTTCTCGCCCGGACGGATCCCGATCTCGTGGGTCGCCGCGCCGGGCGCGATGGCCTCGGCCAGGTCGGTCATCCGCATCGACGGGATCCGCGGCACGTAGAGCTCGCCGCCCTGCATCATGTCGAACGAGTCGATCACGAACTGGACCGCGACCGGCAGCGTGATCCAGAACCGGGTCATCCGCTTGTCCGTGAGCGGTAGCGACTGCCCCTCGGCGGCCAGGCGCTTGAACAGCGGCACCACCGACCCGCGCGAACCCAGCACGTTGCCGTAGCGGACCACGGAGAACCGGGTCTCGTAGGCGGCGGCGTAGTGGTTCGCGGACACGAACAGCCGGTCGGCGCAGAGCTTCGTCGCGCCGTAGAGGTTGATCGGCGACGACGCCTTGTCCGTCGACAGCGCCACGACCTTCTTCACGCCCGAGTCGATCGCCGCCTCGACGACGTTCTGCGAGCCCTCGACGTTGGTCCGGATGAACTCGAACGGGTTGTACTCGGCCGTGTCGACCTGCTTGAGCGCCGCCGCGTGCACCACGTAGTCGATCCCGTGCATCGCGCGGCGCAGGCGGGCCTGGTCGCGGACGTCGCCGAGGAACCAGCGCAGGCGCGGGTCGTCGCCGAACAGGTTTCGGCACTCGTACTGCTTGAGCTCGTCGCGCGACAGGATGACGAGGCGGCGCGGGTCGTACCGGTCCAACAGCTCGCGGACGAATGCCTTGCCGAAGGAGCCCGTACCGCCCGTGACCAGGACCGACGAGCCTTCGAGTACCGACATCACGCCTCCAGAACCGGGGCCGTTCCCCTGCACGGCATGATGGCACGCGCTCGGAACGGCGAAGGGATGCAGGTGCGGGTCAACGCGGTGGTCCAGGCACGGACGGGGTCGACCCGCCTGCCCGGCAAGGTGCTGCGCCCCCTCGGCGGGCGTCCGGTGCTGGACTGGGTGGTCGGTGCCGCGCAGAAGGCCCCCGGCGTCGACGAGGTGGTGGTCGCGACGTCGACCGACCCCGGTGACGACCCGGTCGCCGAGCGCGCGGCCCACCTCGGCGCGGCCGTCGTGCGCGGTCCCGAGGACGACGTGCTGGCCCGCTTCACCCTCGCCGCACGCGAGCACCCGTGCGACGCCGTGGTGCGACTCACGGCCGACTGTCCCCTGCTCGACCCCGAGCTGGTCGGGCTCGTCGCGGCCGCCTGGCGGCAGGCCCCCGGGCACGACTACGTCGCGACGACGCTCGTCCGCACCCTGCCCCGCGGACTGGACGTCGAGCTCGCCCGCGCCGACGCGCTGCGGGACCTCGACGCGACGGCGACCGGCTACGACCGGGTGCACGTCACGTCCGGTCTCTACGGCGAGCCGGAGCGCTTCCGCTGCCTGGGCCTGGTCGTCTCCCCCGCCGCGAACGACCTGCGGATCACCCTGGACACCCCCGAGGACGCCGACCTCCTCGACGGGCTGGTCGAGGCCCTCGACGGACGCACCGGCTGGCGGGACGTCGTCTCCGTGCTGCGCTCGCGTCCCGATCTCGTCGCGCGCAACGCGGACGTGCGGCAGAAGCCGCTGGAAGCGGGCTGATGCGGCTCCTTCTGCGCTGCGACGCCGGACCGAGCACGGGCGTCGGGCACGCGGTGCGCTGCGCTGCGGTGGCCGAGGCGGCTCTCGCGGCCGGGCACGAGGTGGTGTGGTCGGGACACCTCGACGGGCTCGACTGGCTGTGGGGCGGGCTGAGCCCCGGCGGCCTGCCCGGGACCGTTCTCGCCCCGTCCGACGACGCCGCGTCGCTCACGGCCGTGGCTCGTGAGGTCGGCGCCGACGCCGTGCACGTCGACCACTACCTGCTCGGCACCGACCTGCGGCCGGCGCTCGACGCGGCCGGGATCGTGCTGTCCACCGTGGAGGACTTCGCGACCGGCCGCCGTCCCGGTGACGTGGTGGTGGACCCGAACCTCGGCGCCGACACCCACCCTCGACCGGACGACGGCTCCCCCGTGCTCCTGCGGGGCCCGCGCTACGCGCCGCTGCGGGTCGCGGCCCGGGAAGCACGGTCGGTCCGGAACGGCGCTGCGCCCGGCGAGGTCGCGCGAACGGCCACCCGGCCGACGGGAGCGGACGGTGCCGGCCCGGCGCCCGGGGTCGGCGCCGAACCGCGCGTGCTGGTGGTGATGGGTGGCACCGACGCCGCGGGGCTGCTGCCGCGCGTCGTCGCGGCACTGGACGCGACCGGAGCGCCCGCCGAGGTCGAGGTCGTCGTCCCCGCGGGCCGGGATCTCCCGCTGCCCGGCGCCGGTCCCGCGCGTTTCCGGGCGATCGCGCCGGTGTCCGACCTGCCGGCCGCGATGGCGGGGGCCGACCTGGTGATCAGCGCGGCCGGGACGACCGTGTGGGAGCTGTGCTGTGTCGGCGTCCCGATGGCGCTGGTCCGGGCCGCGGACAACCAGGTCGAGGGCTACCGCGCCGTCGTGGGGGCGGGGGCCGGGCTCGGGCTGGGCGGTCCCGGCGACGTCGCCGACACCGCGACCGCCGCCGCCACGCTCCGGCCGCTGCTCACCGACCCCGGCCTCCGCGCATCGTTCGCGGCCCGTGCACGCACCGTCGTCGACGGGCGGGGTGCCGAGCGGATCGTGTCCGCCGTCGCCGATGCGGTGCACGACCGCCGGAAGCGGGACACCGAGCCCTCCGACGCCCCGACGATCTCCGCGCGGCCGGCCACCGAGGCGGACGCCGAGCTGCTCCTGGCCTGGCGCAACGACCCGGAGACGCGGCGGTGGTCGCGGGCCTCGGAGGAGGTCCGCCCGGAGCAGCACCGGGCGTGGTTGCGCAGTTCCCTGGAACGCACCGATCGGCTTCTGCTGGTCGTCACCGACGCCGGCGGCCCGGTCGGCACCGTGCGCTGGGACCGGGAGGACGACGGCTGGGAGGTCTCGATCACGGTCGCACCGGACCGTCGAGGCGCAGGATCGGCCGGGCCGCTGCTCGCCGCCGGGGAACGCGCCCTGCGGGAGCGCACCGGTCCCGGTACGTCCGTGATCGCTGTCGTGCACGCCGACAACGCCGCGTCCGCACGGCTGTTCGCGCGGGCCGGGTACACGTCGTCGGACGGACCGGACGCCGACGGGTTCGCCACGCACCGGCGTCGACTGGCCTGATGCCCCTCTGCTCCGCGATCGGGTCACCCCGGTCACGGCGCGCAGGTCTTCGCGGCCTGCGATGACTAGCCTCGTCCCGTGCCCCGCCCCTCGCTGCCCGCCGCGGACCTCGCCCGCATGGTCGTGTTCGCCGCGTTCATCGCCGTGCTCGGACTGTTCCCCGGGTTCTACGTCGGCGCGTCCGGGGTGCCGATCGTGCTGCAGAACGTCGGTCCGGTGCTGGCCGGCGCGATCCTCGGCTGGCGTCGCGGGGTCGCCGCGGTGCTCCTGCTGCTGGCCCTGACGGCGATCGGGCTGCCGCTGCTCTCCGGCGGACGCGGCGGGATCGCGCCGTTCGTCGGGCCCAGCGGCGGGTTCCTGTTCGGCTGGATCCTCGCGGTGCTGGTCACCGGGCTGATCGTGGCGCGGTCCCGGAAGCGCCGGCTGCCGACGATGCTGCTGGCGGCGTTCGCCGGGATGGCGTGCGAGTACGTGATCGGCGTGCCGTGGCTCGGGCTGGTCCTCGGCGACCTGCGGGCCGGAGCCGTGCAGTCGCTGGTGTTCGTGCCCGGTGACCTGATCAAGCTCGTGCTGGCCGCGGTCGTCGCCGGGCTGGTGCACCGGGCGCTGCCGGACCTGCTGCCGGTACGGGGCGACCGAGTCCGGTGACCGCCCGTCCTCCGGTCCTGTCCCGTTCCCCCGTTCTGCAGAGCGCCGACCTCCCCTCCGACCTGCTCGCGCGGGCGCACGGGGCGGCCGCAGTACTGCGGGAACGCGGGGTCCGCGCCGGTGACCGGGTCGCGGTGGACGCCCGGATCCCTCCCGGAGCCGACCGAGCGGACGCCGGTGCGGGCGGACGACCCGGCGCGGCCCAGCGGCCCGGCGCGGCCGATCCCTGGGCGACCCTGGCGTGGTTCCTCGGCGCGGACCTGCTCGGCGCGGCGACGCTCGTCGTCGACCCGGCGTGGACGCCTCGCGAACGCGACGCCGTCCTCGCCGACGCGGCACCGGCCGTCGTGGCCGGGGGTGTTCCCGAGCCCGGGCCCGACGTGGACCCCGTCGGTGGCGACGACTCGCTGTTCTACCTGCCGACGACGTCCGGGAGCAGCGGACGTCCGAAGGTCCTGGCCCGCACCCGCGACTCGTGGCGGCTCGGGTTCGACGCGCTCGGGCCGGTCGCCGGGCCGGTGCTGATCGCCGGACCGCTGAGCTCGTCGTTGTTCCTGTTCGGGGCCCTGCACGCGTTGCACCACGGCGTGGAGCTGCGGTTCCGCTCCCGCCTCGACGCCGCCGACGCGCGCCACGCCGGCGGCCTGCACCTGGTTCCGGCCATGCTCTCCGGTCTGCTCGACGGCCTCGAACGGAATCCCGGACCGGTCGCTCTGCAGACGATCGTCTGCGGCGGCGCGCACGTCGGCCCGGCCCTGCGCTCGCGCTGCGCGCAGCTCCTGCCGGACAGCGCGCTGGTCGAGTACTACGGCTCGGCCGAGCACTCGTTGATCGCCTCCCGCCGCGACGACGGCCCGCTGACGGCGTTCCCGGGGGTCGACACCGAGGTCCGCGACGACGTCCTGTGGGTGCGCTCGCCGCAGTCGTTCTCCGGCTACCTGCGCGACGGCGTCCTCGACCCGGCCGGGACCGGCTGGAGCAGCGTCGGGGACCGCGCGGAGATCGACGCGGGCGGCGGTATCACCGTCCACGGGCGGGGCAGCGCGACGATCTCCAGCGGCGGTGCTCTCGTCGCCGCCGAGGAGGTCGAGACCGTGCTGCGGGCGGTGCCGGGTGTCGCCGACGTGGTGGTCGCGGGGACCCCGCATCCCGCGTTGGGCGCGCTGGTCACGGCCGTGATCGAAGCCGGTGACGTCTCTCCCTCGTCCCGTGCGTTGCGGGAGGCCGCGCGAGCGGGACTGGCGCCGGGCAAGCACCCGCGACGGTGGCTGGTCACCTCCGCGCTGCCGCGGACGTCGTCGGGCAAGCCGGCGCGCGCCGTCGTCGACGCCGGTCTGCGGGACGGGACGCTCGGCGCCACGCCCCTGCCGTCCGAGGTCCCGCGGTGAGCGACCGCGACCCGGTCGTCGTCGCCGCACGTCGGACGCCGATCGGGACGGCCGGGGGCGCCCTGCGCGACGTCACGGTCGACGAGCTCGCGGCGCCGGTACTGCGCGCCCTGCTCACCGACGTCGGTCACCCCGCCGACGGATCCGCGGCGCACGTCGCCGGCGTGCCCGTGTCCGACGTCCTGCTCGGCAACGTGTTCGGTCCCGGCGGCAACCCGGCCCGGGTCGCCGCGCTGCGCGCCGGGCTCGGCGACGAGGTCCCCGGCATGACGGTGGACCGCCAGTGCGCGAGCGGGCTGGCCGCGATCCTGGCCGCGGCGACCGCGATCCGCGCCGGGAACGGCGAGGTCTACCTGGCCGGAGGCGTCGAGAGCGCCTCGACCGCCCCGCACCGGCAGTGGCCCGACGGCACCCGCTACACCCGCGCCCCGTTCGCCCCGGCCGAGATCGGCGACCCGGACATGGGCCCGGCCGCGGACGTCGTCGCCGCCAAGGCGGGCATCTCCCGGGAGCGCCAGGACGCCTTCGCCGCCCGCAGCCACGCCCGCGCCGTCCGTGCGCAGGACGGCGGCACGTTCGGCGCCGAGCTCGTCCCGGTCGCCGGACTGATCGCCGACCAGCGGCCCCGCAGCGGGTTCACCCCCGAGCGACTGGCCCGCTTCCGGCCCGCCTTCACCGCCGACGGCACCGCGACCGCCGCGAACTCCTGCGGCGTCAACGACGGCGCGGCAGCCGTCCTCGTCGTCAGCGAGCGGGTCCGGCGCACGCTCGGCGTACCCGGCCTCTCACTGACCGCAGCGGCCACCCGGGGATGCGACCCGAACCTGCTCGGGCTGGGCGCCGTCCCGGCGATCGAGGCGGTCCTGCAGGGCGCGCCGGACGCCGTCGAGTTCACCGAGGCGTTCGCCGGCCAGGCACTGGCCTGCCTGGACGCCGCCGGTCTCGACGAGCACACCGCGAGCCCGAACGGCGGCGCCATCGCGCTCGGGCACCCCTGGGGCGCGTCCGGGGCGGTGCTGGTGGTGCGGCTGTTCTCGCACCTGGTCCGCGCGCGACGGGGGACGACCGGGCTCTCCGCGCTGTCCTCAGGCGGCGGGCTGGGCGTCGCCGCCCGGTGGGAGGTCGTCACGTGATCGAGTTCTCCGGCGTCGGGCACCGGTTCGGCGAGCGTGTCGTGCTGGACGGGGTGGACCTGCGGCTGACGCAGAGACGGGTCGCGTTCGTCGGGGCCAACGGGTCCGGGAAGTCGACGCTCGCCCGGACGGTGAACGGCCTGGTCGTGCCGGAGACCGGACGGGTGCTCGTCGACGGCGTCGACCCGGCACGGCACGGTGCCGCGGTCCGCAAACGGGTCGGGTTCGTGTTCACCGACCCGGACTCCCAGATCGTCATGCCGACGGCCGGTGAGGACGTCGCGTTCTCCCTGCGCCGCTCCGACGTCCCCCGCCGCGACCGGGCCACCCGCGCCGCACAGGCGCTGGCCGAGTTCGGCCTCGAGGGCTACGCCGAGCACCCCGCGCACCAGCTCTCCGGCGGGCAGAAGCAGCTCCTCGCGCTGTGCGCGGTGCTCGTGCTCGATCCGGACGTGCTGGTCTGCGACGAGCCGACCACCCTGCTCGACCTGCGCAACAAGCGCCGCTTCGCCGAACGGCTGCGGGGTCTGCGCCAGCAGGTACTCCTCCTGACCCACGACCTGGACCTGCTCGACGACTTCGACCGCGTCGTCGTCCTCGACGGAGGGAAGGTCGTCGCCGACGACGAGCCCGGGCCTGCGATCGCGTACTACCGGGAGCTGTACCGGTGAGCCCCTTCGGGCTCTACGAACCCGGATCGAGCGTGCTGCACCGCGCGCCGGCCGGGCCATCGCTGCTGTTCGTGCTGGTGTTCGCGGCGGCGACGGTGGCGGTGACGTCGCCGTGGTGGCTGGGCGGGGCGTGCCTGCTCGTCGCGTCGGGCTTCGTCGTGGCGCGGATCCCGCTGCGCCGGGTGTGGCCGCTGCTGCGGACCCTGGTGCTGCTGGTGGTGCTGATCCTGGCCGTGCAGTGGTGGTTCCTCGGACCGGAACGGGCGCTCGTGGTGTGCCTGCGGATCGTGGCCGCGCTCGGTGTCGCGTCGCTGTTCACACTGGTCACGCGCGTCGAGGACCTGGTCGACGCGATCGAGCGCGCGCTCGGGCCGCTGCGCCGGTTCGGGGTGGACCCGGAGCGGGTCGGCGTTGTCGTCGGGCTCACGGTGCAGGCGGTCGGGACGCTCGCCGGCATCGCCGGATCGGTCCGCGAGGCCGCCCGGGCACGCGGGGCGAAGCGGTCGATCACCGCGTTCGCGGTCCCGTTCGTGGTCCGGACCCTGCGCTACGCCGACGAGCTCGGCGAGGCCCTCGCCGCCCGCGGATGGGGCGATCGCGACCCCGGTGATCGGCACCGTGGCAGCGAAATGCGACATCCGTGACGCGTTTCGCTGCCACGACACTGATCACGACCGAAAACTGTGTGCCGGATCGACGGGGTGATGCCACGGTGGGGCCTGTGACCAGGCCGAGCGACGAGTCGAGCGAGGCACCGCGTGAGTCGGCGGACTCCCCGGGTGTCGGACCTCGGTTCGGTGCACTACGCGGCAGGATTCGTTACGACGACGCCGGCTTCGACGGTCCGGACCAGGAGATCCTTCGCATGTTCTACGGCGATGACGACAGCGAGGACACGGTCACCAGGCCCTAGATCAGGTCCCAGGTCAAGGGCGTACCGCGCTCGACGTCACGGGTGAACGTCCGGCCCAGGACGGTGCCGATCGTGTCGGTGGCCAGGCCACCGGCCGGCCGGATGGACCGGACGTTGGCCTCGGTGACCTTCTCCCCCGCTGTCACGTCCGCGACGACGAACAGCGACCGGCGCAGGGCCAGGGTGTCGCGCTCGGACTCGCGCGGGCCGAACCGGGCCGGACCCATCGCCAGGCGCGCCGCGTCGGACTCGCGACACAGCGCGGCGAGCTCGTCGGGCTCCAGGCTGAAGTCGGAATCGACCCCGCCGTCCTCGCGCCGCAGCGTCACGTGCTTCTCGATCGCGACCGCACCCATCGCCACCGACGCGACGGCGACGCCGATCCCGTAGGTGTGGTCCGACAGCCCGACCGGCACCCCGAACGCCTCGCGCAGCGCCGGGATCGTCTGCAGGTTCGCGTCCTGCGGCTCGGCCGGGTAGGAGGCGGTGCAGGCGAGCAGGACGAGCTCCGAGCAGCCGCCGTCGCGGGCCGCGGTCACCGCGGCGTCGATCTCGCCGAGGGTCGCCATCCCGGTGGACATCACCATCGGACGGCCGGTCGCGCCCATCCGGCGGATCAGCGGCAGGTCCACGAGCTCGGCCGAGGCGACCTTGTAGGCCGCCGCGTCGAGGGATTCCAGCAGGTCGATCGCGGTCGGGTCGAACGGGCTGGAGAACGGCACCAGGCCGTGCTCGCGGGCCCGGGTGAACAGCGGCTCGTGCCACTCCCACGGCGTGTGCGCCTGCTCGTAGAGCTGGTAGAGGTTCCGCCCGCCCCACAGGCCGTGGTCGTCACGGATCCGGAACGCCGGGCCGTCGGCGTCGATCGTGATCGTGTCGGCCCGGTAGGTCTGCAGCTTCACCGCCTGCGCCCCGGTGCCGGCGATCGCGTCGACGATCTCCAGCGCCCGGTCCAGGGAGCCGTTGTGGTTACCGGACATCTCGGCGATCACGAACGGCCGCTCGCCGGGGCCGACCCGGTGCTCGCCGATGGTGATCGCGTCGGGGCTGCGCATGTCCCGAAGCCTACGGACGGGGGCTACCGCCGGACGAACACCATCACCTCGGACAGCGTGCCCTCGCTGTCCTGGCCGTAGAGACCGCAGTCCGAGGCGACCAGCTCGTACTCCGGGAAGGACTCCAGGTAGCGCTCGCGCAGCATGGGCTCGCGGACGTTCGGCTTGCCGACCGGGGAGTTGCGCAGCAGCAGATAGCGCGCCCCCAGGCCGCTGACCAGGCGCGCGTAGTTGGCGACGACGTCGGGCTCCATCTCCTGGAACGAGATGAAGTTGGCGAACAGGTCCACCGAGCCGACCAGCTTCGGCAGCTGCCAGGAGCACAGGACCGCCGCGCGCTGCGTGATCTGGTCGATCTCGATCTTCTCGGCGTCGCGGGTCGCGCCGTAGTCGAGCACCTGGTCGGTGCCGAGGACCTGCTGCAGGTAGTAGGTCGCCACGGCCGCGACCGGTGGGATGTCGATGTCGATGTAGCGCAGGCCCGGGTTCTGCGGGACGAGGATCTCCCCGAGCGTCCCGTAGCCGCCGCCGATCTCCAGCACGGTGTCGATCCTCAGGTCGGGCACCGCGCGCTTGAGCATCACCAGGCCACGCAGGTAGTTCAGCGACGAACGACTGTGCCGCTGACCGTCGAACGTCAGCTGCTCGGTCGGTGAGCCGACGGCCGACTCGGACATGCCGGCGATCCGCGGGGCGGCGTCGGGCAGGTCGAGGGCGCGGACGGTCCCGTGGTGCCCGCGGGCGACCGGGACCTGGTCCAGGCGGTCCTTGATCAGCTTGCCGTTCGCGCCGGCCAGCGCGGCCAGCCGGGAGAGCGCGACCGCGGGCTTCGCGACCGGCGCGTAGCGCGGGGCGTAGAAGAACGTCGCGCTCGGGTGCCGGCGGAAGTCGGTGAACCCGTGCTCGCGCAGGTCCTTCACGACCTGCTCCAGGCCGGTCTGCCAGAAGTTCGTCGGCTTGTAGAGCTCCTGCGCGCCATCGAGATCGGACAGCATCAGCTCGAGGAGCGCACGGGGATCCATGACACCCGAGGCTACGGATCGCCGGATTCGCCCGCCTTCATCATCCCCGGCGGGCCCCGCAGGTACGGACCGATACCCTGCGGGGACGCACCGCAACAGACCCGAGGGAGTGAGGGTGCCCAACACGGACACGTGGGTGGTGGTCCCCGTCTACAACGAGGAGACCGTCATCGCCGACGTGATCGCAGGTCTGGGCGAGCGCTTCCCGAACGTCGTCTGCGTCGACGACGGCAGCAAGGACGAGTCCGCCGCCCGGATCGCGACGACACACGCGCACCTCGTCAAACACCCGATCAACCTCGGGCAGGGCGCCTCCCTGCAGACCGGGATCGACTACGCCCTGCGGCGCGGCGCGCGCTTCGTCGTCACGTTCGACGCGGACGGCCAGCACTCGGTCTCCGACGCCGAGCGGATGCTCGAGGTCGCCCGCTCCGGCGAGGCCGACGTGGTGCTGGGCTCCCGTTTCCTGGAGTCGACCGAGCAGGTGCCGGGCCTCAAGCGGCTCGTGCTGCGTGTGGTGGTGGCGCTCTCGCCGTCCACCCGCAAGCTGGGTCTGACGGATGCGCACAACGGCCTGCGGGTTCTTTCCCGTCAGGTCGCCGAGAACATGCGGATCAGCATGAACGGCATGGCACACGCCTCGGAGATCGTCGACGCCCTCGCCCGCTCGCCGTGGCGGGTGCGCGAGGTGCCGGTGACGATCCTCTACACCGACTACTCCCGGGCCAAGGGACAGTCGCTGCTCAACGGCGTGAACATCCTGTTCGACCTGTCCGTGCGAGGCCAGAGGTGAACCGGGGGACGGCAGCCGGCGGAGCTTGCGTAGCCGGCGGGGTGGGGAGAACACAGTGATCCTGCAGATCGTGCTGGTGCTGGCGGCCGTCGCCGCGCTGGTGTACTTCGTCCGCAGCGGGCAGAACGTCGGCATCCGGGCCGGGAAGCGACTCGCGTTCGGCGCGTTCGTCCTGGTCAACATCTACGCCGTGCTCCGGCCGAACGACGTCACGTGGGTCGCGCGGCACCTTGGCATCGGCCGCGGTACCGACCTGGTCGTCTACCTGCTCGTCGTCGCGTTCGTGTTCGGGATGCTGAACTCCTACCTGCGCGACCGCGAGATCAGCCAGCACCTGACGAACCTCGCGCGGCAGCTGGCGATCCGTGACGCCGAGCTCGCCCGCCGCGAGGACGAGCTCGCCGCCCGCCTGGCCGAGACCGCCGCCGTGGTGCAGGCCGAGATCCCGGCCGCGTCGAGCGCGGCCGTGTCGGCCGGCGCCGGAGCGAACGGTGCCGGGACGAACGGGACCGGCACGACACCGCCGGACCGGACCGGACCTCCCCGGGCGGAGCACCCGGCGGGCGAGTGATCTCCCCGACCGCCGGGGCGGCATCGGCGCCGCCCCCGCGGGACCGCCGACGGGGGTGGGCCCGCTGGACCGCCTGACCCTGCTGGCGGGGCTGGTCGTCGCCCTCCTGCCCGGCGCCGCGCTGCTGGCCGCGCTGCGGATCCGCAGCCCGCTGCTGTTCGCCGCGCTGACCCCGACCGCGACGATCGGCGTGCTGCTCGCCGTCGCGAGCGCGACCGGTGCCGTCGGGCTGCCGTTCTCCCCGCTGACCGCCGGGCTCGTGACGGCCGTGCTGCTCGCCGTCGGGATCCTGCGGTGGTGGCGGGGCCGGTCCTCCGCCGCGCCACGGGTCCGCCCGTCGGCGCCGGCCGTGGTGGGGACCGTGCTCGTCCTGACCGGGGCGTTGTTCGGGACGCGGACGTGGCTGCGCGGCTTCGGCGGCCTGGACCGGGTGAACCAGGAACACGACATGATCACCCACCAGGTCGTCGTCGCCTGGATCATGCGCACCGGTCGCGCTGCACCCTGGCAGGTGGAACCGGTCGACCTGCTCACCGGCACGCCGGTCTCGTTCTACCCCGACGGCAGCCACCTCGCCCCGGCCCTGCTGGCCGCGCTCGGACCGGGCGCGGTCCCGGGCCTGAACGCGCTCACCGTCGTCTACCTGGCCGTGTGCTGGGTGCTCTCGGTCGCGGTGCTGACGGCCGTCGCCGCCCGCCGGCTGCGCGCCGGGACGTCGGCGGCGTGGCTCGCCGCGGGCGTCGCCGGGATCGTCGCCCCGGCCCTGTACCGGCCGGCGTTCCAGCTGATGCACGACGGCGGCATCTACGCCACGGCCGTCGCCCTCGCACTGGCCCCGGGGCTGATCGCCGCGCTGCTGTGGTCCGAACGGGAACGCCGGGTGCGGACCGCCGTCGCGCTCGGGGTGGGGGCCGCGGGACTCGTGGCGAGCTACCCGGGGGCAGCGGTGACGGTCGGCCTGAGCACGATCGCCTGGCTGGTCGGTGACCTCGTGACCCGCGACGGGTGGGTGCGGCTGCGCCGCTCGGTGCCGGTCCTGCTCGGCGCGGGGGTGGTCGCCGGGGTGCTGGCGGCGCCGCTGGTGCTGCGGGCCGGCGGGTCGGTGTCCGGCGTGGCGTCGTTCGGCGCGGACTCCCCGCCGGCGGCGTTCGGGGACTCGCTGGGCAGCGCGCTCGGACTCGGCTACGGCGGTTTCCTGGACCCGCAGCGCACGACCGGGCAGGTCGGGCTGACCGTTCTGTACCTGGTCGGGGTGCTGGTCGTGATCCGGGCGCGGCGCGGGCTCGGCCCGGTGCTGGCCTGGGCGGTCTGGGTCTCGATCGTCGTCGCGGCGTTCCTGAGCCCGGGCGTCGGCCTGGAGGCGCAGGTCACGGGCTTCTTCTACAACGCGATGCTGCGGGTCTGGTCGCACGTGTCGCTGTTCGTACCGACGTTCGCCGGACTCGCCGTCGTGCTCGTCGTGACCGAGGCCGTCCGGCGGACGCGACGGGCGTTCCCCCGCGTCGTCCGGGCCTGGCCGGTGGCCTCGGTGCTGGTGCTCGTGGCCGGGCTCGTGCTGCTCGCGGTGCCGGTGCGCACCGCCATGAACACCAACACGCGCAGCGTCGCCGAGCGCTATGCGACGCCCGAGTTCGTCCGGGTCTCGCCGTCCGACCTCGGTGCCGTGGACTTCCTGCGGGGCCGTGTGGTGCCCGGCGAGCGGGTGATGAACTCGGCCAACGACGGCTCGACGTTCCTCTACGTCGCGGCCGGGATCCCGGTCGTCAACCTCACCTCGCTGGGCAACGGCAGCGCTCCCTGGACGTTCGGGCTGATGAGGTCGTTCAACCGCTACCCGACCGACCCGGCGGTCCGGGCGGAGCTGGACCGGCTCGACATCGGCTGGGTCTACGTGGACTCCGACGCGCCCGGCATCGGCGCGGGCGGCGCTCCGTACGGCTGGGTGGACCGGAGCAGGCCGTTCTCGACCGCGCCCGGCCTGACGAACCTCGACGGGCTCCCCGGCCTCACCCTCGCCTACCGCAACGGCACCGTCTCGGTCTACCGCCTCGACCTCGCGCGGCTGGCCCCGGCGGGCTGAGAAGCCGTCGGCCGCACCCGGCCGTCGTCACGTCAGGTCGAACGCACGACGGGCTCGTTCGATCTCGGGCAGGTGGGCCTCGGCCCAGTCCAGGAGCACCTCGACGGGCCGTCTCAGTGTCTTGCCCAGCGGGGTGATCCGGTACTCCACGGCGACGGGGCGCGAGCTGAGGAGCACGCGCTCGACGATGCCGTTGCGTTCGAGCCGTCGCAGGGTCGCGGTGAGCGACTTCTGCGTCACCGTGGGGATGGCGCGGCGCAGGTCGTTGAACCGTGCGGGCCGCTCGCAGAGCTCGTTCAGGATGCTCAGCGACCACTTGTCCAGGACCTGGTCGAGCAGTTCCCGGTGCGGTGCCGTGATCCTGAGCTCGCCGGTCGTCGTCGGCGGGGTATCCATGGCGAAACCTGGTCTCGTTGAAGTGTCCTGGGCATACCAGGTATCGATCTTATACCTGATCCCGATCACACCAGGAGACCTCCGTCTCCGTCCGCCGTCTCAGTCCCGAAGGCATGCTGCAGACCCCCGTCTACCACCACGTCGCGGTGGGCACGGCGTCCCTGATCGGCGTCGAGCAGCTCTTCGAGCCCGACGTGCTCGTCGAGGTCGAAGCCACCGCGATCCTCGACTGAGGACCGGATCTCAGGGAGTGGGCGTGACCTCGGCCTGCACCGAGCGCAGGGTCGCGGTCAGCGCGGCGAGGCCCTCGGCGGCCTCGTCGGCGGTGAGCGTCATCGGCGGGGCGATGCGCAGGACGTTGCCGTACAGACCGCCCTTGCCGATCAGGATCCCGTTCTCCCGGGCCCGTTGCAGGGCCAAGGCGGCGGCGGGGGCGTTCGGCTCCCCGCCCGGTCCGACGAGCTCGATCCCGATCATCAGGCCCTTGCCGCGCACGTCGCCGACGACCGGGAGGTCCAGCGCCCGCAGGCCGGCGAACAGCTCGTCACCGCGGGCGGCGCAGTTGGCCTGCAGGTCGTGGTCGAGCAGGTAGGTCAGGGCGGCGTGCGCACCGGCCGTGGAGAGCGGGTTGCCGCCGAACGTCGAGATCGAGTTCGCCTGCAGGCAGTCCATCAGTCCCGCGCGGGCGACGACGCCGCCGATCGTCAGGCCGTTGCCCAGGCCCTTGGCGAACGTCATCGCGTCCGGGACGACGCCGTGCGCCTGGATGCCCCAGAAGTGCTCGCCGGTGCGGCCCCAGCCGGTCTGCACCTCGTCGGCGATGAGCAGGATGCCGCGCTGCGAGAGCTCCTTGGCGAACGCGCCGAACAGCCCGTCCGGGCCGTGGGCGAACCCGCCGACGCCCTGGATCGGCTCCGCGATCATGCACGCGACGTCGCCGGCGGTGGCGGTGTCCAGGACGTCGACCAGGTCGTCGACGCAGGCCTGGACGTAGTCGGCGTCGGAGAGGTGACGGAAGGGGCTGCGGTAGCGGTAGCCGCCGTGCACGTAGTGCACCTGCAGCGGGGACAGCGCCGACGCCGACCATCCCCGGTTGCCGGTGACGGCCATCGAGGCGAACCCGCGGCCGTGGAAGGAGTTGCGCATCGCCAGCACCTGCGAGCTGCGCCGGTACTCCGTCGCCAGGAGCAGCGCGGCCTCGTTGGCCTCGGTGCCCGAGCAGGTGAAGAACACCTTCGCGTCGTCGATCCCGGACAGCGCGGCGATCTTCTCGGCCAGCTCGACCTGCTTGCGGATCAGGTACAGCGTCGAGGTGTGCAGAACACCCGTGTCGACCTGCGAGCGGACGGCGTCGGAGATCTCGGGCAGGTCGTATCCGATGCCGTTGGTCAGGATCCCGGCGAACAGGTCGAGGTAGGTGCGCCCGTCGGATGCGGTGACCCGCCGCCCGGAGCCGGACACGATCTCCATCGGCTCGTCGTAGTACAGCGCCATCCAGGACGGGAGGACGGCGCGGTGCCGCGCGAGGAGGTCGTCGGTCGTCACATGTTCAGGCGTACACGGCGAGCGTCAGCATCGCCACCCACACGATCGCCAGCACCTGCAGCACGCGGTCGCCGAGCGCGATCTCCTCGGGCTCGCCGCCGGTGCCGCGGTCGACGTCGACCGAGTAGCGGAGCACCGCGATCACGAACGGGACGATCGAGATGACCGACCAGATCGTGTTGTTCTGCGTCTCGCGGATCTCGAACGCCCACAGGCTGTAGGTCGTGATCATGACCGTGGCCGACAGCGACCAGATGTAGCGCAGGTACGACGACGAGTAGCTCTCCAGCGACTTGCGGATCTTCGCGCCGGTGCTCTCGGCGACCATCATCTCCGCGTAGCGCTTGCCGGCCACCATGAACAGCGAGCCGAACCCGGCGACCAGCAGGAACCACTGCGACAACGCGATCCCGGTCGCGACACCACCGGCGATCGAGCGCAGCAGGAAGCCGCTGGCCACGATGCAGATGTCGAGCACCGGCTGGTGCTTGAGCCACACGCAGTAGGCGAGCTGCACCACGACGTAGACGGCCAGCACGACGACCAGCTGCCAGGTCGCCAGCAGGCTCAGCGCGATCGCGCCGAGGAACAGCACCGCGGCGACGCCGTAGGCCAGCGTCACCGGCACGATCCCGGCCGCGATGGGGCGCTTGCACTTGGTCGGGTGCACCCGGTCGGACTCGACGTCGAGCGCGTCGTTGACCAGGTAGACGCCGGACGCGGCGAGGGAGAACGCGGCGAACGCGACCAGGCAGTTGATCAGGACGGGGCCGTCGAACAGCCCGCCGCCGACGAACGGCGCGGCGAAGACCAGGACGTTCTTGACCCACTGACGCGGGCGCATCGTCTTGAGCACGCCCCGGGCGGTGCCCATGGGCTTGCCCCCGGAGGCCTCGTCGACCTTCGGGGTCGAGTCGGTGCTGGTCATGATCCTGCCTTCCGGCTGCTGAGGGCGTTCCGCACGCGGTTCGTGGCGCGACGGCGCAGCCACCGGCGGGAGCCGACCGCGACCGCGGCCCCCAGCACCGAACCCAGTGCGACGTCGCTGGGGTAGTGCACGCCCAGGACCAGGCGGGACACCGCCATGGCGGGGACCACCACCGGCGTCACCGGGGCGCCGAGCAACCCGCCGTAGAGCACGGCGGCGGCCGTCGTCGACGTGGCGTGCGAGGACGGGAAGCTCAGCCGGCTCGGCGTGCCCACGAGCACACGCACCGCGGGGTGCTCCGGACGGCGGCGGCGGACGACCCGCTTGATGCCGATCGACGCCCCGTGCGCGAACGCGACGGCGGCGGCGGAGCCGAGCCACTCACGTCGGCGGGCGCGGTCCAGTGCTGCGCCGGCCAGCCCGATCGCGAGCCAGCCCGCGGCGTGCTCACCGAACAGCGACATCCCGCGCGCGGCCGCCACGACCGGCGGGTGCGCGACGGTGCGCTGGACGGCGGCCAGCAGGGCGAGCTCACCGGCCGGGGCGGTCTCCGAAACGGGCGCACCCGGGTCGGACGCGCCGTCCGGCGCGTGCGGACCGGGGCGGTCCAGGATCTCGGCCACGGGGATGGGCCCTCCACGACGCTCGTGATCGTCGGTGTGCGACGCCGGCGTGCCCGCGCGACGCGGGCGATGACAGCCCGTGATCCTACGCGCGGCGGCCGCCCGGCTCCGGACGGGGCCGGGCGGGTCCGAAGTGTCCCGGTCGGGTGACTAGAACCAGCGTTCGAGGACCTCGGCCAGCCCGTGCCGGGTGTTGGGGGCGGTGACCTCGTCGGCCAGGCCGAGCAGCTCCGGGTGCGCGTTGCCCATCGCCACCCCGCGACCGGCCCACCGGAGCATCTCGCGGTCGTTGGGCATGTCACCGAACGCGACGACGTCGGCGGCGTCGACACCGGCCATGGCGGCGACCTCGGCCAGCCCGGTCGCCTTGGTGACGCCCGGTGCGGCGGCCTCGATCAGTCCCCCCGGGTGCGAGAACGTCAGGTCGCACAGGCCCTCGACGCGCGGGGCGAGACGCTCCCGCATCTGGTCGCTGGACAGCTCGGGTGCGCGGATCAGCATCTTGGTGACCGGGCGGGCGAGCAGTTCGTCGCGGGTGGCCGGGCCGGCGTCGGACTCGCCCCAGGCGTGCACGTAGGCCGGTTCGGCCAGGAACTCGTCGACGCCGCCGGTCTCGGCGTTGCCGACCCGCTCCACCCCGAGGCCGCAGCCCGGGAACAGCTGCGCGGCGGTCGCGGCGACGGTGCGCACGGCGTCCGGGTCGAGGGTGTGCGCGCCCAGCACGACGTCGTCGATCGCGTCGTAGAGCACGGCGCCGTTGGCGCAGACGCAGAGCCGCACCAGGCCCTCGGGCAGCCGGGCGACGATCGGCGGGATCCAGCGCGGCGGACGTCCGGTGACGAGCACGAACCCGGCCCCGGCGGCGACGGCGCGGGAGATCGCCGAGACCGTGCGCTCGGAGATGGTGTGGTCGTCGTCGAGCAGGGTGCCGTCGACGTCGGTGGCCACCAGACGGGGAGCGCCCGTGTGGTGCGGCGCCTCGGGCGCGTCCGGCGAGATCACGGATACCACCCTACGGGCCTGGTGTGAGCCCGGCAGGCGGTTAGTCTCGAGGGGTGCGCGTGCTGGTGGTCTCGGCCCCGATGACCGGGCACCTGTTGCCACTGCTCCCGCTGGCCGACGCGCTCTGGGACTCCGGCCACGAGGTGCTCCTGGCCAGTGGCGGCGAGGCGCTGGAGGCCGACACCGGGAACCTGCCGGTGATCGACGTGGCGCGGAACCTGCGCTTCGGCCGGATCGCCGCCGCCGCGATGGTGACCCACCCCGTCACCGCGCGCGCCGAGCTGGCCGGGCGCGGGGGTGACCGCGGCGTGCGGTCGCTGTTCGGGCCGGTGAACGAGGAGCTGGCCGACGCGCTGGTCACGGTCGTGGCGCAGTGGCGCCCGGACGTCGTCATCCACGAGCCGCTCGCGGCCGCCGGGGCGCTCGCCGCGGCCCGCCACGACGTCCCGGCCGTGTTGCAGGAGAACAACCTGTTCGCCGGGGCCGACCTCGTCGGGGCCACCGTCGGCGCCCGGACGATGCAGCGGGCGATGTGGCGGCACGGGATGACCGCGCTGCCCGCGCCCGCCCTGACGCTGACGATCGCCCCGCCCAGCCTCGTCGGGGAGCGCGACGGGCTGCCGATGCGCCCGGTCGACACCGGGCACCGCCGCCGCGGCGACGCCGACGTCCCCGGCTGGCTGCGCGCGCCCTCGGACCGCCCGCGCGTGCTGGTGACCCGGACGACGGTCGCCGGTCCCGGACGCGGCGACCCGATGGCCGCCGCCGTCCGTGCCGCGACGGACGTCGACTGCGAGCTGGTGCTGGTCCGGCCGACGGCGAAGGTGGCACGCAGGGCCGGGCCCGGGGTGCGGACCGTCGGGTGGGTGCCGCTGCCCGAGGTGCTGCCCGGCTGCGCCGGCGTGGTGCACCACGGCGGCGCCGGGACGGTGCTGGCCGCGCTCTCGGCCGGGATTCCGCAGCTCGCCGTCCCCGGCGCGGGCGACCGCCGGCACAACGCCGAGCTGGTCGACGCCCGCGGCGCCGGGATCGCCGGGGAGGTCACCTCCGAGGCCCTCGACCGTCTGGTGCACGACGGCGAGCTGGCCGCCACGGCGCGCGCCGTGCGCACCGAGATCGAGGCCATGCCCCCGCCGCAGGCCCGGGTGGACGCGGTCACCGCACTGGGGTGACACCGGCCGCGCTCCATGATCGGCGGTCCGGGACCGGACACCGTCCCCGGCACGCCGTCCGGTCCCCGAACGGTGTTCACGGGTCTGACCGTGTTCCCCGGCGGGTAGACGGGGGTCATGAGCGCCGATGACCGCACCGTCGAGGCCCTGCTGCAGGCCGCCGGACAGACCTACGCCGCCGAGGCCGGGATCTCCCTGAAGGACCAGCCGGCCCCGCTCTACCGCCTGCTCGTGCTGACGACGCTGCTGTCGTCGCGGGTGCAGTCGAACCTCGGGGTCGTCGCGACCCGGGAGCTGGTCTCCTCCGGCATGGGCACGCCCGAGAGGATGCGCGACGCGACCTGGCAGGAGCGGGTCGACGCGATGGACCGCGCGCACTACACGCGCGTCGACGAGCAGATGGCCACCGCGCTCGGCGAGGCCGCCGTGATGCTGCTCGACCGCTACCAGGGCGACCTGCGCGAGCTGCGCGAGGAGGCCGACGGCGACGCGACGAGGGTCCGCACGCTCCTGACCGCGTTCCCGCGGATCGGCCCGGTCGGGGCGGACATCTTCGCCCGCGAGGCACAGGCCGTCTGGCCGGAGCTGCGCCCGACCCTCGACGGCAAGGCGCTCGACGGCGCGAAGCGTCTCGGCCTGCCGGGCGACGAGCACGAGCTCGCGACGCTGGTCGACGACGACCGGCTGGCCGCGTTCTCGGCCGCGCTCACCCGCGTCGCCCTGGACGAGGAGCTCGCCCGGACGATCGCCGACGCCTGACCGGCGCGGGACGGGCTACAGGACGGCGACGGCGACGATCAGGCCCAGCGCGACGTGCGCGGCGGCGACGACGTTCGCGGCGGCGCGGCGCTCCTCGGACTGGATGACCTCGCCGATGTCGATCCGCGTCACCCACTCCAGCAGACGCACGGCGGCGACCTGGGCGACAATCCCGACCAGGCCGAAGATCAGCGACGACAAGATGCCCTCGAGCAGCGACCCCGCCGAGGAGTAGATCGCGACGACGATGATGAACGCCATCGACAGCATCCCGGCCGCGGTGATCGTCACCGCGTTCGGCAGGCCGGCGCGGACCATCTGCGGGAGCTTGCCCGGCGTGGTCAGGTCGATCGCCCAGAAGCCGAGCAGCATCAGCAGGACACCGATCACGGCGTAGAGCAGGATCGCGCCGACACCGCGGCCGACGAAGCTCCAGTAGATCGCGTCCTGAGCCAGCACCGTGGTCGTCACGGGAACCTCCGAGAGGGGGAGCGGGCGATCCGGGCGAATGGTCCGGATCGAAACGGGTGTGGGTGTACCGGGAGTCGGGGAGTGCGGTCCTACTCGGGGATGCGGTGCGGGACGAACGCGGCGCCGTCGTCGGTGATCAGGCCGGCCGTCTCGCGGATGCCGAGACCGGCGGCGGTGTCGCCGACGACCCAGGCGCCCAGGGCCGGGCGGAAGCCGTCGAACTCCGGCAGCGGGGCGAAGAGCTGGTAGACGAAGCCCTCCTCGCCGTACACCCCGCCGGTCGAGACCTCGCTGCCCGGCGAGACCACGGAGATGTTCGCGCCCTCGCGCCCGAGCAGCGGCTTCTTGACGTACTCGGTGAGCATGCCGGGGTCACGCAGGTACGCGGGCAGCAGGTTCGGGTGCCCCGGGTACATCTCCCAGAGCACCGCGAGCAGCGCCTTGTTCGACAGCAGCGACTTCCACAGCGGCTCGACCCACAGCGTGTCCGGCAGGCTGCGCGCGATGTGCTTGCCGAAGTCGTCGGAGAGCATCCACTCCCACGGGTAGAGCTTGAAGACCGCCGCCATCGGGGCCTCCTCGAGGTCGACGAACCGGTCCAGCGCCGAGTCCCAGCCGATGTCCTCGATCGCCAGCCCGACCGTGTCCAGCCCGGCCGCGGCTGCGGTCTCCTGCAGGTAGCCGACGGTGATGTGGTCCTCGCCGGAGGAGTCCGCACTGGACCAGGTGAAGTGCACCTCGCCGCTGGGCAGCGACGCCTTGATCTCGCCCCAGCGCTCGACGAGCTTCTCGTGCAGCGAGTTCCACTGGTCGTCGTCGCCGTGGGTGTCCTGCAGCCAGTTCCACTGCAGGATCGACGCCTCGAGCAGCGACGTCGGGGTGTCGGCGTTGTACTCCAGCATCTTCGCCGGGCCGGCCCCGTCGTAGCGCAGGTCGAAGCGCCCGTAGACGTGCGGGTCGTGCCGTTTCCAGGAGGACGCGACGGCCTCCCAGCACCACTCCGGCAGCCCGAAGTCGGCGTAGCGCTCGGTGGTCACGACGTGGTCGACGGCGTCGAGGCACATCGAGTGCAGGACCTCGACGTCGGCTTCCATGGACAGGATCTCGTCCATCTCGAACACGTAGTGCACGGACTCGTCCCAGTACGGGCGACTGCCCCGCCCGGCGGCGTCCCGGCCGGGGCTCCCGAACACGAGGCCCTGCTCGGCGACCGACTTCTCCCACCCCGGACGTGGGGTGCCTCGCTCACGGCGCATGTGGTGTCGTCAGCTCCCGCTGCTGGATCCGCTGGAACCGCTGCCGCCACTGCTGCTGCCGCCCACGCCGAGCCCGCCGCGGGAGATCGTGCTGCCCGAGGTGCCGCTGCGCACGGTCGCCCCACGGGGCGGGGACGCGACGCTGCCGCCGGTCGCGACCTGCCCGACGCCGCCGGAGCCGCCGTAGTTGTAGTGGTACTGCCGGCCGCCGCCACCGAGGAAGATCGGGACGAACGCGAACCCGCCGCCACCGTTGTTGACGTTGCCCTGGCCGGCCGGCTGGGAGCACTGGCTGTCGTCGACGACGACGTTGTTCTCGTCGACGCAGCGCGCCTCGACCTCCTCGCCGCTCGACGAGGCCGCGTAGACGGCGGCGATCAGCGCGACCACGCCGACGGTGGCACCGCCGCCGATCAGCAGGCGCTTGTTCTTCTTGCTCCGCGCCTCCTTGAGGCGCACGGCCTCGCGGTCGGCCCGGATCTTCTGCTCGCGTGCGCGGCGCTCGGCCAGTGTGGGCTCGCGCGGCGCGGTGCTCTCGTCCTGGCGCCGGATGCGCCCCGGAGTCGTGGGTGCGTCGTCGCCCGGCGGTTCGGTCCCCCCGGACCCGTCGCCCGCCGCGTGTCGTCCGTCGTCGGTCATGGTCACCCCCATCGGCACATTACCGGTTCCCGACCCGGTCACCGGGACAGTTCGCGGGACGAACGGTATCCATTTCACAACGTCTCGGCGACGGCGGTGCCTCGTTCGCAGCACGGCGCCGACCGATGACCGCCCCGAGAGCACGCCCGTGTGAATCCACAGTGGGACGCACGGCATCATGGGCGGCGTCATGGACCCCGTCTCCCCACATGGCGCCGCTCCCCCACGTCGCCGACACGCCCCTCCGGCCGGTCCCGGTGATCCCGGATCGACCGCGGCCGTCGGCGCCTACGACGGGCACGACGGCCGCTACGGCCGCACCGCGGTGGTCGCCGCGCCGGACCCGCGGACCGCGCTCGTCGAGCAGGAGACGACGGCGGTGCCCGGCCCGGCACGCAGCGGAGCACCCGCGGGACTGGAGCGCCCGGAACGGCGCACGCCCGTCCGTCCGGGGCGGCGGGGCAGGGACACGACGACCTCCACCGCGCGACGGATCGGCGCCGGGATCCTGGCCGGCGCGTTCCTCATGCTGGCGGTGGCCTCGCTGGACTCCCTGATGGGTGCGCAGATCCCGGTGCTGGGGTCGTTCGCGTCCTCCGGCGGCAACGGGGGCTCCGCCTCCCCGGCCGCCGAGGAGGCGCCCCCGGCTCCGCCCCCGCCGGACACCGCGGGCATCTGCCTGAACTGGAACCGTCCGGACGCCGTGGACACCGCGGCCGTCGACTGCGCCCGCCCGCACCTGTTCGAGCAGGCCGGCAACGTCAAGCTGCTCGACCAGCCGGCGTTCCCGACCGACCAGGGCTGGCAGAAGCTGGTCGCCGAACGCTGCTCGCCGGTGGTCAACGGCTACCTCAAGAACAAGTTCGACCCGGACGGCAAGTTCCGGATCGGCGCGCTGAAGCCGTCGCAGGCCCGGTGGGACGGCGGCGACAAGGGGATGCGCTGCGGCCTCCAGTCGGCCTCGCGGTCCGGGATGATGATCCCGATCACCGGCAAGGTCGCGGCCCAGGACCAGTCCGCCGTGGTCCCCGCCGGCACCTGCCTGGGCATCGACGGCCGGACCGTCGGTGATCCGGTGGACTGCGCACAGCCGCACGCCGTCGAGACCGTCGGCATCGTCGACCTGGGCACGCAGTTCAAGGAGGGCCTGCCCTCGGTCGACGACCAGGACGGCTTCCTGCAGCCGGCGTGCCAGAAGGCGGCCGACACGTTCGCCGGCGCCAACAAGGGTGCGATCGCGCAGAACAAGCTGACCGTCTACTGGGACAACCTGTCCGACCCGTCCTGGAAGGCCGGCAGCCGGAAGGTCAACTGCAACCTCGCGACGTTGCTGCCCGACGGCAGCGGGTTCGCCGCGATCACCGGCTCGATCAAGGGCAAGCTCGCGGTCAGCGGCCAGCCGGCGCCCCCGGCCGGCTCCACCCCGCCCGCGCCCGGTGGCAACTCGGCCACCTCGGGCCAGGCGCCGACGTTCGGTGCCCCGACCTCGGGTGCCGCGCCGTCGAGCGAGGGGGGTGCCTCCGGCGGCCCGGTCGCACCGTCGACGCCGGCCCCGGGGCTGCCGAACATCCCGCCCGGACTGCCCGGACTGCTGCCCTCGCCGTGAGCGTCGAGATGACGCAGCTGCGTTTCGAGGAGCTCGTCTCGGACGCCCTGGACCTGGTCCCGGCCGGGCTGACCGACCGGATGGACAACGTCGTGGTGCTGGTCGAGGACCGCCACCCCGAGGACCCCGACCTGCTCGGCCTGTACGAGGGCGTCGCCCTGACCGAGCGCACCAGCGACTACGGCGGCGAGCTCCCGGACCGGATCACGATCTACCGCGACGCCGTGCTGGAGATGTGCGAGGACTCCGACCAGGTCGTCGACGAGGTCGCGATCACCGTCGTGCACGAGATCGCCCACCACTTCGGCATCGGCGAGGAACGACTGCACGAGCTCGGCTGGGGCTGACCCCTCAGCGGTGACGGGACCGGAGCAGTTCCTCGATCCGCGCGGCGAGGTCGTCCACCGCGGTGTCGTCGGTGGACAGGACGAGATCGACCCGGGCCAGGTCCGCCATCCCGACGGCGAGACACCGCGCGTGGGTGACCAGGTCCTCGGTGCCGGACCAGCCGACCGGCTCGCGCTCCCGGATCCGCCGGGCCAGTGTGCCGGGGTCGGCTTCCAGCCGGACGACGACCGTCGACGCGGTACCGGCCGCGGCGACCAGGCGCTCGGCGTAGGCGTCGTCCTCGACGGTCGCGGTGACGAACAGCAGGTCGTGACCCCCGGCCCGGTAGCGCCCGGCCATCGCGGCGAGATCGGCCATCACGTCGTCCTCGTCACGCGGCGGGTAGCAGCGTTCGAGCTCGTCGACCTCGATCAGCGCGTTGGCGATCCCGGCGTCGCCCAGGCGGTCGTGCACTGTGGTGGCCACGGTGCTCTTGCCGGCACCCGGCGGGCCGGTGACGACGACGAGCATCCCGCCCGGGCCGTCCGCCGGCGCCGCCGCGTCCCCTACGTCGTCGATCATGGTCGTCAGTGTCGCGGGAGCGGTGCCGTGCGGCCACCGTGTTCTCAGTAGTCGGGGACCGCCGGGATCGGGTCCCACAGCTCGAGCACCCAGCCGTCCGGGTCGCGGCGCAGCACCACGCGTCCGGTGTTGGGCAGCGGGTTGCCCCGGCCCCGTTCGGCGTCCGGGCCGCCGGTCAGCAGGGCCGCGCTGGCGAGCCGGATCGCCGCACCGTGGCTGACCAGCAGGACGGCGCCGGAGTCGACGCCGTCCAGGGCGCGCTCGACGTCGGCCAGGAAGCGGGTGCGCAGGTCGGTGGCGGACTCGCCGCCGGGCTGCGGGCGGTCCGGGTCGCCGTCCCACCAGACGTCGAAGATCTCGTCGAACAGGGCCCGCGACGCCTCGTCGGCACGGCCGTCGAGCTCCCCGACGAAGATCTCGTGGATGCCGTCCATGGTCGTCACCGGCAGGCCGAGCCGCTCGCCGATCGGGGCCGCGGTCTGCTGTGCGCGGGTGGCCCGGGACGCGTGGACGGCCCGCACCGGCCAGTCCGCGAAGAGCCCGGCGACCTCGTCCGCCTGGGCCCGCCCGAGCTCGTCGAGCGACGGTCCGGGCAGCGCCGTGTCGAGCGCGCGGCTCACGTTCGACGGCGTGCGCCCGTGCCGGACGAGGACGAGCCGCAGCGCGCCGTCGTCGGGCGGGACGGCGGCGTCACGCACCGGTGCGGTGCCGTCGGTGCCGAGGAAGGCGGAGCTCATGTGCACGTCCCGTTCCGGAGCCCGGCCAGCCACTGCTGCGCGGCCGAGAACTCCTCGTTCGACGCGGCGCCCAGCGGCACCGCCGGGCTGCCCGCCCCCTCCGCCGGTCCGGCCGTGTCCCCGGCGCGCGGGAACGAGCCGAGGAACCGGACCCGGTCGCAGCGCCGGTGCAGGGCGGCCAGCGCCTCCCCCATCGCCGGCTCGGCGACGTGCCCGGAGCAGTCCAGGTGGAACCAGTACTCGGCGTGCCGGTCCTTGATCGGGCGGGACTCGATGCGGGTCAGGTCGATGCCGCGCAGCGCCAGCTCGGTGAGCAGGCCGAGCAGTGTGCCGGGCTGGTTGCGGGTGGTCGCGGCCAGCGTCGTGCGGTCGCGGCCGGACGGCGCCGGTGGCGGCCCGGGGCGGGTCAGGAGCACGAACCGGGTGACCGCGCCGGGGTTGTCGGCGATGTCGTCGGCGAGCACGTCGAGGCCGTGCTGCTCGGCGGCCAGCGGCGAGGACACCGCGGCGTCGACCTCACCGCGGGCGGCCTGCGCGGCCGCCTCCGCCGTCGACGAGCTCACCCGGACCTCCGCCGACGGCAGGTGGCCGGCGAGCCAGCCGCGGGTCTGGGCGATGCCGTGCCCGTGCGAGGCCACCGAGGTGATCTCGCCGAGGGCGGTGCCGCGGCGGGCCAGGAGCACGAACCGGACCGCGACCAGCGCCTCCGCCACGATCATCAACGGGGGGTCGTCCACCAGCCCGTCCAGGACCGGGGGGACGGCGCCCTCCACGCTGTTCTCGATCGGCACGCACCCGGCGTCCACCGAGCCGTCACGGACGGCGGCCAGCACGGCCGGCGACCCGGCCAGCGGGACCAGCTCCGCGCCCTGCGACGCGGGCAGCGACCGCAGCGCCTGCTCGGTGAACGTGGCGTGCGGGCCCAGGAAGCCGATGCGCGTCACGTCATGACCGTAGTGGCTGCCCCTAGTCGAGCAGACCGAGGGCGACGAGGTCGGAGATCGGCACCGGCTCCGGGTCCACCCCGCAGCGGGGCAGCACCGTGCGGATCCGCGCGACGGCCTCGGGCGAGAGCGTGTCCAGCTCGCGGGCCATGCCCTCGCCGTCGATGGAGTCCAGCGCCTCGCGGGCCGTCCCGGACGGGCTCTCGCCCAGCAGCCGCGACACCGCCACGATCAGGTTGAGCAGGCCGTGCCGGCCGCGGTAGTCGGCGGACTCGGGCCGGTCGCGCACGATCCGGTCCAGTCCCTGCGCGCTGACCCCGCCGCGCCCGGTCTCCAGGCACGCCTCCAGGAAGCTGTGCACGTCGTCGACGGTCGGGACGTCGGAGGCCCGGGGGCCGCCCATCCGCAGCTTCGGGGTGCAGCCGTGCTCGGCGACGCGGCGCACCGCGGTCAGCCAGGCCTTCGTGCCGGCCGGGTCGTCCTCCACCGGGCGGCGGGGCTCGACGACCGGGGTGACCTCCTCCGGCACGAACTCCGAGACGCGCTCCAGCCAGACGCCGTCGACGTCCGGGGGTGCGGCGCACTCGACCGTGCTCGGGGTCAGCAGGCTGGAGCGGGAGAACACCGTCGACAGCGCCTTCGGCACCGCGCCCAGGCCGGTGTCGACGACCAGCGCCAGCTCGGCCGGCCGGGACGGCGACGACCGGGCCAGCTCGGTGACCACGGCCGGCAGCTGCGACGCGGGGCAGACCAGGCGGCCGACCAGCCCGCCGTAGTGGCCGTCGCGCGCCGAGAGGTAACGCGAGACCACCGCGTCGACCCCCGGGGCGGTCGCCCGGGGCTGGAGCAGGCTCGTGTCGTCGACGAGAGCAGCCAGCAGCGGACGGACGGGCCACGGGTCGGCGGAGGAACCCGAGGGCACGGTCATCACGACGTCAGACGCTAACGGTCGGGTCACGGCCGGTTGACAAAGGGGTGCCCGAAGCCGGTCCTCCGTGGGCCGTTCCGGCGCCGTCCCTGGACAGGAGGCTTCCGAGTTGCTTAAGTAAGGGTTACCTAAATGGAGGTGAGGGAGTGGGAACTACCCGAACGCGGCGTCCTCCGGCGCCGACGGCGGCCGAGCGGGCGCGCAGCCTGGTCGCCCGTGGTGGACGTGCCGCGATCGTCGGTACCGGCGAGCCGGGCCCGATCACGCCGCTGATGCACCACGTGCACCCCGACGGCGCCACCGACCTGCTCCTCCCCGACGACTCCGTGCTCCTGGAGCGGCTGCGCGACAACGACGCCGGCGAGCTTCCCGTGATGCTCGAGCTCACCGAGCACACCCCGGTCCCGATGCCGGACCAGGTGCGTGAGCTGCTCTGGATCGTCGGCTGGCTGCACGAGCCGACACCGGCCGCGGCCCGGCACCTGGCCCTGCGCCTGGCCGAGCTGCGCCCGCACCCCCGGCTGCTCGACGTCGGGCACAACGCCACCCTGGTGCGCCTGCGCCCCGGGTCGACCGTCTACTCCGACGCCGAGTCCAGCGCCGCGACGTCGGCGGACGAGCTGGCAGCGGCCCGTCCGGACCCGTTCTGCCTGTTCGAGCACCAGTGGCTGGCGCACCTCGAGGACGCCCACCCGGAGGTGTTCACGTCGCTGATGCGGCACCTGCCCTCGACGCTGCGCCTCACCGACGGCGCGCGGGTGCGCCCGCTCGGGGTGGACCGGCTGGGCCTGCGCATCCGCGTCCAGACCCCGTCCGGGGACCACGACGTGCGGCTGGCCTGGTCCAGCGAGGCGACGACGGTCGAGGAGCTGCGCGCGCGGCTCGGGGAGCTGGTCGGCTGCCCGTTCCGAGCTGCCTCTTAGAAGCCATTCCGAAACCCTGCCCGCCGCCGGTGATTCCGACTCCCGGCGGCGTTCAGGTGTGTGCGCCCGGGATCAGGCGGTGGCGGCACCCAGGTGCTCGGCGTGCACCTTCTGCGTCACCTTGCGCTCGGCCACGAACGACGCGATCGGGATCGTGCCCGCGGCCAGGATGACCAGGGCGAACAGCGGCTTCCAGCGGGTGCGCTCGGCCAGGATCAGCGTGCACACGATGTAGATCATGTACAGGAACCCGTGGACCATGCCGATCAGTGCCACGGGGCGCGGGTCGCCGAAGAAGTACTTGGCCGGCATCGCGTAGAACGTCAGCAGCAGCAGGCCGACGCCGGTGACCCAGGCCGAGATCCGGTACGCCTTCAGCGCGGTCGCGATCGACACGGTGTCAGTGCTCCTGGTTCCTGGCGTTCAGCTTGGCCAGCTCGTCGTTGTAGGCCCGGATCTGCGGGTCCGAGAGGCGGGAGAGGTCGACCCCGGCGGGGCGGGGGCCGAACGGGGAGGGCCGGTCGGGATCCGGCTCCGGTGTCTTCTCCGGAGCCGCCGGCCGGACGGGCTCGTCCGCGGCGGACGGCTCTCCCGGGTCGCCGGCCCCGTCGCCGGTCGTGGTGCCGGCCGCCTCATCGGTCCGCATGGCGCCCTCGGCATCGCGCAGCGACCGGACCTCCATGTGCAGGAAGTGCCACCAGAAGAACGCGAAGAACAACGCGAACAGCGGCCACTGCAGGCCGTAGCCCACGTTCAGCGCGGACCCCATCGCCGAGCCGGCGCGGCCCCACTGCCAGATCGCCAGGAAGGCGCAGGTCGTCATGGCACCGAGGGTGAGCAGGTGCCAGGCGATCCACCGCGGGGACAACACCAGCCGGAGCACACGGGCCATGATACGCGGAGCGGTAACGTCGGTGCCCGTGGCAGTTCGGGACTGGCTCCTACCGGCACCGTCCGGCGTCGAGGTCGTACGGGACGCACGGGAGCGCCGCCTGATCGGGCTGGAGATCGCCGTCGTGCTGACGGTGACGCTCGGCCTCTCCGCGCTGCGCAGCGCGCTGTCGCTGGTCGAGGCCCTGCTCGCGCCCGCCCCGCTGGCGAGCCAGCAGGTGACGCTGAACGCCCCTGCCAGCACCGACACCGTCGTCGACCTGGCGTTCCAGCTCGTCCGGGTGCTGCAGCTCGTCGGGTGGGGCGCCCTGGCCGTCTACCTGCTGCTGCGCGCCGGGATCGCGCTGCGCCGGGTCGGCCTGGACCGCACCCGCCCCGGACGTGACGCGCTCGGCGCCCTCGGGCTCGCCGCCCTGATCGGCATCCCGGGCCTGGGCCTCTACCTGCTGGGCCGGGTGATCGGGATCGCACCGGACGTCGCGCCGAGCACCCTGACCGACGTCTGGTGGCGGATCCCGGTGCTCGTCGCCTCGGCCCTGGCCAACGCCTGGGCGGAGGAGATCGTGATGATCGGCTACCTGCTCACCCGCCTGCGTCAGCTCGGCTGGTCGGAGAACCGCGCGATCGGTGCGACGGCCGTCCTGCGCGGGGCCTACCACCTCTACCAGGGCGTGGGCGCGTTCTTCGGCAACGTCGTCATGGGGCTGGTGTTCGGCCGGGTGTGGCAGCGGAGCAACCGTCTCTGGCCCCTGGTCGGGGCACACGCGCTGATCGACGTCGTCGCGTTCGTCGGCTACGCGTTCCTGCCCGGGATCACCCAGGTCCGCTGACGCGCCCGCTCCGGTTCACATGGTCGACGGGGCGTCAGTGCTGTTCGATCATGCGTCGACAGCCCTGACGCCCCGTTGACCATGGCCGGGCTCAGCGCAGGATCTGGTGGCGGCTCTTGGCCATCATGTTCTCGGCGCCGGGGACGATGCCGGACTCGGTGAACAGCTCGTCGACGCGACCGGCCAGGACCGACGGGTCCCAGCGCCTGCCGTCCCCGCGGATCTCGGCGACCGACGTGAAGGGCTGGTAGATCTCCACGCTGTCGCCCTGGACGCCGAAGACCTTGCCGCTGATGTGGCTCGACTCGTCCGAGCACAGGTAGGCGACGAGCGGGGCGACGTTCTCCGGGGCGAAGAAGTCGAACTCGCCGCGCTCCAGGGCCTCGTCGCGGGCGTCGCGGAACTCCTGCGGCATGAGGTCGAGCGTCATCCGGGTGAGCGCGGTCGGGGCGATCGCGTTGGAGGTGATCCCGGCGCGGGCGCCCTCCATCGCGACGATCGTGGAGAACGCGGCGATGCCGGCCTTGGCCGCGCCGTAGTTCGTCTGGCCGAAGTTGCCGAGGATTCCCGACGTCGACGCCGTGTGCACCAGGTGCCCGGGGGTCTTCGCCTCGCGCCAGTGCCGGATCGCGGCGCGGGTCGGCAGGAAGTGCCCGCGCAGGTGCACCCGCACGACGGCGTCCCAGTCGTCCTCGGAGAGCTTGGCGACGGTGCGGTCGCGCAGGATGCCGGCGTTGTTGACCAGCGCGTCGAGGCGTCCGAACTGCTCCACCGCCGTGGCGACGAGAGAGTCCGCGGTGGCCGCCTCGGCGACGTCCCCGCTGACCGCGACGGCCGCACCGCCGGCGTCGACGATCTCCTTCGCGACGCCCTCGCCGGCGTCCGGGTCGAACTCGGCCACCACCACCGACGCGCCCTGCGCCGCGCACTCCAGTGCCTCGCCGCGACCGATACCCCGACCGGCACCGGTGACGATGACGACCTTTCCGTCCAGAAGTCCCATGCCCCGGAGCCTACGAGGCCACCGATGGCCGCGTCCGACCGTGTGATCCCACTCTTCTTGAATGGATCCAGAAAAGTTCTCCGGCTACCATCGGAGGGTGGCCGAGGAGACGAAGTTCCCCGCAATGTTGCGTGACCAGATCCGCAACGAGTTCACCGCGAGCCAGCAGTACGCGGCGGTCGCGGTCTACCTCGACGACGAAGACCTCCCGCAGCTGGCGGCGCACTTCTACGCGCAGGCCCTCGAGGAGCGCAACCACGCGATGAGCATGGTCCAGTACCTGCTCGACTCCGACCACCGCGCCGTCATCCCGGCCGTGGACGAGGTCCGCAACGAGTTCTCCAGCGTCGAGGACGTAGTGACGCTCGCGTTGTCGCAGGAGAAGACGGTCACCGAGCAGATCACGGCGCTCGCCCGGACCGCCCGCGACGAGGGCGACTACCTCGGCGAGCAGTTCATGCAGTGGTTCCTCAAGGAGCAGGTCGAGGAGGTCGCCTCGATGTCGACGCTGCTCACGGTCGTCCGCCGGGCCGGGGACAACCTGTTCCACATCGAGGACTTCGTGAACCGCGAGCTCACCAAGGCCGCGGCGCCCGACACCACCGCCCCGCCGGTCGCCGGCGGACGGGTCTGAGCCACCCCCTCACACACGAACGGCCCCGCCTCGGCGGGGCCGTTCCGCGTGTCGGGGCGGTCTAGCGGAGCGTGATCTGCTTGCCGGCGAGGACGTCGCGTGCGCGGTGCTCGTCGACGGTCAACGGGGTCGCGTCGAGACCCTCGAGGGTCTCCTCCAGGCGCGCGGCGAACGACGCGGCCGGCTCGGACCACTCCGAGGAGTGCATCTCCTGGTCGAGGTCCCAGACCGGCACCAGCAGCCCGTGCGCCCGGAACGAGCCCGCGTAGCGGCTGTCGGCCGACAGCTCCAGCTCGCCGCGCTCGGACAGGCGTGCCAGCGCCGCCATCAGCCGGTCCTCGGGCTCCGGGCGGACCCAGCGCAGGTGCGCCTTCGAGCCGGTGTCGACCCAGTACGCGGCGCGCACGCCCTTCCCCTCGACCTGCTCGGTCGGCAGGATCACCGAGTTCGCGCGCTCCAGCATCGCGGCGGCCTCGGCACCCGGCTCGCCGTCGTCGGCGAGCCACCAGGCGAAGTCCTTGTGCACCGTCAGGTCCAGGTGCGCGTCGGGGTCGAGCAGGTCCTGCAGGCGCTCGGACGACCGCAGCGAGGGCCCCACCACGGGCAGCGACGAGCCGGGCTCGGCCGACCGCGCCCAGGTCAGGGCCGCGGCCAGGTCGGCCGCCAGGTCGCCGGAGCGGGTCTGGACCTGCATGCCGAGCAGGATCTCGCCGTTGACGCGCACCAGCGCCGCGGACGCGCCCGGCAGCACCGAGGCGAGCGTCGCCGGGGCGCCGTCGCGCACCGGCAGCGGGGCGGTGGCCGACGGCAGGAACTCCCGCATCGCGACCAGGTCCGGCTCGGACGTCAGGCCCTCGAACGGACGGATGACGATCACGTCGTCGCCCGCGCCGTGGCAGGCCTTGTAGCGCTTGCCGGACCCGCACGGGCAGGGCCGGCGGGGGTTCTCCCCGTCGGTCGTGGCGGCTGCGGCTCGGGTTCGCGTCTTCTTGCCCATCGTGGTGCAAGGTAGCGGGTGGTGCATGCGTTCGATCCGGCCGACCCCGCGTTCCTGGCCGACCCCTACCCCGCCTACGCGCGGATGCGCGCCGTCGCGGCGGTGCACGAGCACCCGTCGCTCGGCCTGCCGGTGGCGGTGTCGCACGCGGCCTGCTCGGACGTCCTGCGCGACCGCGGCCTGGGCCGGATCTGGACCGACGCGGCGCCGGCCGCGGACTTCGCCGCGTTCAACCTGCTGCACCGCAACTCGCTGCTCGAACGCGAGGGCGAGCCGCACACCCGTCTGCGACGGCTGGTGGCGACGGCGTTCGGCCGCGGCCACACCGCCCGCCTCGCCCCCTGGGTGCAGCGACGCGCGGACGCTCTGGTCGACGGTCTCGTCGAGCGCATCGACGAGGGCTGCGGCGGCGGCGGCGACGACGGGGACGGGGCCGACCTGATCTCGGGCGTCGCGGAGCCGTTGCCGGTCGAGGTGATCGCCGAGCTGCTCGGCGTCCCGGAGTCCGAGCGGGGACCGCTGCGCGGCTGGTCGGACGCGATCGTGCGGATGTACGAGCCCGACCCCGGCGACGACGGCCGAGCATCGGCCGAGCGCGCGTCGGCGGAGTTCGTCGCGCAGCTGCGCGCGCTCGCCGCCCGACCCGCCGGTGGGCATGACCTCGTCTCCGACCTGCTCGCCGTCCGCGACGCCGACGGTGCACGGATCTCCGGCGACGAGCTCGTCGGCACGGCGGCGCTGCTGCTGATGGCCGGGCACGAGGCGACCGTGAACGTGATCGGCAACGGCGTCCGCGCACTGCTGGACCACCCCGACCAGTGGGCGCGTCTGGTCGCCGGCCCGGGGCTCGTCCCGGCCGCGGTGGAGGAGCTGATCCGGTTCGACGCGCCGTTGCAGCTCTTCGAGCGGACCGCGCTGCGCGACACCGAGGTGGCCGGGTTCCCCGTCGCGGCCGGGGCGAGCGTGGGCGCGCTGCTCGGGGCGGCCGCGCGGGACCCGGAGGCGTTCGCCGACCCGGACCGTCTCGACGTCGGGCGCTCCCCCAACCCGCACCTGGGGTTCGGCGCCGGGGTGCACTACTGCCTGGGCGCGCCGCTGGCCCGCGTGGAGATCGCCGCGACGCTGCACGCCCTGCGCGAACGACTGCCCGACATGGCCCTCGCCGGGACTCCGTCGCGCCGGCCGCGCTTCGTGATGCGCGGCTACCAGCGGTTACTGATCCGTCGCGCAGAGCGATAGACCTCGGGCCGGTCCACGGCAAGCGACAGAACGGCCGTACGCGCTACGGCGAAAGGCCCATCGCGTTGTTTGCAATACCCCCATACGGGTCGGGTATCACCGAGAAACGGTTCCGTGCGACCATTTTCCAGCCCGGGAGGAATTGATCTTGACGACGTTTTCCGAGGCGCTCCGGAGTATCGCCTCGCTGCCCGGTGCGCAGTATTCGTGTGTCGCCGGACAGCAGTCCGGAACGACGGTGGACGAGTACGGGGTGCGCCCGCCCGAGGCCGCTCCGGTGATCGCGTGGGGCCGGGTCGTCGCGGACTCGCCGGCGCTCCGGGGCGACCTCGAGGACCTCATGATCAGCGGGGAGCGGCACTACCACCTGCTGCGCCGGATCCGCTCCGGGGACGGCGCTGCGCTGCTGGTCTACCTCTGCCTCGACCGGGCGCGGGCGAACCTCGCCCAGGCCCGGCTGGCGCTGTCCACCCTCCGGCCGGACACTCCGGGAGCCGTTCCGCCACAGGCGCTCCCGCCCGTGCAGGAGTCGATCACCGAGCGGGCACCGGTCCTCGCGCGGCTGCCGATGCGGAACCCGGGCACCCATTCCGGACGTCCGGCGGTCGCGCTCGCCCCGGCGTCCCGCGCGGCCCCGTCCGCGCCGGTGCGGCCCGCCCCCGGGGCACCCGCCGGCGCGGTCCCGCTCCCGCGGCAGCCCGACGCCGGGGGCCCGTCACGCGACGCCGTCGAGCGGGAGCCCGCGCCGGCCGGTGGATGGTCGACCGACCTGCACACGATGCGCCGATTGCTCGACGCACTACGCCGTCTCGACTAGTCCCGCCTTTTATGCGCGAACGAGACGCACCCCACTCTGGCGCCTTTTCCATTCCGGGGATACTGTCGCCGAGCCGCGAACACTCCCCTTTCGTCGCGGTTCCGTTCCCCGGCCTGGAGGCCTTCTTCCCCATGAACAACATCGAGCATTCCCTGGACATGGCCGCGAACATCCGCGGCGCGTTCGCCGTCGCGCTGGTGGACTTCGACAGCGGCATGACCCTCGGATCCCGCGGCGGGAGCCCGGAGTTCGACCTGGACGTCGCGGCCCCCGGCAACTCCGACGTCGTGCGCACCAAGCTCGAGGTCATGCAGAAGCTGGGCCTGCGGGAGACGATCGAGGACATCCTGATCACCCTCGACACCCAGTACCACCTGATCCGGATCATCCACGGCACCGGCGAGGAGAACCTGTTCTTCTACCTGGTCCTCAACCGGGCCCAGGCGAACCTGGCCATGGCCCGGCGGGACCTGCGGGTGATCGAGCAGCAGTTCACGATGGGCAACGGCCCCAGCGTGCCGCGTCCGACCGCCGCGCAGGACCAGTCGTACTTCCCCGCCAACCAGCGCTGAGCCCGCCGTCGTGCCAGGACGTCACCGGCACGCGGTCAACGTGCGCGCCGACGGCCTGGCCACGGTGCTGGCGCCGCTGCTGACCGACACCCGGGTCCGGGCCGCGGCCCTCGTCGACGTGGACAGCGGCATGGTGCTCGACACCTGCGGCGGGTCCACCGACCCGGGCCGACCGGACCCCGAGGAGCTCGCCGTCGGGCACGCCGAGCTGATGCGGATCGCCTTCGGCCTGCTGCCCGGCCCGGGCTCCGGCGACAGCGAGATCGTCGTCGACGGCGGGAACGGTGTCGCGCACGTCGTCCGTACCGTCGCCGACCCGCACGGTGACCGGCTCGCCCTCTCCGTCGTCGTCGAGGGCTCGCCACGCGTCGTGGCCCGGATCCGGAAGAAGCTGCGCGCGGTCTCGGCGTCGGCACTGACGGCGGGGCCGTCGATGTCGCTGCGCCCGGCCGCGGACGGCTGGACCAGCGGTCCGGCCGCACCGGAGCGGTTCGTCCCCCGTACCCGTCCGGTCCGGCGACCGGCCGAGGTCGAGCCGGTGGGGACCGGACCGGACGGGGCAGGATCGGACGAGACCGGGCCCGTACCCGCCCGCGTACCCGCGATGACGGTGCTCCCGGCGCGGGACAGTCCGCCCGCCGGCCGGCCGACGGCCGGGTCGATCTGGCTGGCCGCGCCGGTCCCGTCGGAGGGGATCCCGTTCGGTCCGGCCGTCGGCGCGACGACGGCCGGACCGGTCCCGCTCCCGGCGGGGACCATCGCCGGTTTCCCGGTCCGGGCCGCGGGCACGACCGACGACCGGACCCCGGCGTCGGTGGCCGACCCGCGCCCGGGCCCGGCATCGCCGGTGAACGGGTCCGCGCCGCACGTCGACCGCCGGCCCACCCCTCCCACGGCGCTGCCGCCCGGACCGCGTCGCCCCGCACCCGAGGACGAGCAGCCCGGACGATGAGCTCCGGCCCGGCCGACCACCGCCCGGAAGGGTCAGGCCCGGGCCGGGCCGGCCACCGACACCAGCAGCTCCCGCGGACCACCCAGCGTCGGCTCGAGCAGGTCGGTGAGACGCCGCACGACGCGCGCCGTGACCACCGCGGTCACCACGGCCAGGACGTCGAGCCAGGCGTGCAGGACGACGCCGTCGGCCAGGGCCTGGGTGCCGTCACGCAGTGCCCACAACGCCGTCACCGCGCCCAGGAGGACGCAGGCGCCCCACAGCGCCCACCACACGAGCAGCTCCCGGGACGGCCGCGGGCGGTCGTCCGGCGGCAGGTCCAGGGCGGAGTGCTCGATCTCGGTCAGTACCGCGCCGGGCACGGCCAGGTTGAGGCCGGGGATCATCCACCCGAGGACGACGGCCCGGGTCGAGCGCACCGGCACCGTCCCCGAGCGCTGCGCCGCCGCGCGCATCGCCTGCAGCGTCCACGCGATGATCAGGTACCCGCTCGCCAGCACCGCCGCGAGCGACGCCCAGCCGCCGAACCAGACGAGCGAGTCCGACCAGGCGACGGCCGTCGGCGACAGCGCGTCGCTCCGGCTGATCAGCAGCAGGACATAGCGCCACACCTCGGCGACGGCGGCGATCGCCGACATCGCGGCCGCGACCCACAGCACCGGCACCAGCTGCCCGGCCAGCGCGCGGGCCAGCTGCAGCGACGTCGGCGCGTCGTCGGGACCGGCCGAGCGCCATGGACCCAGGGGCAGGCCCCAGCGCGGGATCTGCCGGTACCGGGGCGGGCCGTCGTAGCGGGCCGGTGCCGTCGCGGCCGGACGGGCGCGGACGGACTCCGGCAACAGCGCCGGGTCCGGGGTCAGCGCCACCCAGTCCAGGGCCGCGAGGTAGCGGCCGCAGTAGGGGCAGAACGGGCCGGCCCCGGCCGGCGACTGGCGCCCGCAGCGCGGGCACGGCGGCGAGGGTGCCGCATGTCCAGGCGCGGCGCCCTGCGCGAATGCGGCGTGACCCGGCTCGGCGTACGCGGTCGGCTCGCCCGCCGGGCCCTGGCCGGCCGTCGGGCCGGGAGGGGGCGGGGCGGGAGCGCTCGGGGGGCCGGGCTCGTCGGGGCCGGGGGTCACCGGCGTCAGATGATCTGCGGGGCACGGCCGTCGTCGGTGACGACGGGGCGTCCGGCGGCGGCCCAGTCCTGCATGCCGCCGTCGACGTTCACCGCGGGGATGCCCTGCTGGGTCAGGTACTGCACGACCCGGCCGGACCGGCCCCCGGAGCGGCAGACGACGTAGAGCGGGTCGTCCGCCGGGATCTCGGAGAGCCGCCCGGCCAGCTCGGACATCGGCAGATGACGTGCGCCCGGGGCGTGTCCGGCCGTCCACTCGTCGGTCTCGCGGACGTCCAGCATCGGCACGTCGGCGGGCAGCTGGGACACCGGCAGGGAGGGCACCTCGGACATGGGTGCCATCCTGCCACCTCCCCCTGTCAGCCCGCCGTGAACGCCCCGCCGGACCGGGCCCGAGACCCCGGTGCCGGCGCGAGGCCCGGACTCAGTCCCGCCAGGCGGACCGGTCGTAGAGCGACGCGTGCGGGATCGTGACCTCGTTCGGCCCGGGCGGGGGTGCCGCCCGGCGACGGGTCGCCCCCTGCTCGTCGACCGCCGACTGCGGGGCGGTCAGCCCCTCGGACGGGTCGGTCACGTCGACACGGCGGGCCCGGCCGCGGTCGCCGCGGGCCGGACGGCCGTTGTCCACCGGGCCGTAGGTCGGGATCGCACCGACCGAGCTGACCGTCACCTCGCGCGACTGCGCGGGCTTCTCGTTGGTCGCCCGGACCGCACCGGCACCGGTCAGCGAGCGGACCTCCATCTCGGCGAAGCGGGCGGCGTTGAACTTCTCCCGCCCGCCCAGGTACGTCCCGAGGACGCCGAGCAGGAACGACGCCGGGATCGACACCAGGCCGGGGTTCGACAGCGGGAACCAGGCGAAGTCCGCACCCTTGATCATCGAGCTGGGCGAGCCGGACACCGCGGGCGAGAACACGATCAGCACCACGCAGATGATCACGCCGCCGTAGATGCTGAACAGGGCTCCGGTGGTGTTGAAGCGCCGCCAGAACAGCGAGAACAGGATCGTCGGCAGGTTCGCCGAGGCGGCCACGGCGAACGCGAGCGCCACCAGGAACGCGACGTTCTGCCCGTTGGCCACGATCCCGCCACCGATCGCGACGACGCCGATCGCGACCGCCGTCGTCCGCGCGACGCGGACCTCGGAGTCCGGGGAGGCCTTCCCCCGGCGCAGCACGTTCGCGTAGACGTCGTGCGCGAACGACGCCGACGCGGTGATCGTCAGACCGGCGACCACGGCCAGGATCGTCGCGAACGCGACGGCCGCGATGATCCCGAGCAGCAGCTCGCCGCCCAGGGCGTAGGCCAGCAGCGGCGCGGCGTCGTTCTGGTTCGCCGTGGTGATGGTGCCCGGGGGCAGCAGCGCCGTGGCGCCGTAGCCGAGCACGAGCGTGAACAGGTAGAACACGCCGATCAGCCAGATCGCCCAGACCACCGAGCGGCGGGCCTCCTTGGCCGTGGGCACGGTGTAGAAGCGCATCAAAATGTGGGGCAGGCCCGCCGTCCCGAGCACCAGCGCGAGGCCGAGGGAGATGAAGTCGACCTTGCTCTTGTACTGCAGGCCCGGGTCCAGTAGCGCCTCACCGGCGGGCGAGTTCAGCGTCGCCCGGCCCATGATCTCGGAGAGGTTGAAGCCGTAGCGGCCGAGCACCCAGGCGGTGAGCACGGCGGCGCCGGTCAGCAGCAGCCCGGCCTTGATGATCTGCACCCAGGTGGTGCCCTTCATGCCGCCGACCAGCACGTAGAAGACCATGATCAGACCGACGACGACGACCACGAGCGCCTGGGAGAACCGGTCGGTCTTCGGGATCTGCAGCAGCAGCGAGATCAGTCCGCCGGCGCCGGCCATCTGCGCGATCAGGTAGAACAGCGACACCACCAGCGTCGACGTGGCGGCGGCGGCGCGCACCGGACGCTGCCGCATCCGGAACGCCAGCACGTCGCCCATCGTGAAGCGGCCGGTGTTGCGGAGCAGCTCGGCGACCAGCAGCAGCGCCATCAGCCAGCCCACGAGGAAGCCGATGGAGTAGAGGAAGCCGTCGTAGCCGTAGAGCGCGATCGCCCCGGCGATGCCGAGGAACGAGGCCGCGGACAGGAAGTCCCCGGCGATCGCGGTGCCGTTCTGCGGGCCGGTGAACGAGTGCCCGCCGGTGTAGTAGTCGGCGCGCGTGGAGTTCGTCCGGCTGACCCGGAACACGACCACGAGCGTGATCAGCACGAACACGGCGAAGATCGAGACGTTGGCGACGACGCTGCCCACGGCCTCGGGAGCGGGCGACGCCTGTCCCGGCACGGTCAGGACCCTCATCGGTGGCCCTCCTCGACGAGCTCACGCAGGCGGGTGGCCGCCGGGTCGATCTCGCGCTCGGCGAACCGCACGTAGAGCTGGGTGATCACGAACGTGCTGACGAACTGGCCCAGCCCGATCAGCAGCCCGACGTTGATGTTGCCGACGACCCGGATCGACATGAACTCGGGCGCGTAGGACGCCAGCAACACGTAGGCCAGGTACCAGACGAGGAACACGACGGTCATCGGGAACACGTACCGGCGGAGCCGACCGCGGAACTCCCGGAACTCCGGGGTGGCCTGGACCTGCTGATAGATGGTGCCGGTCGGCCGTTGGTCGACGCTGCTCATGACCGCGGTTCACCGTTCCCTTCGTCGTCTCGCCGACGGCCCTCCGGAGTCGGTTCGGGCCGGGGAAGTGCCCGGCACGGCGCGTCGGCGTGCACGAGGTTCCCTCAGGTCAACGATCTCCCGCGCACGGGGGGACGTGGGCGACACCGACGCGCGACAGATTGCCCGGGAAGGACCAATACCCCGCGTCCGGATGTCCGATTCCGGTCACGCAGAGTCAGACGCGGTCATCCAGTCGGTCGCGGCTCAGGCCGAGACGTTCCGGGGCGTGCAGGCGCAGTAGCAGCTGGCCCGCGTCCGACGGGCGGCTCGACCTGGTCATCCAGCTGACCGCGATCATGACGACGAAGGCCAGCGGCACGCTGATGATCGCGGGCCGGTACAGCAGCACCGCCCACCCGCTCTCGCCGACACGGACCACGAGGCTGACCACGACGGCCAGCGCGGACGTCACGCCACCGGCCAGCACACCGGCGATCGCCCCGGTCGCGGTCAGCCCGCGCCACCAGATGCCCAGCACCAGCAGCGGGCAGAACGTCGACGCGGCCACCGCGAACACGAGCGCGACCGCCTCGGCGAAGTTGAGCCCGGTCGGGGCCAGCGCGACGGCGACCGGCGGGACCCCGGCGAGGATCGTGGCGATCGCGAACCCGGAGATCTTCCGGCCGTGGGCGCGGCGCGGCAGCATGTCGGTCACCACGACGCTGGCCAGGCTCACCAGCAGCCCCGACGACGTCGACAGGAACGCCGCCCAGGCCCCCGCCGCGACGACCCCGCCGAGCACCGCCCCGGCGACGCCGCCGCCCAGCAGCGCGGTCGGCAGCAGCAGCACCGCGGCGTCGTTGCCGCTGACCAGCAGCTGCGGGGTGTAGTAGCGCGAGAGCACGCCCAGCAGCGTGACCAGGAAGTAGAACCCGCCCAGCATCGCGAGCACGACGACAGCACTGCGGCGCGCCGCCCGGCCGTCGGAGTTGGTGTAGAAGCGGCCGAGCACGTGCGGCAGGCCCATCGTCCCGAGGAACGTGGCGATGATCAGCGAGTAGGTGGCCAGCAGCTGGTGCGGCTCGGACCCGGAGAGCGGGCGCAGCCACGTCTCGTCGTCGGCCGGGGCGCCCTTCGTCGTCGGAACCGGGTCGCCGGTGCGGAACTGCAGGTCGGTGCCGGGGGCGACGGTGTGCTCGCTGTTCGCGGCCCAGCGGACCGGGCCGTCCACCGGGACCCCGTCGACGGTCCCGCTCGCGACGACGTCGACGGCCTCGCGGACGTCGAGGACGACGGGGGTCTTCACCGACACGCTCGTCTGGTCGCGGAACGTGGGCGGGGCGTCGCGGTCGAAGCCGTGCCCGCTGCCCAGCAGCAGGACCAGGCCGATCACCACCGGGACGGCGACGGCGGTGAGCTTGAGCCAGTACTGGAACGCCTGCACGAACGTCACCGAGCGCATCCCGCCGAGCGCGACCGTCGCCAGCACGATCACCCCGGCCGCGGCGGACCCGATCCACTGCGGCAGCCCGGTCACGATGCTGACCGTGAGACCGGCGCCCTGCAGCTGCGGCAGCAGGTAGAGCCAGCCGATGACCAGCACGAACGCGGTGCAGACCTTGCGCAGGCCGGGCGAGGCGAGCCGGGCGTCGGCGAAGTCGGGCACCGTGTAGGCCCCGGAACGGCGCAGCGGCGCCGCCACGAACAGCAGCAGCGCGAGGTACCCGGCGCAGTAGCCGACCGGGTACCAGAGCGCGTCCGCGCCGTCGACGAGGATCAGCCCGGCGATGCCGAGGAACGACGCGGCCGAGAGGTACTCGCCGGAGATCGCGCCGGCGTTGAGACGGGACGGCACCGAGCGGGACGCGACCAGGAAGTCCGACGTCAGACGCGTGCGGTGCCCGATCGAGCCGATCACCGCCGTGGCCACGGCGACGAGCACGATCGCGGTCAGCGACGCGATCGCGGTGGAGTTCAGGTTCACCTGTCCTGCACGCCTTCCGCGAAGTCCTGCTCGACGCGTTCGGCGGAGTTGACGTACCACCAGCCCAGGCCGAACAGGAACGGGTAGACACCGAACCCGAGGAGGAGCCAGGGCACGCGCAGGCCGAGGACCGCGAGCTCACCGATCGACGGGAACGCCGCGAACAGCGCGGGTAGCAGGCCGAGGCCGAGCAGCGCGACGCCGAACACCCGCACGGCCAGGGCGAGCTGGTTGTTCACCAGCCCGTTGCGCAGCGTCGTCCCGACCGAGCCGGGGTCCTGGACGTCGACGACCGGGCGCACCGACTGCGCGGTGGAGCGCCGCTCGGAGAGCACGACCCGCACGCGCCGGCCCTCCGGACCGTCCGCGGCCGCCTCCGCCGGGTCGACGGGCTCGGGGTCGGTCGGCTCGGCGGCGAAACGGCGCGGGCGCGCTCCGGTGTAGGGGTTCTCCGACGGCGTGACCTCCGGCGGCCGCACGACCTCGGGCGACCGGGTGGCGACGGCGGACCGGGACCCGGGCTCGGGCTCGTCGTCCAGGCCGGGGGCACGCCAGATGACCTCGGTGCGCTCGACCGCGGGACCGCGCAGGTCCTCGTCCGGGTCGTCGTCCTCGTCGAGGTCGTCGAGGTCGTCGTCGTAGTCCTCGAGGTCGGCGGTGGCGGGGACCCGCGCGCCGAGGTCGGTGGTGGGCGGACCGGCGAGGTCGGCCCGTGCGGCGTCCTCGGCGGAGCGGGCGAGGGGATCCGGCGTGACGGTCCGGCGACCGGCCGGGGCCCACGTCGAGGGGACGGGCCGCGTGTCGGTGTCGAGACCCGACGAGCCGTTGAGCAGGGTCGCGCGGTCGAGGGTCCAGCCGGCGCCGGGGACGCGGCGGGGCAGCCCGGACGCCCCGGTGGCCGGCGGCCACTGCTTCGGCCCGGCCGGTGCCGGGGTCGTCGCCGCAGCGGCCGCGCCCGTTGCGGTGCCGGCGGCACCGGGTGCGTCGGTACCGCGTACATCGTCGGTGCCGGGGGCGTCGGTGCCGGCCGGCACGGTGTCACCCGCGGCGGCGTGCGGGCCCGTGCCGTTCGTCGCGGCGGTCCAGGCGGCGATGACGTCCGGGGAGACGGTGCCCCGGGCCGCGGTCGCCCCGCCGGCCGTCGATCCACCGGCCGGTGATCCGTCGGCCGGTGATCCGTCGGCCGGTGATCCGTCGGCCGGTGATCCGTCGGGGCCCGAGGCCTCGGCCGGAGCCGGGCGGGGACGGGCCGCGGGGCCGGCCAGCCGGAACGCCGGTTCCGGGCCGGTGCCGTCGTCGGAGGGCGGCCACCCGTCGCCCGCGCGGGGCTCGCGCAGCCCGGCGGGCGAGTAGGGGTCGGGCATCCAGCCCGAGCGGGCGCGGAACGAGCCCGAGCGGTCCGGGACGACCCGGGGCGCACGCGTGTCCTCGTCGTCCTCGTCGTCGTCCTCGTCGGCCGCGGACGGGACGGCGGAGGACGGCGCGGGCGCCGGGGAGGCGGGCGGGGCGGCAGCGGTGGCCGGCGCGTCCGGGGTCGCGGCGGGACCGTCCGCCGGTGGCGGGGTGGGGGACGGCGCGGGGGCGGCCGGGCGTGCGTGCACCTCGGGTGCGGGGGCCGGCGTCGCCGCCGCGACCGTGTCCGGGCGCGCGTGACGTCCGGTGTCGCTGACGCCGCCCTTCTCCTCCGCGACCTTCTTCTCGGCGACCCGGCGTGCGATCTCCTGCTGGAGCCAGTCCTGCGCCGATCCGGCGGACCCGTCGACGGGATCGGCGGCGCGCCGGGAGCGGCCCGTCCTCCGCGTCGCGCCGTCGGGAGCCCCGGACACACCGGAACCCCCGGGCGTGCCGGGGGTCGCGGAGCCGTCGGACGGAGGGGGTGTGGCGGCCGCCGCATCGGCGTCGTCGTCCCCCTCGTCGGAGGAGGAGGCGACCGGGGACGGCGACGGCCGTCGGGGCCGGGGCGGGACCCCGGCGGTCGCGGCCGGCGGGTCGTCGCCCGTCCCGGCCGAGCGCACCGACGGCGGAGCGCCGTCGGTGTGCGTGCTCACCTCTGGCTCCACGCCTGCTTCGTCGCCCGGACGAGCCGGTCCTTCAGCTCACGGGTGTGCCGGCGGCTGACCGGGAGTTCGGCGGTCTCCGCGCCGGACCCGATCCGCACGACGTAGCCGGACCCGGCCAGGCGCAGCTCGGTGACCAACGGCAACGCGACCAGGAACGACCGGTGGATCCGCACGAAGCCGGCGTCGCGCCAGCGCTCCTCGAGCACCGACAGCGGGATCCGGACGAGGTGGCTGCCCTCGGTGGTGTGCAGGCGGGCGTAGTCGCCCTGGGCCTCCACGTAGCGCACGGCCGAGCGCGGGACCAGCTTCGTGGTGCCGGCCAGCTCGACCGGGATCACCTCGTCGTCACCGGCGTCGTCGCGGATCGGCTCCACGTGCCCGCCCGCGGCCCGGGAGTCGACGATCCGGTCCAGCGCGGCCGAGAGGCGTTCGGTGCGCAGCGGCTTGAGCAGGTAGTCCTTGGCGCCGATCTCGTAGGCGTCCACGGCGCGGTCGTCGTGCGCGGTCACGAACACGACGTCGGGCTTCACGGCCATCCCGGAGAGCACCCGGGCGAGCTCGAGGCCGTCCAGCCCGGGCATCCGGATGTCGAGGAACACGACGTCGACGTCGGTGTGCTCGGCGACGTGCGTGCCGGTCATCGGGTTCGCCGAGCCGGCGCTCGCCAGCGCCCCGCCGGAGCTGCTGACGTGCTGGCGGCTGTTCAGGATGCGCAGGGCCTCGTTGGACTCCCCGGCGGTGAGGACGACGTCCACCCTCGGGTCCTCCCCCAGCAGGAAGGCCATCTCCTCGAGGGCGGGCTGCTCGTCGTCCACCGCGAGCACGACCAGTCCCCGAGTGGTGTCGTTGCTGTCCACGATCTCCTCATCCTGCGTCCGGCTCCTGCACCGGGAGCGACCTCGATGTCGATGATGATCGCCCCGGTACCGCGACCATGGTGACGCGCATTCGCGCGGAGTGCCAGGGCATGACCCTGATCAGTGATCGTTCGACCACGGACCGGGTACTCCCCGACACGGTCTTCACAACCCGAAACGGGCCCAGGCGGCCCGGGTCTCGACGGCGGAGAGCGCGTCCAGCACCCATCCGCCGGGGTCGCCCGAGCCGGGCAGAGAGGCCGCCGGCCCCCCCATCCCGAGTCGCGCGAGCAGCGGCTTGCGGCTCTCCACCGGGCGCTGGTCGGCGTCCGGGAACCGCCGCGAGAGCACCTCGCGCGGGGTCCCGAGCCCGTCGATCAGTCCCAGCTCCAGCGCACGGGCGCCGGTCCAGACCTCACCGTCGAAGAGTTCGGTCCCGGTGGCGAGCTTGTTACCCCGGCGCTCGGTCACCCAGCCGGTGAACTGCTCGTGCAGCTGGTCCTGCAGGCCGCGCAGCCACGTGACGTCCTCGGGCTTCTCCGGCAGGAACGGGTCCAGGCGCGCCTTGGACCGCCCGGCGGTGTGCAGCCGTCGTTCCACACCCAGCCGTTCGATCAGGCCCTCGAGCCCGAACCCCTGGCTGATCACCCCGATGGACCCCACCAGGGAGGTCGGGTGGGCGTAGATCTCGTCCGCGGCGCAGGCGAGCCAGTAGCCGCCGGAGGCCGCCACGTCCTCGCAGAACGCCAGCACCGGCACCGAGCGCTCGGCGGCGAGTGACCGGATCCGATCGGCCACGAGCGCGGACTGGGTCGCCGACCCGCCCGGGGAGTTGATCAGCAGCGCCACCGCGGAGAGCCGCTCCGGGGCGAACGCGCGTTCCAGGACCTTGTCCATCGACGCGGAACTGATCACCGACCTCGGGACCGGCGACGGCTGGGCGCTGATCACACCGTGCAGCCGCACCATGGAGACGACGTCGGTGCCGGCGCTCTCACCCAGCCGGCCCGGCAGCCGCGCGCTCAACGCGTCCGGAATGCGCAGGACATCCATGCCACGTCACCGTACGCGGGCGCGCACCGTGACGGAGGGCGACCGGATCGGCACAGCGCCCGGCGTGACGGATCACTCGTCCGGCCCAGCGGGGCGGACGGGGTCAGGCCCGGATGCCGGCCCGGAACTTCGGCACCCGCAGCGTGATCTTCATGCCGGCGCCGAGGGCGGTGTCGACGACCAGGCCGAAGTTGTCCCCGAACGCGGAGCGCATGCGGTCGTCGACGTTGCCCAGACCGACGTGGGCCCCGGAGAGGTGGGCGTCGTCGAGGTCCTCGTTGAGCCGGGCCGGGTCCATGCCGACGCCGTCGTCCTCGACGACGATCACGCACTCGGTGCCGGCGTTCTCCGCCCGGATCGTGATCGTGCCGCCGTTCGGCTTGCCGGACAGGCCGTGCCGGACCGCGTTCTCCACCAGCGGCTGCAGCGCCAGGAACGGCAGCACGACGTTGAGCACCTCGCTGTCGATCTGCAGCGCGATGTTGAGCCGGGCGCCGAAGCGGGCCTTCTCCAGCCGGATGTAGCGCTCGATGTTGTTCAGCTCGTCGGACAGGGTCGTGTACTCCCCGGCCGAGCGGAACGAGTAGCGGGTGAAGTCCGCGAACTCGATCAGCAGCTCGCGCGCCCGGGTCGGGTCGGTGCGGATGAACGACGCGATCGTGGTCAGCGCGTTGTAGACGAAGTGCGGTGAGATCTGGGCCCGCAGCGCGCGGACCTCGGCGCGGTTGAGCCGGTCGCGGGAGTCGTCGAGCTCGGCGAGCTCGAGCTGGCTGGAGACGTACCGCGCGACCTCGGCGGTGGCGCGCAGCACCGGGGGCCCGGCCGTCGTCCCGGTCAGCGCCGCGAGCGTCCCGATGATGTTGCCGTCGCTCTCCAGCGGCACCACCACGATGCCGCGCACGACGCAGCCGGGTCGGTTGCACCGGATCGCGGTGTGCGAGCGCAGCTCCTGACGGCCGGTGGAGATCACCTTGTCGGCCAGGGCCTGCACGTCGGGCTGGTGCTGGTCGGCCTCGCCGTTCCAGGCCAGGACGGTGCTGCGGTTGTCGGTCATGGCCAGCGCGGTGGTCTCCAGCAGCTGGCGCAGGTACGGCAGCGCCTGCGACGCCGAGTGCGACGAGAGCCCCTCCCGCAGCACCGGGGCGGCCAGCGCCACCGTGTGCAGGGTGGAGAACGTGGCCCGCTCGAGTGGGGAGACGACGTTGTTGCGCTTGGTGCGGCGCCACCAGATCGAGAAGCCGAGGATCCCGATCGCCGCCAGCGCGACGACGATGACGACGGCGGCGAGTGGGGAGAGCAACACCTGGCCCACCGACACCTACCTCACCAACCGGGACAGCCGCCGGTCGGCGAGTGGCTTCCCACCGGTCTGGCAGGTCGGACAGTACTGGAACGATCTTTCGGCGAACGACACCTCCCGCACGGTGTCCCCGCAGACGGGGCACGGTAGGCCGGTCCGCGCGTGCACCCGCAGGCCGGAGCGCTTCTCCGACTTCAGCGTCGCCGCGCCCTGCCCGACCGAGCGCTCGACGGCGTCGGTCAGCACCGCGTGCAGCGCCTCGGACAGCGCGTCGACGTCGGCGTCCTTCAGGCGCGAGGCCGTGGCGTAGGGCGACAGACGGGCGGTGTGCAGGATCTCGTCGGAGTAGGCGTTACCGATGCCGGCCAGCGTCGTCTGGTCCGCGAGCAGCGTCTTGAGCCGCCGAGAGTCCCCGGCCAGCAGCTCGGCGAGGCCGTCGCGTCCCAGCTCCAGCGCGTCCGGGCCGAGCCGCGCCACGCCGGGGACCTGCTGCGGGTCGGGGACCAGGTAGACGGCGAGACGCTTCTGGGTGCCGGCCTCGGTCAGGTCGAACCCGGGCCCGCCGACGGAGTCGAGGTGCACCCGCAGCTGCAACGGCCCGCGTCCGGGCTTGGGCGGGGTGACCGACGCCGTCTCGTGCCACCGCAGCCACCCTGCCCGGGACAGGTGGGTCAGCAGGTACAGCGGGGCGTCCGGGCGGTCGGCGAACTCGACGGAGAGGAACTTCCCGTACCGCGCAGCCCCGGTGATCACCCGTCCGACCAGGGCCGAGACCGGCGGGTCGAACGTCTTCAGGACGCTCATGCCGCCCAGGTCGACCCGCGCGACCGGGCGGTAGATCGCGTGTTCGCGCAGGTGGTGGGCCAGGGCCTCGACCTCGGGCAGCTCAGGCATCCCCGCGCCCCCTAGTTCACCGGCTGCAGCGGGCTGTCCGCGTGCCCGGGTGTGGCGCGGGTGCGCAGGCTGCGCAGGACGACGCGGGTCTCCTCGCGGGCCGCGGACCCGCCGCGCACCATGCCGGTCCAGTGCTCGGGCGGGAGCTCGTAGCTGCCCTGGGTCTTGGCCACGATCGTCCACGGACGGCGCAGGTACCAGCGGGCAGGGAAGAACCCGACGCCGATCACCAGGACGATCCAGTAGAACCACGGGACGTAGACCCCGCTCGGGGTCCAGACCAGCACGAGCACCCAGAACAGGACGAGCGAGGAGATCACCAGGACCACGGCGCCACGACCACCGTCGACGTCGTGCTCGAACTCGTCGCCCATCGCCGGTGTCGACCACTCGATGTTGCGCCGCACCTGCCACTCGCGGTTGTCCGCGGCGATGACCGTCTTCGTCCCCATCGGCTCCGCCCTCTAGCCCGTGCCCGGCCACAATCGTCCCACATCACGGCGCCGATCCGGATGATCGACGTGGGCCGGGCCGCCGCGGAAGCGGTCCCGGCTCAGGGCGCGGTGCAGGCGGGCTCGGCCGGGCGGCGCTCGTCGGTGTCCGGGGCGAGCAGCTCGCTGCGGGTCAACACGACCGGGTCCGGGCCGTCGTTGCGCAGCTCGTTGGCCTCGCCGTCGGCCAGGAAGAACGCCTGCTCGGCGCCGAACCGGGCGGGCTCGCAGGCCTGCGCGCGCACGACGGACACGGTGCCCGACCGCACGACCGACATCACCGTGCCGGGGTGGGTGATCCACCCGGTGGTCTGCCCGGGCTGCAGGACCTCGGTGCGGACCAGGAACAGCGCCCGGCCCGGCGTGCTGATCTCCACCGGTGCGTCCACGGTGCCCCGCGCGTCCGATCCCGCGGTGGCCGCCGACGAGCCGGGGACCTGCCCCGCCGGTCCGCCGGGTGCACCGCCCGCGGGCCCGCCGCCCGGCTGCCCCGCCGAGGGGGCCGCTCCGTCCGTGCCGGGGGCGCCCGGCGTCACCGGTGCGGCGCCGTCCGCGGGGGCGGGCGCTGCGTCACCGTCGTGGCCCAGCTGCCCGGGCTGCGCGCAACCGCCGGCCACGGCCAGCACCAGCAGCGCCGCCACACCTGTCGCGGCCCGCAACCGGGCCCGTCCGATGCTCGTCACCGGCGATCACCTCCGCTCGCCGGGCAGGGTAGTGATGCATGGCGGGGTCGTCGCCGGGCGGGCCGCTCACCGCGCGTCGGCGGCCTCTCGTCACCAGCGCAGGGGTAGGCGGGTGAGCCCGTTGATGAAGTTCGACGTCAGCCGCCGCGGTTCCCCGTCGAGCCCGACGGCGGGCAGCCGGGTCAGGAACGCGGTGAAGAAGACCCGCATCTGCAGCCGCGCGAAGTGCGCGCCCAGGCACAGGTGCGGCCCCTGTCCGAACGCGAGGTGCTCGTTCGGCGTGCGGTCGATGTCGAAGACGTCCGGCTCGGGGAACCGGCGCTCGTCGCGGTGCGCGGAGCAGTGGTAGACGACGACCTTGTCCCCGGCCGCGATCTCCCGCCCGGCCAGCGTCAGGTCGCGCGTCGCGGTGCGCCGGAACGTCAGCACCGGCGGGTTCCAGCGCAGCACCTCCTCGATCGCCCCGGGCAGCAGCGACGGGTCGGCGCGCAGCCGTGCGTAGGCCTCCGGGTGCTCGACGAGGGCCAGGACGCCACCGGGCAGGGCACTGCGCACGGTGTCGTTGCCGGCGATCACCAGCAGGAAGAAGAACATCTTCAGCTCGGCGTCGGTGAGGCTCTCGCCGTCGACCTCGGCGTTCACCAGCGCCGTCATCACGTCGTCGGCGGGCTCGCGGCGCTTGAGCTCGGCGAGGGACTCGGCGTAGCCGAACATGTCGGCCAGCGCCGCCGGCGAGCGCGGGTTGAGCGGGCGGCCGTGCTCGTCGGTCTGGACCTCGGCGTGCTCGGGGTCCTGGTAACCGATCACCCGGTTCGTCCAGCGCAGCAGTTCCGGGCGGTCCGCCTCCGGCACGCCGAGCAGGTCGGAGAGGTTCTGCAGCGGGAAGGCGTCGGTGACCTGCGACGTCAGCTCGCACCCTCCGTCGCCGGCGACGGCGTCGAGCAGCCGCGCCGCCCGTGCGGCCACGACCTCGGAGAACGCCTCCATCCGGCGACGGGTGAACGCCCCGGTGACGAGCGTGCGCAGCCGGACTTGCTCCGGCGGGTCCATGTTGAGGATCATCCGGCGGATGAACGGCAGGTCGCCGGGGTCGGGGTCGCGGATCTGGGTGGCGCCCAGCGAGGACGAGAAGTCCTGCGGGCTGCGCAGCACGTGCCGGACGTCGTCGTGTCGGGTGACGGCCCAGAAGCCCGGCCCGGCGGGCCAGTCGCCGACCGCGTGCTCGTCCTGCCAGGACACCGGCTCGTCGTCGCGCAGCCGGCGCAGCGCGTCGTACGGGATCGCGCGGGCGAAGATCCGCGGGTCGAAGACGTTCTCGGCCGTCGTCACGCCTTCTCCCCGGCCCTCTCCTCGGGAAGGCTCCCGGGCCGGGAGTTCGCGACCTCGATCAGCGTGTCCGCGTGGCAGAGCTGGTCGGGGTCGCACCAGCAGCACAGGTCGTGCCCGGCCAGCTCGTCGCGCACCCTCTCGACGAGGTCGGGCTGTTCGAACAGCCAGCGCCGGTGCTCGGTGATCGCGGGCTCGCGGCCCATCTCGCGGACGTCGAACGGGTTGCCCCAGGGACCGGGACGGGTCACCAGCACCGCGCCGTCGGGCTTGCGCCAGCCCTTCTTGCGACGCAGTCGGATCCGCTGCGGACCCGCCGGGCGGGCGGAGTCGTCGTCGACCATGGAACGACCGTAGGCGCGCCGTCGCTCCGGGTGAAGGGCGCCCCACCTGCGACGGGGCGGTCGCCGGACCCGGTCGGGTGACGTGCCCCGGATCACCCGGAATCGATTTGCACGGCGCAACGATGCGGAGGAAGCTTGCGTCCGGCAACTACTTGCGTGATACATGCACTACGCGAGTTCCATCTTCTTCGAGGAGGCTCGGTGAGCATCGCCGAGACCGCCGGTACGCCCGCGGAGACGACCGACGGGGTGACCCAGGACGACCTGGACCTCGCCGACACCGTCGTCCGCGAGCTGTTCATGCTCATCCGGCAGGTCAAGCGTTCCACCGAACGCCACCGTCCGGAGATGATCGTCGACATGGCCGGCTACCACGTCCTGGCCTATCTCAAGGTCGAGGGACCGCAGCGCGCCGGCGAGATGGCGGCCGCCTTCCACTCTGACCCGTCCACGATCAGCCGGCAGGTGTCCGCGCTGGTCAAGTCCGGTCTCGTGGAACGCAGGGCCGACCCCGGTGACGGGCGGGCCAGCCTGCTCGCCGCCACCGACGAGGGCGTACGGGTCATCGAGACCGAGCGCCACCGCCGCGCCCGGGTGATCGCCTCGGTACTGGGCAGCTGGTCGCCGGGCGACCGCGACGCCCTGACCGAGCTCCTCGCCCGCTTCCTCGACGACTACCAGTCATTCGAAAACCAGGGGGAATCCTGATGTCCACCGCTGCCCCGACAGCGGCCCCCACGCCGGCCCCCGCGGCCGACGGGGAGCTCAGCCACAAACAGGTCCTGACGATCCTCGGCGGTCTGCTGCTCGGCATGTTCCTCGCCGCGCTCGACCAGACGATCGTCTCCACCGCCATCCGCACGATCGCCGACGACCTGCAGGGCCTGAGCCTCCAGGCCTGGGCGACCACCGCGTTCCTGATCACCAGCACGATCACCACGCCGCTCTACGGCAAGCTCTCGGACATCTTCGGCCGCAAGCCGTTGTTCATGACCGCGATCTCGATCTTCCTGGTCGGATCGGTCCTGTGCACCCTGGCCTGGTCGATGTACTCGCTCGCCGCGTTCCGTGCGGTGCAGGGGCTCGGCGCCGGCGGCCTGATGTCGCTGGCCCTGACGATCCTCGGGGACATCGTCCCGCCGCGTCAGCGCGCCCGGTACCAGGGCTACTTCCTGGCCGTCTTCGGCACCTCGAGCGTGATCGGACCGGTCATCGGCGGCCTGCTCTCCGGGGTCGACACGATCTTCGGGATCGACGGATGGCGCTGGATCTTCCTGGTCAACGTGCCGATCGGCGCCATCGCCCTGGTCGTCGTGCTCAAGGTCCTCAACATCCCGCACGTGAAGCGCCCGGCGCGGATCGACTGGCCCGGCGCGATCGCGCTGACCGTCGGCCTGGTGCCGCTGCTGATCGTCGCCGAGCAGGGCCGCGAGTGGGGATGGGCGTCGACCTCGTCGTTCGTCTGCTACATCATCGGCGTCGTCGGCCTGGTGCTGTTCGTGGTCGCCGAGCGTGCCTACGGCGACGACGCACTGCTCCCGCTGCGCCTGTTCCGCACCGGCATCTTCTCCATGGGCGCGATCATCAACCTGCTCATCGGTATGGCGATGTTCGGCGGGATCGCGCTGCTCCCGCAGTTCCTGCAGATCGTGCACGGGGCCACCCCGATCACGGCCGGTTTCATGATGCTCCCGCTGGTCGGCGGCATCATGGTCTCGTCGATCATCTCCGGTCAGCTCACCTCGCGGACCGGCCGTTACAAGATCTTCCCGGTGATCGGCACCGCGTTCATCACCGTCGCGATGGTCCTGATGTGGCAGCTCGTCACGCCGGAGATCCCGATCTGGGAGCTCGACCTGATGATGGCGCTGCTCGGCCTCGGGCTGGGTCTGTGCATGCAGACCCTGGTGCTGGCCGTGCAGAACGCCGTCCCGGCGCGGGACATGGGCGTCGCGACGTCGTCGACGACGTTCTTCCGCCAGATGGGCGGCACGCTCGGCACCGCGATCTTCCTGTCGGTGGTGTTCTCCACCGCCGGCGACCGGATCGGCGAGCAGCTCCGCAACGCCTTCGGCACACCGGCGTTCCAGTCGGCGCTGACCGACCCGGCGGTGACCGGCAACCCGGCCAACTCCCAGGTGCTGGCCGGCCTGCAGGGCGGTGACGCCGGTGCGCTGAGCTCCAGCGTCCTGACCGACTCGTCGTTCCTGCAGCGGATCGACGCCCGCCTGGCCGAGCCCTTCCTGGCCGGGTTCACCGAGTCGATGACGCTGGCCTTCCTGATCGCCGCCTGCGTCATCTTCGTGGCCTTCGTGCTGGTCCTGTTCATCAAGGAACTGCCGCTGCGCACGATGTCCGGGGCCCAGGCCGCGCTGGCCGAGGAGGCCGCACGGAAGAAGGCCGAGGAGGGCGGCGACGCCACCGAGGAGATCCCTGCCGAGGGGACGGGGACCGAGGACGCCGACCGGGGTGCGGTCCCGGTGGGTGCGGCCGCCGCCGGAGCGGGCGGGGTCGCCGCCGCCGGAGCCGGGATGGCCGGCGTCGGTGCCGGGCACCAGACGCCGGACGCTGAGCAGCAGGGCGGTCAGCGCACCGTCGCCGAGCTCGCCCAGGAACGTGGGGTCCACGCCGCCGGCAACGGGCACTCCGCCGCCGCTCACCACGGCAACGGGTCCCACGGCTCGTCGAACGGCCACGGTCAGGCGTACGGCACGAACGGGGCGGCTCCCGTCGCCCCCGGGGCCGCCTCTGCCACCGACGGCCCGGCGGTGACCGGGATCGTGCACCGGGCCGACGGGACCGGCCTCGCCGGTGCGGTCGTCACGGTCACGCACCTGTCCGGGCACCAGCAGGGACGCACCACCACCGACGAGCGCGGCAACTACCGCATCGCGCTCCCGGACGGTGGCAGCTACCTCGTGGTCGCCATGTCCGGGTCGCTGCCGCCGTCCGCGGCGACGGTCACCGTGAACGGCGGCCCGGTCCGCCACGACGCGATGCTGGCCGGCAGCAGCGGGGTCCGCGGTTCGGTGCTCGACGCGGCCGGCAACGGCGTCGGCGGAGCCTCGGTGTCGCTGATCGACTCCCAGGGCGACGTGCTGGCGACCGGCCGGTCCGAGGCGTCCGGGACGTTCGCGCTGACCGGGGTGCCGGAGGGCCGGTACACGCTGACCGGTGCCGGCGAGTCGTTCGACCCGGTCGCGGTCGGGGTCGACGTCCCCGGGGCCGGCACGGTCGAGTGCCTGCTGCGTCTCCCGCAGCGGGCCCGGCTCACCGGGCGGGTCAGCGCGTCCCCCGGCGGCGCCCCGGTGCCGCAGGCCCTGGCCACGCTGCTCGACGGTGACGGCACGGTCGTCGGCTCGACGGTCTCCGGACCGGACGGCACGTTCACGTTCGACAACCTGCCCGCCGGCACCTACACGCTGGCCACCAGCGGGTACGCGCCGATCGCCACGGTCGTCGCGCTGGAGCCGGGCCGGGTGACGCACTCCGACGTGGAGTTCCCGCACCCGCTCGGCCACGGCGAGGCCGACCGGTCGAACGGGGCGCACGGCCACCACCGGCTCGACTCCGAGGTGCCCGGCGCCACGCGCTGACGCTCCGCTCCACGACGGCCGCACCCCGCGTTCACGCGCGTGGTGCGGCCGTCGTCGTGTGCGGGGTCGTCGCTCCGGGGACGGCCGGTCAGAACAGGTCGAGCGTCGGCGGAAGGACGCCCTCGAGCGCGAGCAGCCACTCCTTGGTCGCGAGCCCGCCACCGAACCCGCCGAGGGCGAACCCGCGCGGTCCGTCGGCGGCCATCACCCGGTGACACGGCACGACGACCGGCACCGGGTTCGAGCCCATGATCGTCCCGACCCCGCGGGCCGCGGTGTAACCGTGCCCGGCGTAGGCACCCGACAGGCCGGCGAGCTCGCCGTAGCCGACGACCTTCCCGTAGCCGACCCGCGCGTACAGCGTCTGCAGGACGGTCCGCTGCGTACCCGCGGTCAGGCGCCAGTCGACCGGCACGGTGAACTCGCGCCGCCGGCCGTCGAGGTACTCGGCCACCTGACCGGCCGCCTCGGTGACGCCGTCACCGTCCCGGACGGCGTCGAGGCCCAGCTTCTCCGCGGCGCGCGCCACGGCCTCCGGATCGTCGCCGAACGCCACCAGCACCAGTCCGACCTCGGTCGCGGCGACGGTCAACGCCCGCACGGGCGACGGCGCCGGAACCACGGTCCAGGAGAGGGTCACGCGACCATCGTCCTCCCCTGGCGCCGACGATCCAGGCCCGGATCGTCCCGCTGCGCGAGCCTCCGGTGCGGACCGCCGAACTCGACGCCGCCGCGGCCAGGTGCCGGCCGGCGAGCCGGCACGGGGGCGGTATACGCCGGTGAGTGACGCACGATGGCGGGCTCACCCCGAACCGGCGGCCATGGTGCGTCACCCAGGCTGCCCCTCGCCGGAGGATCACCGACCGCCCGGACCCCGGCCCGGACGCCGCTCCGGCCTCACGAGTGACGCGCCATGGCCGCCACGGCCCCGATCGGCAGCAACGGCGCGTCGCCCGGTCACGCGACACGGATCGCTCACACGACGGTGAGCGCCCGGCGCGGAGGAAATGCCCGTTCCGGTACGGGCGGTCCGGTCAGTCGGCGCGGACGCCGGTGCCGATCGGGCAGGTGACGCCGGTTCCGCCGATGCCGCAGTAGCCGTTCGGGACCTTGGCCAGGTACTGCTGGTGGTAGTCCTCGGCGTAGTAGAACTGCGTCAGCGGGGCGATCTCGGTGGCGATCTCGCCGCGGCCGGCCTCGCGCAGCGCCTCGCCGTAGACCTTCGCGCTCGTCTCGGCGCGCTCGCCCTGCGCCTCGTCCACCGTGTACACCGCCGAGCGGTACTGGGTGCCGACGTCGTTGCCCTGGCGCATCACCTGGGTCGGGTCGTGGCCCTCCCAGAACACCTTGAGCAGCTGCTCGTAGCTGACCGCCGACGGGTCGAACACCACGAGGACGACCTCGGTGTGCCCGGTCAACCCGGTGCAGGTCTCCTCGTACGTCGGGTTGTCGGTGTACCCACCCGCGTAGCCCACCGCGGTGGAGTACACGCCGGGCGTCTGCCAGAACAGGCGCTCCGCACCCCAGAAACAGCCCATGCCGAAGACGGCCGTGGCCATGCCGGAGGGGAACGGCGGGACGAGCCGGTTGCCGTTGACGAAGTGCGTCTCGGGGACCGGGATCGGGGCGGCCCTGCCCGGGAGCGCATCCTCGGCCGCCACCATCTGCTTCTTGTCGCGACCAAAGCCGAACACCATGTCAACCACGGTACGCGTCCGCGGGGACCCGCTCGACCCGTGCCGCTACGGCTCCCGATCGACACAACTGACGAAACGACTGCTCCGGACGGGTGGACCGGACGACCGAGAGCATTGCCCCCGTTTGCGAGACCGGCTCCACTACCGGGCGTGGAGATCGACGCGGTCAACTCGGTACCGATCGTGGGCCAGCCGGTGGCCTACGGCGTCGGACTCGGAATGCTGTTCCTGCTCGGGCTCGCGCCCCTCACCGGCCGCTATGCGCTGACTCTCGTGCACGAGGGCGGACACATGCTCGCGGCGGTCGCGAGCCTGCGCAAGATCCAGGGATTCACCCTCGCCGACAACACCGAGGGTCTGACCGTGATCGAGGGTCGGCGGTGGGCTCTCTCGACACTGGTCTTCTTCTTCGCCGGGTACGCCACCCCGTGTCTGCTGGGCCTCGGCGGCGCTGCGCTGATCGCCTCCGGCAACACCTGGAGCGTGCTGATCCTGGGTCTGATCTTCTCACTCCTCGCCATCGTCCCGGCCGCCAACGGGCTGGCGTTCCTGATGCCCACACTGGCCGCCGTCGGCATCGGCTGGGCGCTGATTCAGGCCACGCCGACCGTCCAGGCCGGTGTCGCGGTGGGAATCGTCTGGTACCTGCTCATCGGCGGGACGATCTACGCGTTCACCCTGCCGACCCGCGACGGCGATGCCGCCGACCTGCGTAAGCGCACCGTCGTGGTTCCCGGGATCGTCTGGAAGGCGGCGTGGATCGTCATCGCGGTGGTGTGTCTCTGGAACGGCGGCCGGCTCCTGCTCGTCCCGGGAGCCTGACCGGCTCAGAGCGCGATCGCCGCACCCACCCCGCTGCGTGGGTCCACCGCCGCGCGCAGGGCCGGACCACCGCCGCGGCCGACCGCGCAGAGCCGGCCCAGCGACCAGGGCCCTGCGTCGTCGACGACGTGCCCGCGCCGGCGCAGCTCCGCCAGCGTCGCCTCGCCCAGCCGCGACTCCACGACCAGACCGTGGGGCTCCCAGCCGCGCGGCGCGAACGACGCGGGGAACGCCGTCGAGTGCCAGGTCGGGGCGTCGATCGCGGCCTGCAGGTCCAGGCCGGCGCGGGTGTGGGCGAGCAGGAAGCACAGCTGCCACTGGTCCTGCTGGTCCCCGCCCGGTGTGCCGAACGCGACCCGCGGCTCGCCGTCGAGCAGGGCCAGCGACGGGCTCAACGTCGTCCGCGGGCGGCGGCCCGGGACGAGTGAGCTGGACAGCCCCTCCTCCAGCCAGAACATCTGGGCGCGGGTGCCGAGGCAGAAGCCCAGCTCCGGGATGGTCGGCGAGGACTGCAGCCACCCGCCCGACGGCGTCACCGAGATCATGTTCCCGGCCGCGTCGACGACGTCGATGTGCACGGTGTCGCCGCGTGCCACGCCGTGCCGGCTCACGGTCGGCTCGCCGCTGCCGGGCCCCTCGGTGCCGGTCCCGCGCCCGGCCCCGGGGGTCGAGGCGTAGTACCCGATCCGGGGCTCGCGCCCGCCCGGCGCACCGGGGCGCAGCGTGCCGTCGGAGGTCTCGCCGATCAGCGCCCGCCGGGCGTCGGTGTAGGCGTCGGACAGCAGATCGTCCATCGGGACCGGCGCGCTGTCGCCGTACCAGGCCTCGCGGTCGGCGAACGCCAGCTTGGCCGCCTCCGCCGCGGCGTGCACCGTGTCCGCGTCCGCGACACCGGCGGCGTCGAAGCGCAGGTCGAGGCCGTCGAGCAGGCGCAGCTGCTGGGCCAGCACCGGTCCCTGCGACCAGGGTCCGCACTTCGCCACCGACCAGCCGCCACCGGCCGGCGCGACGAGCGCGTCCTCGTAGGTCGCCGACCACCCGGCCAGATCGTCGGCGACGAGCAGACCGGCGTGGTCGCGCCCGGTCTCGTCGCGCGCCGGGACGCGGGAGAACCGCTCGATCGCCTCGGCGACGAAGCCGCGGTACCAGGCGTCGCGGGCGGCGTCGATCCGTGCCTCGCGGCTCGGGCCGGCGGCCGCGTCGAGCAGACGGCGCCAGGTCGCCGCCAGGGCGGGCAGCCGGATCGTCTCGCCGGGCTCGGGGACCCGCCCGCCGGGCAGCCACTGCTCCGCCGACGACGGCCAGTGCTTCCGGAAGTGCTCGGCGACGGTCGCGATCGTCGCCGGGATCCGCGGGACCAGCGGGATCCCGGAGGTGGCATAGCCCAGGGCCGGCTCCAGGACGTCGGCCAGCTCCCAGGTGCCGTGGTCGCGCAGCAGCGTCAGCCAGCCGTCCCAGGCGCCGGGGACGGTCGCGGCGAGCAGGCCGGTGCCGGGCACGATCTCGCAGCCCTCGCCGCGCACCGCCTCGATCGTCGCCGCGGCCGGGGCGCCGCCCTGCGCGCAGAGCACCCGCGGCGTCGGGTCGGCCGCGGTGACGAACACCGCGGGCATGTCCCCACCCGGGCCGCACAGGTGCGGCTCGGCGACCTGCAGCACGAACCCGCACGCCACCGCGGCGTCGAAGGCGTTCCCACCGCGGGCCAGGACGGCCGCGGCCGCCGCCGTCCCGAGGTGGTGGGTGCTGCTGACCGCCCCCGAGGGGCCGAGACGTTCGTATCCGCGCGGTGCCACCCGGCCATCCTCACATCGCGGCCGTTCTCGCCCGCTCCGCGGGCGTCCGCTCTCCGCGGGGGCCTACAGCTCGGACACCAGCGGCACCTCGCGCACCCGTTCCGAGGACATCCACTCGCGCAGCACCTGCGTCGCGGCGACGTCGTCGGCGTTGTAGGCGAGCAGCCGCTCGCGCTGGACCGGGTCCGGCTCCCCGCCGTCCATCCCGACGGCGTCGCGGTACCAGCGCATCGAGTTCTCCCCGCCGGCCTCGGGGTCCCGCCAGGCGAACCCGGCCGCGGGCGCGATCTTCTTCAGACCCTTGCCGTGCGTGCACAGGAACCAGCGCGAGACGACGGCGAACAGATCGATCCAGCCCGGGTCGTCGATGAACTCCTGCACCTGCGCCACCGACGGCATGCCGGGCTCGTCGGCGAACCTGTTCGCCGAGCCGAGCATCCAGCGGTTCTCGGCCTGCTCGTTGTAGCAGTAGGCGGCGAACGTCCGGCCGCTCGCGCGCGCGGCGTCGCGCACACCGGTCAGCCACGCCCAGAACTCGGCGAACGACCGGCCCTCGTCGGAGGTCGGCAGCGGGTCCCAGGTCGCGAACGCGCGGTAGCCGGGCTCGTCGTCGCCGTCGCGGCGCCCGCCCGGGTGGGTCAGCAACGCGCCCCACAGGTAGGCCCCGGACTCGCCGAAGCTCTCCATGTCCACGTCGACCTCGACGTCCGCGCGCGGCACCGGCACCGACTCCGACCGGCGCACGACGCTGCGCCCCTGACGCCGGGCCCGGGCCAGCGCGACCAGGTCCGCGAACGGCGGCCCGGGCAACGGCACCGGCAGCTCCGACGGCACCGGGCCGGCCGGGTCCAGCTCGGCCAGCGACGCGACCGTCCCGACCCCGGCCGTGCGCAGGAGCCGCCCGGTCTCGCCGTGCGCGACGAGGCTGACGTCGTCGACCGACTCCAGCTCCGCCTCGCAGGTCGGCCACCACGGGCAACGACGGCACTCGGTGATCCGCGACGGCTGCGCCAGCGCCGGGCGCCCGTCCCGGGCCGCCTCGGCGACCGCGCGACGGTCGGCGAACCGCGCGTCGTACTCGGCCATCGTGCCCCGGCCGCCGGGCCAGTGACCGGCGTCCAGGTCGTGCCAGACCACGACGTCGGCGTCCATCCCGATCACGCCGCCGACCGGCGGGTCCGCGGCCTCCGGCGCCCAGCCCGCGGCCTGGAGCATCCGGGTCAGCTGGGCCAGCGCGAGCAGGTCGCGCGGGGACGAACGGACCTTGCGGTCCGGGTCCGTGCGGGCCCGCTGCGGGTACGGGTCGGTGACGGCGGTGGTGCGGGCGCCCTCGCCGGGGTCGGTGATCCGGCGGCGGACCACCAGCAGCGGGACGTAGCCGCCGCCGGGCATCCGGACGAGCAGGTCCGCGCTGCCGCGGCGGCCCGCCGCGCGGTCCAGCGGCAGCACCGCGTCCCAGATCAGCGGGGCCCCCTCGGCCACCAGCTCGGCCGTGCGGGTGGCGCGGACGCCGGCCGGGCCCGCCACGTCGACCGGGCGCCAGGACGCGCCACCGGCCGCGGCGAGGACGGCACCGATGCGCTCGCGGTGCTCGGCGGCGTCGGCCCGGCGCTGCTCCAGGGCCGGGTCGGGCAGCGCGCGCGGCGCACCCTCCGCCGACGGGTCGTGGTCCAGGTGGACCCGGCGGCGGCACCGCGTCAGGGCTCCGGCGTCCAGCAGGACGGCGGAGGGGCCGCCGTCCCCGGCTGCCCGGGCGGCCTGGTCCCCGATCAAGGTGCTCACAGCTCACGAGGGTAGAGACCGACCCCGACAGTATGGTTCCCGCGTGCCGCTGCGACGCCGCGCCGGTGCGGCGCCTGCGCCAGCGGTGCGAGCACCCTAAGCTGCGACGATCATCGTCGTGTCGTCGATCGCGGAAGGACAGCACATGGGACTGCTGCGCAGGAAGCCGAGTGCGGGTGAGCGTGCCGCCGAGGCGACCCGGGAGGCGGCGGTCACCGCTTCCGAGAACGTCCAGCACGCCGTCGGCACCGCGGCCGAGCACGTGCAGGGGGCCATCGGTACCGCGTCGGTCCGTGTGCGCGAGGCCGCCGACGCGACCCGCGAGCGGGCCGACGCGGCCGCCGGGAAGCTGAGCAGGAAGGCCGAGAAGGCGCGCGCACGGGCCGAGGCCGCGGGCAAGCGTGCGGACAAGGCCACCCGCAAGGCCGGCAAGCGCGCCAAGACGGCGAGCAAGCGTGCCCGTAAGGCCGCCGGCAACGCGACCACGCAGGTAGGGGGAACGGTGGACAAGGCGAGCCTCAAGGCCGACCACAAGATCGCGAAGATGCAGGCGAAGGCCGAGAGCGGTGCGCGCAGGGCCGAGGCCAAGGCGCAGAACAACGCGACGAAGGCCCAGCTCAAGAGCGAGCAGAACCAGCTCAAGCAGGCCGAGCGCGAGCGTCAGGCCCGGGAGTGGAACGCGGCCAAGGCCAAGCGCTACCTGGCCATCGGCAAGCTCGTCGCGCCGCTGCTGGCCCCGTACGCGGTGGCCGCGGCGGGCACGCTGCGCCACCGCTGGGACGACCACCGCTCGCGAAGGCTGGGCGTCTCCACCGAGGAGCTCGGCAGCTACAGCGGCCGCGGCGGGCAGCTGCACTCTCGGATCTCGCGGATCGCCCGCTCGCTCGACGAGCTCGAGTCCGACGGCACGACCGGGCGCAACGCCGACGCCAAGCGTTTCGTCGAGGCCACCCGCCCGCGCCTGCACGACTTCGCGGCCGCCGTCCGGGCCGCCGAGCAGATGCCCGCGCAGCGCCGCAAGACGGCCTACCGGGCCGTCTCGCACGACCTGGACCGGATCGAGGTCGAGCTGCTCTCGTTCCTCGGCATCCGCGCCTGAGACCGGCTCCGCGTCCGGGCCGGTGACACCGGCCCGGACGCCGCCGTTCCGGCGAGCCGGGGCTCAGCCCGCGCGGTAGGCCTCGAGCAGCCGCAGCCACACCTCGCTGATCGTCGGGAACACCGGCACCGCGTGCCACAGCCGCGACAGCGGCACCTCGCCGACGACGGCGATCGTCGCCGCGTGCACCATCTCGGCGACGTCCTGGCCGACGAACGTCAGACCGACGACGATCTCCCGCTCGGTGTCGACCACCATCACCGCGCGCCCGGCGTAGTCGTCGGAGTGCAGCGACGAGCCCGCGACCGCGATGTCGATCTCCACCGCGCGCGACGGGATGCCCTGCTCGTGGGCCTGCGCCGCGGTCAGGCCGACGGCGGCGACCTCCGGGTCGGTGAACACGACCTGCGGCACCGACCGGTGGTCGGCGGTGGCGGCGTGCTCGCCCCACGGCCCGGTCGCCGGCGTCGTCCCGGCCGCGCGGGCGACGATCGCGTTGGCCGCGATCCGCGCCTGGTACTTGCCCTGGTGGGTGAGCGGGGCCCGGCCGTTGACGTCGCCGACGGCGTAGAGCCACTCCCCCGCCACGCCGGTGACCAGGCCGGAGTCGTCCACGGCGAGCTCGTCCGGGTCGACCCCGACGGTGTCCAGCCCGGCGTCCAGGCTGGCCGGACGGCGACCGGTGGCGACCAGCAGCTCGTCCACGTCGATCGTGTCGGGGCCCGCGGTCAGCCGGATCGCGTCGCCGGACGGGGCCACCTCGTCCAGACCCTGGTTCAGGCGGACGTCCACGCCCGCCTCGCGCAGCCCGGCGGCGACGCGCTCCCCGGCCACCGGCTCGGTCGAGGGCAGCAGGCGCTCACCCCGGTTGAACAGGGTGACCGTGGATCCCAGACGGGCGAACGCGAGCGCCATCTCGCAGCCGACGACACCGCCGCCGAGCACGCCCAGGCGCGGCGGGACGGCCTTGGCCGACGTCGCGTCGCGCGATCCCCAGGTCCGGACGTGGTCCAGGCCGGGCACCGGCGGCGGGACCGGGACGCTGCCGGTGGCCAGCACGACCGCGCGGCGGGCGTGCACCGTGCTCGTCGACCCGTCCGGTGCGGTGATCTCGACGGCGCGCTCGCCGGCGACCCGGCCGCGTCCGCGCAGCAGCGTGATCCCGGCGCCCTCGACCCAGGACACCTGCCCGTCGTCGGCCCAGTCGGAGGTGAACGACGTCCGCCGGGCGAGTACCGCGTCGACGTCGAAGTCCGCGGTGACGCCGGACAGGCGCCGGGCGTCGGCGACGGCCTGCGGGGTGCGCAGCAACGCCTTCGACGGGATGCACGCCCAGTAGGAGCACTCACCGCCGACCAGCTCGGACTCCACGATCGCGGCGCTGAGGCCGCCCTGGTTCGCGTAGTCCGCCGCGTTCTCCCCGACGGGCCCGCCGCCGATCACCACGACGTCGAAGGTCTGCTCGTTGTCGGTCATGGGACACGCCTTCCCGATAGCGGGGCGGTCCACGCCTGACCGCCCCCGACCGGGCGAGTGTGGTCGGTTACCTCGCCTGCGCGGCGACCGCCTCGCCGATCGGCTGCTCGCCGCCCCGCAGCTCGAGGGTGGTCCCGGCGGTGTACGGGGACTCCAGCAGGGCGGCCAGCACGGCGGCGGTGTCGTCGCGGGTGATGTCGCCGTAGTCCGCGGGCTCCGGGGTGAGCAGCACCTTCCCGGTACCCGGGTCGTCGGTGAGCCTGCCGGGACGCAGGATCGTCGCGTCCAGGTGCCGGTCGGCGCGGATCGCCTCCTCGGCCGCCTTCTTGGCCGCGATGTAGGCGGCCCACACCTCGCCGCGCTCCGGGTCCGGCTCGGCGTCCACGCCGGTCGCCGAGACCAGCAGGTAACGGCGGACGCCGGCCTTCGCCGCGGCGTCGGCGAGCAGGGTCGCCCCGGCACGGTCCACCGTGTCCTTGCGCTCCGCGCCGCTGTCCGGCCCCGCGCCGGCGGCGAACACCACGGCGTCCGCACCCTCGAGGTGCCCGGCGAGCTCGGCGATCGAGATCGTCTCCAGGTCCGCGACGACGGCCCGCGCACCCGTCGCCGTCACGTCGTCGGTGTGCCCGGGGTTGCGTACGAGCGACACCACCGTGTGTCCCTGACCGGCGAGCGTCGTCGCCAGCCGCAGAGCGATCTTGCCGTGTCCTCCTGCGATCACCACGTCCATACGGTCAACGCTAGACGGGGGCCGGGGCGTCCGCCCGATTCGGACGGAGCGTCCAGACGACGGTCATCCGGCTGGTCTCCCGACCGGACCCGTCGGTGATCACGACGTCGACCGCGAACTCCGGCCGGGTACCGCCGTGCAGCTCGGCCAGGACCTCGTCCGCCGGACGGGTCAAGATCGCCTCGGCACGCAGGTCGCCCTTGGCGAGCCGGACGTACCCGATCTCCGAGCGCACGACGAGCGGCGTCGCCACCGCCCCGGCCGAGGCGAACGCGGCCAGACCCACCGCACCGGACGCCGTCTCGCCCAGCCCGAAGATCACCGCTGCGTGCGGTCCGCCGACGTGGTTGTGCTGGTCGGAGCGGTCCGGGAGGACCGCCACCGCCCGCTCGGTCGTGATCTCGCCGAACTCGACGCCGGCGGCGGTCACCCACGGCACCGCCGTCCTCATCGCCTCGGCCACCCAGCTCGCGTCGTCTGCCATGCCGTGATGTTACTGCTCGGTAGCGCAACGTCGAGGTCCGATATCCGCCGCTCAGAGACGTCCGTTTAGTCCCTTTTCGCAATCAGCGAGAATGGACCCCCTTGTACGTGAAGTGCGGTGGGATTGAGATCAGTGTGACCGCGGGCACGCACCGGCAGTCCCGAATGCCGCCCACCGCTCCCACCTCATGCGCACCGCCGCGCATACGAAGCCAGGAGGTACTCACGTGAAGGCCGTGCGGGTACACGGGTACCAAGAGGACCCGAAGCTCGACGACATCCCCGAGCCGAAGCTCCAGGGTCCCCTCGACGTGATCATCAAGGTCGGCGGGGCCGGCGTGTGCCGCACCGACCTGCACATCATCAACGGGGACTGGAAGGACATCCAGAACCCGGACCTGCCGTACGTCATCGGCCACGAGAACGCGGGCTGGGTGCACGAGGTCGGCGAGGGCGTCACCAACGTCAAGGTGGGCGACACCGTCATCCTGCACCCGCAGCCGTCCTGCGGCCTGTGCGTGATGTGCCGCTACGGCCGCGACATGCAGTGCACCGGCGACGCGTTCTTCCCCGGCCTGTCCAACAACGACGGCGGCATGGCCGAGTACCTGCGGACCACGGCCCGGGCGTGCGTGAAGCTGAACCCGGAGACCAACCCGGCCGACGTCGCCGCGCTGGCCGACGCGGGCATCACGGCCTACCACGCGGTGCGCAAGGCCGTCCCGCTGCTCTTCCCGGGCACCACCGCGGTCGTGCAGGGCGCCGGCGGCCTCGGCCACATCGGCATCCAGGCCCTCGCCGCTCTGACCGCCACCAAGATCATCGTGGTGGACAAGAACCCGGCCGCCCTCGAGCTGGCCAAGCAGATCGGCGCGGACGAGACCGTCGTCGCCGACGGCAACCACGTCGCCGCGGTGCAGGAGCTCACCGGAGGCGGCGCCACCGTGGTGTTCGACTTCGTCGCCGAGCAGGGTGCGGAGCTCGACGCCTGGCAGATGACCGGCCCGGCCGGCTACCAGTTCATGCTCGGCTACGGCGGCGAGTTCACGGCCCCGACGCTGGACTTCGTGGCCGGCGAGAAGAACGTGATCGGCAACATCGTCGGCACCTACAACGACCTCGCCGAGCTGATGGTCCTGGCCCAGGCCGGAAAGGTCACGCTGCACACCAAGCAGTACCCGCTGGACTCGGCGCTGGACGCCCTGCACGACCTGGACGCGGGCAAGGTCCGCGGCCGGGCGATCCTCGTCCCCTGATCTGTACGCACGTCCGTTCGAGAGCTCCTACCCACCACCGAACAGCGCGCACGCGCTGACGCAGGAGGAATGTCATGTACGAGAAGGATGGCGAGAAGTACTTCGTCGTTGACTCCCACAGCCACTTCTGGGACGCGTCCAAGGAGAACTGGGTCAAGGGAGCCGAGCAGTACGCCAAGGGCTGGATCGACTGCTTCTACGGCTACCACCAGCTCGGCCCGCCCGAGACCCACTGGGACTGGGAGAAGTTCCTCAAGGTCACGCCCGAGGACTTCGACCGGGACATGTTCCAGGAGGGTCACGTCGACTACGCGATCTTCCAGTCGACCTACCTGCGCGAGTGGTACGCCGAGGGCTTCAACACCGTCGCGCAGAACGCGCAGACGCTGGAGAAGTGGGGCGAGAAGCTGATCGTCAACGGGCGCTTCGACCCGCGTGACGGCCAGAAGGGCCTCGACGAGTTCGACGCCGACATGGCGAAGTACAACCACAAGGGCATCAAGCTCTACACCGCGGAGTGGAACGGCGACTCGCGCGGCTTCAAGCTGACCGACCCGGAGTGCTACAAGTTCCTGCAGCACGCCCAGGACGCCGGCGTGAAGAACGTCCACATCCACAAGGGCCCGACCATCTGGCCGCTGGACAAGGACGCGTTCGACGTCGCCGACGTCGACCACGCGGCCACCGACTTCCAGGACCTGAACTTCATCGTCGAGCACGTGGGCCTGCCGCGCATCGAGGACTTCTGCTTCATGGCGGTGCAGGAGCCCAACGTCTACGCCGGCCTCTCGGTCGTCGTCGGTGGCCTCATGCACGCCCGCCCGAAGTTCTTCGCCAAGGTCATGGGCGAGCTGCTGTTCTGGGTCGGCGAGGACAAGATGCTCTTCGGCGGTGACTACAACATCTGGACGCCGAAGTGGCAGGTCGAGGGCCTGGTCGACTGGCAGATGCCCGACGAGGACCAGTTCTCCGACTACCCGCGCCTGACCACGGCGTCGAAGAAGAAGATCCTGGGCCTCAACGCCGCGCGCCTGTACGACATCCCGGTTCCGGCCGAGCTGCAGCTGCAGGACGAGGCGGTGGCGCAGGCATGACCGCCCGGCCTGTCGACCGGCAGGCCGTGTGGACCGCGCTGGGGACGGTGCTCGACCCGGAGTTGGACGAGCCCATCACGGACCTCGACTTCGTCGAGTCGTGCACCGTCTCGCCCGACGGGGTGGTCTCCGTCGGGCTGCGGTTGCCCACGTTCTTCTGCGCGCCGAACTTCTCGTTCCTGATGGTCGCCGACGCCTACGACGCGGTGTCGGCGGTCCCCGGGGTCACCCGTGCCGAGATCGTCCTGGCCGACCACCACGCCTCCGCCGAGATCAACGGCGGGGTCGCGGCACAGGCCGGCTTCGTGGGGTCGTTCGAGGGCTCCTACCAGGGCGAGGCCACGGCCGAGCTCGACGAGCTGCGGCACACGTTCATCTCGAAGTCCGCGATGGCCGGCCAGGACCGGGTCGCCCGGCCGCTGGTCGACATCGGGGTCGGTCCGGACGAGCTCGCCACGATGACACTGGGCGAGGTCGTCGGCACCGTCGCCGACACCGTGGAGCTCACGCGGCTCCGAGAGCGTCGGGAGCGGGTCGGGCTCCCGGCCGGCGACGACGCCCCGCTGCTCCTGCACGCCGACGGCAGCAGGGTCACGACCGAGCAGGTGCCGTTGCACCTGCGTCGGGCGCGGCTGCAGCGGGTCGGGATCGAGACGAACGGCGAGTACTGCAAGTCACTGCTGGCGCTGCGCTACGCCCCGGAGGCGGTCGCGCACTAGAGCCGGTACGACCGTGGCCCCATGGCGGGCCCCCACCCGGGGGCATGCTGTGGGGCCACGGCACGTTCGCGATGGGAGACGACTCGATGACGCCCGGCATGCAGGTCCTGATGAAACAGATGGAGGAGCTGCGGGACCGGTTCTGCTCCGACCTGTTCGACCGTCGTGACGCCGACGCCGCGGCGGCGGCGATGGCCGTCGGCGGGAGCGTGCAGGAGGTCCCGAGCGGGGCCGGCGGCACCGGCGCCGACGACGTCCACCGCTACCTCTCGCAGGACTTCCTCCCGCACCTGCCGCCGGACCTGACCCACGAGCGGCTGTCCCGCACCCTCGACACCCGCAAGCTCGTCGACGAGGTCGAGTTCTCCTTCACCCACGACCGGGAGCTGCCCTGGCTGCTGCCCGGCGTCGCACCGACCGGCCGGCAGGTGACGGTGCTCGCGATGTCGCTGGTGCGGATCCGGCAGAACAAGATCGACGCGGTGCGCACGCTCTGGGACGAGGCCGGCCTGCGCCGCGCCCTGGGCGTCGACACCCTCGGTGCGACGGGCGCGCACCGCCCCTCCTCCGCCGCCTGACCCCGAGCTCGCATCCCGCCGGTCGCGGCACTCATGGCGCATTCGTGCGGCGACGCGGCACGAATGCTCCACGAGTGGGCCCGGCCGAGGGCTCAGTCCCCGGCCGGGGCGGCGTCGAGGACGCGGAACGTGTTGTGCAGCCGGTAGCCGTCACCGTCGCGGAAGCGCTCCAGGCCGGTCAGCAGGGCCCGCTTCACCGCCCGGGGGCCGCCGGTCGAGCGCATCACCGCGCGACGTCCGAGCGCGGAGTCCAGGACCGGGCCGACCAGCTCGTCGGCGTCGGCGTAGTCGAACGTGCACACGACCTCGTGCAGGTCCCGCACCGCGAGCCCGGCCAGGCCCGCCACCTTGCGCAGGCGGTCCGGCTCGGTCAGCGGAGGCGGTCCTCCCCCGGACCGTCCCGGCCGCGCCGGTGTGGATGCGCAGCCCGGCGACGACGAGCCGCCGAGACCGGACGGCCGTCGCCCCTCCGCCGGCGCGGGAGCACCCGGCAGGAACGGGGCCAGCGCCCGGCCGAACTCGCCGACGTCGCACTCCTCCGGGCGTCCCCAGACCGTCGCCCGCACCCGGCCGCCCGGCTCGCACACCCGTGCCGCCTCCCGGAGCGCGACGATCGGGTTGGTCACGTGCGCGAGCACCTGCACGAGCGTGACCTGGCCGAACGCGTCGTCCGGCCAGGGCAGGTCGTGGGCGTCGGTCAGGCGCAGATCGACGCCCGGGAGCTCGCGCTCGGCCACGGCGAGGGCGGACCGGTCGGTGTCGGCGCCGCTGACCGTCCACCCGCGCGCGGCCGCGAACGCGGTGAACGTGCCCGCGCCGCAGCCGACGTCGAGCAGCGGTGCGCCGGGCTCCAGCCCGGACAGCACCTGCTCGTAGAGCGGCACACCCCAGCCGCGCGGGCCCTCGTCCATCGGGCGAGGCTAGCGCGCGGCAGGGTGGGGCCGGGCCTGCTCGTGACCCGCGAGCGACACCGGTGGTGCGGCCCGGCCCCGGCTCAGCCCCAGACGTCCGCGGCGACCTGTGCGATCAACGCCAGCTTGGCCTTCTCCTGGTCCACGCTCAGCGAGTTGCCCTCCACCGTGGAGGAGAACCCGCACTGCGGCGACAGGCAGAGCTGGTCGAGCGGGACGTACTTCGCGGCCTCGTCGATCCGGCGCTTGAGCGCGTCGGCGTCCTCGAGGTCGCCGGTCTTCGTGGTGACCAGCCCGAGCACGACCTGCTTGCCCTTCGGTACGAACCGCAGCGGCTCGAACCCGCCGGAGCGCTCGTCGTCGAACTCGCAGAAGAAGCCGTCCACGGCCAGCTCGCCGAACAGCGCCTCGGCCACGTGGTCGTAGCCGCCCTCGGCCGCCCAGGACGAGCGGTAGTTGCCGCGGCACATGTGGGTGGTGATCCACATGTCCGCCGGCCGGTCGGCGATCGCCGCATTGATCTGCTTGATGTAGCGCAGGTGCTGGGTCTCCGGGTCGTCGCCCTTCTCGGCGAGGTCGGCCCGGTGCGCGGGGTCGTTGAGGTAGGCCAGCGCCGTGTCGTCGAGCTGCAGGTAGCGGCAGCCGAGGCCGTGCATCGCGGCGATCTGGTCGGCGTAGGCGCCGGAGAGATCGGCCCAGAACTCCTCGAGGTCCGGGTAGACCTCCCGGTCGATCACGGCGGACCCGCCGCGGGCGTAGACCATGCTCGGCGACGGGATGGTGAGCTTCGGCGTCGCGGTGCGGACCTGCGAGGCGAGGTAGGAGAAGTCCTGCGCGAAGATCGGCTTCTCCAGCCCGACCTTCCCGGTCACCGCCATCCCGGCCGAGGTGAAGTTGTTCGCGCCGGAGGCGTTGCGCATCTTCACCTCCAGCTTGTCGCCGGTCTTGCTGATGCCGCCGAGGCGGTAGATGAAGTCCATGTGCCACGACGTGCGGCGGAACTCGCCGTCGGTGGCCGAGCGCAGGCCGATCTCCTCCTGCAGCGCGACGACGCCGGTGACCGCGGCGTCCTCGGCGGCGCGCAGGCCGGCGTCGTCGAGACGTCCGGCGGCGTGCTCGGCACGGGCCGCGAGCAGCTCCGGGGGCCGGAGCAGGCTGCCGACGTGGTCGGCGCGGAACGGCGGGTCGGTGCGGGTGAGGCTCTCCGTTGTGCCCTGCATGGGGGGAACGTATCGCCGCGGACGCATGACCGCCCCACGGTCTTCCGTCAGACGGAAAGACCGTCCGACGACGAGGCCCTCGGGCGGTCCGGCGGATGGGACAGTGATCGGCATGGACATCGGCGTCGTCACGTTCCTGACCGACTACGGCATCGCCCCGCTGGACCTGGCCCGCGGGGTCGAGGAACGCGGCTTCGAGTCGCTGTTCCTCACCGAGCACACCCACATCCCGGCGAGCCGCCGCTCCCCGTGGCCCGGCGGCGGCGACCTGCCGCGGCGCTACGCCCACACCTACGACCCGTTCGTCGCCCTCGGCGCGATGGCCGCGGTGACGGAGCGGGTGGTGCTCGGGACGGCGGTGTCGCTGGTCAACCAGCACCACCCGATCAACCTGGCCAAGGAGGTCGCGAGCCTGGACCGGATCGCGGGCGGCCGGTTCGAGTTCGGCGTCGGACCCGGGTGGAACGTCGAGGAGATGGAGCACCACGGGGTCGTGTCCGGGAGGAGGACCGCGGAGATGCTGGAGCGGCTCGAGGCGCTGCGGGCACTGTGGACGCAGGACGAGGCCGGGTTCGACGGCGAGTTCGTCTCGTTCTCCCCGGTGTGGTCCTACCCGAAGCCGACCCGCGTGCCGCCGGTGCTGATCGGCGGCGGCGGGCCGACGGTGCTGGACCGGGTCCTCTCGCACGGCGACGGCTGGATACCGCTGCGGGTGCGGGCCTCCGAGCTCGGCGCGTTCGCCGAGCGCACCGCCGAGCTGCAGCGCCGTGCCACCGACGCCGGCCGCGGGCACATCCCGGTGACGCTCTACGGCGCCGCACCGAAGGCGGCCGCACTGGCCTCCTACGCCGACGCCGGCGTCGACCGGGTGCTGTTCGAGCTGACCGACTCCGGTGACGACGCGGCCGCCACCCTCCGCGAGCTCGACGGCCTGGCCGAGCTCGTCCGCGCCTGAACCGGGCGGGCTCAGCCGGAGGCTGCGGCGCCGGGGCCGGAGAGCTGGCGGATCAGGGGCCCGGCCGCGTCGCGGACGGCGCGTTCGAGCTCCCAGCGCCGGGTGCCGAACTCCGCGCGGCTCACCGAGACCCCCAGGGCCGCGACCCGGCCGCCGGCGTGCAGCGGCAGCGCGATCCCGGCCGTGCCGCGCCGGAACTCCTCCACCTCCACGGCGACGCCGGCCGAGCGGACCCGCAGCAGCTCGCGGTCGATCAGGCGCCGCTCGGTCATCGTGTGCGCCGTCCGCGCCTCGGTGCCGGAGCGGGTGAGCACGTCGGCCAGGCGTCCGGGGTCCAGGTGCGCCAGCACGGCCTTGCCCAGCGCCGTCGCGTGCCCGGGGACGGGCTCGCCCACCCGGAGCCCGGGGACGCCCGGGTGCGCGGTGCAGGAGTCGGCGTGTGCGACCACCACATCGGTGTCGCGCAGCACCACCAGGTAGGTCGCGGCGCCGATCTCGGAGTGCAGCTCGCCGATCAGCTCACGCACCGCGAGCGGGGGCACGATCTGGTCGGTCAGGCCGCGGTAGAGGTCGACCACCCGGTAGCCCAGCCCGTAGCCGCGCACCGCGTGCAGCCGGACCAGGTAGCCCTCCTCGACCAGCGTGCCCAGCACCCGGTAGACCGTCGGCAGCGGTGTGGAGAGACGGCGGGCGATCGCCTTCGCCGTCACCCCGTCGCCGGCGTCCGCGACGGCCTCGACGATCCGCAGCGCACGCCGCAACGAGCCGCCTGCGCCGGGCTCGTCCGGGTTCACCCACCTAGTGTTGGTCACCCGCCGCGGCGGGACAAGGACCACGGAAGCCGAGGGAGGTACGCGCCGATGGCCGAGCGCCGAGCGGGAGGCGCGTTCCGCCCGATGGACGCGAGCGCGCTGGCCGACCACGTCACCGAACGGGCGTGCGGGCTCCCCGGGCGGGTGCGGGTGCTCGTCGACGGGCCCGCCCCCGCCGCACCCCGCGAGCTGGCCGACGACGTCGCGGAACGGGTGCGCCTGCGCGGGCGGGCGGCCGTGGTCGTCGACGCCGGGGACTACCTGCGCCCGGCGTCGGTGCGTCTGGAGCTCGGGCACACCGACCCGGACATGTTCCTCGACGGGTGGCTCGACGAGTCCGCCCTGCGACGCGAGGTGCTCGGCCCCGCGGCCGGCGACGGGTCCGGGATGGTGCTCCCGCGGCTGTGGGACGCCGACCGGGACCGGTCCTACCGGGACCGCCCGCAGCCGATCGGCGACGACGGAGTCGTGCTGCTGGCCGGCGCGCGGCTTCTCGGGCGCGGGCTGGACTGCGAGCTGACGGTCCACCTGCGGATGGCCGCCGCGGCGCTGGCCCGGCACCTGCCCGGCGACGACCGGTGGATGCTGGAGGCGTTCGCGCGCTACGAGGACGAGCGCGACCCGATCGGGTCGGCCGACGTCCTGGTGATGGCCGACCACCCGGATCGACGAGCGCTGCGTGACCGTGACAGCGGTCCGGGGTGAGGCGGATACTCGGAAGAGTGACCGCGTCCCGCGACCGTGCGATGGCGCCGGTGACCGGAACGGAGAAAGATCTCCCCCAGAGAGGAGGAGATCGAAGAGAGGTGATGTGTGGGCGAGGAGGGAGTTGAACCCTCACGTCCTTTCGGACACACGGACCTGAACCGTGCGCGTCTGCCATTCCGCCACTCGCCCTGGCGGAAGAAAAACTAGCACCCCCTGTAGAACGGTCCGCGCAGGGGGGTCGGCATCGGCGAACGTCCGGGGGTCGGCAGGCGCGGCGGGTAGCACAGATACGATCGGGGTCGTCATCGACACGCCGATTACGGACGGAGGAGATCGTTTGGGTCGCGTGGACCGCTTCGAGCGGCGTCTCCAAGGGATGGTCGGAGACGTTTTCGCGCGGGTCTTCGGAGGCAGTGTCGTCCCACAGGAAGTCGCACAGGCACTGCTGAGGGAAGCCGAGGACCACATCGAGCAGCTCGCCGGAGGACGCCTGCTGGCGCCCAACCGGTACACCGTGATGCTCAGTCCGTCCGATCTCGACCGGATGGCGGATGACCAGGACCAGATCATCCACAGCCTCTCGTCGCACGTCGCGACAGAACTCACCGACCAGGGATGGGATACCTACGGTGAGGTCGTAGTCTTTCTGGAGCGCTCCGAGGCGCTGCACACGGGACAGTTCCGCACCCGCTCGGCTGTCGACCCCGACGCTTCCCGTCGGGCCGCCATCAGAGCTCGCACCGCAGGAGAAGCACCCATGAGCCAGCAACCGGGCCACCCCGAGGAGAACGGGCAGTACGGCTACGACCGTGGCGCCCCCGGCGGATACGGCCAGCAGACCTACGCCCCTCCCGGGTACGAGCAGGAGCGCGGACAGCAGCAGGGCTACGGCCAGCAGCCCGGCTACGACCAGCAGGGCCAGGGCTACGGCGGCCAGCCCGGTTACGACCAGCAGGGCGGCTACGGCCAGCCCGGCTACGGCCAGCAGGGCTACGACCAGGGGCAGCAGGGCTACGGCCAGCAGCCCGGGTACGGCCAGCAGGGCTACGGCGGCGGCTACCCGCAGCAGGGCTACGACCAGGGCCAGGGTTACGACCAGGGCCAGGGCGGCTACGGCCAGCAGCCCGGTTACGGCCAGCAGGGCTACGACCAGGGCTACGACGGCGGCGGCTACCAGCAGGGCGGCTACGGCCAGCAGGGCTACGCCCAGCCCGGGTACGGCGGCCAGCAGCCCGGTTACGGCCAGCAGGGCTACGACCAGGGCTACGACGGCGGCGGCTACCAGCAGGGCGGGTACGGGCAGCAGCCCGGCTACGGCCAGCAGGGCGGCTACGACCAGGGCTACGACGGCGGCGGCTACCAGCAGGGCGGGTGGGGCGCGCAGCAGGCGCTCGCCGCGATGCTGATCCTCGACGACGGGTCGAACCGCAACTACCAGCTCGCCGAGGGCACCCACGTCATCGGCCGCGGCCAGGACTCGAACTTCCGGCTGCCCGACACCGGGGTCTCCCGGCGGCACCTGGAGGTCACCTGGGACGGCCAGGTCGCGACCCTGAACGACCTGGGGTCGACGAACGGGACCACCGTCAACAACAGCCCGGTGCAGAGCTGCCAGCTCACCGACGGCGACGTGATCCGGGTCGGGCACTCCAGCCTGGTCTTCCGGACCCAGGGCTGAGTCCGCCCGACACGGCGCAGCCTCCGGTCCACACGGGCCGGAGGAGAACGAACGCGAGGTCGCGGCGGCGGGCAGGGAGTCCCTGCGCCGTCGTCGGCCCCGAACCCGAAAGCGAGCGGTGAGTGCCGGAGCTGGTGCTTCAGCTGACCAGAGGTGGCTTCCTGGCCCTGCTCTGGTTGTTCGTGCTGCTCGCCCTGCAGGTGGTGCGGTCCGACCTGTACGCGGCCTCCGGGCTGCGTGCGGTCCTGCCCGGCCGTTCCCGCGGGAAGGTCAAGACCGGTGGGCGCAGCCGCGCGCCGCGGCAGCTCCTGGTCACCCAGGGCCCGCTGGCCGGCAGCCGGATCACGCTCGACTCCCGCCCGATCCTGATCGGACGGGCCGACGACTCGACCTTGAAGCTCGACGACGACTACGCCTCCACCAGGCACGCGCGGATCTCGCAGCAGGGCGAGGAGTGGTACGTCGAGGACCTCGGGTCGACGAACGGCACGTATCTCGAGCGGGCTAAGGTCACCGGGCCCACCCGGGTCCCGCTGGGGGTCCCGGTCCGCATCGGCAAGACGGTGATCGAGCTGCGATCATGACGATCCGATCATGGCCCCGAGGACGATCTCGAACATGACGGCGTCGCGACCGCCTGCACCACGAGCCCCGACCGAAGCCGGAGCCGCCCCGTGACATTGGTGCTGCGCTACTCGGCCCGCAGTGACCGCGGGCTGGTCCGGCAGAACAACCAGGACGCCGTCTACGCGGGTCCTCGTCTGCTGGCCCTGGCCGACGGCATGGGCGGCCACGCCGCCGGGGAGGTCGCGTCCTCCCTGGTCATCTCCGCCCTCGCCCCGCTCGACGACGACGTCCCCGGTGACGACCTGCTGGCCGAGCTGCGCGAGGCCACCCACGAGGGCAACGACGCGATCAGCCGGCACGTCGCCGACGCCCCGGACCTCGAGGGCATGGGCACGACGCTGACCGCGATCCTGTTCGCCGGCTCCCGGCTCGGCATGGTGCACGTCGGCGACTCCCGCTGCTACCAGCTGCGCGGTGACGACTTCGCCCAGATCACCAAGGACGACACGTTCGTCCAGTCGCTGATCGACGAGGGCCGGATCACCGAGGAGGAGGCGCACACGCACCCGCAGCGGTCGCTGCTGCTGCGCGCCATCACCGGCCAGGACGTCGACCCCAAGCTGACGATCCGCGAGGCCCGCGCCGGCGACCGGTACCTGCTCTGCTCGGACGGCCTGTCCGGCCCGGTCAGCGACGACACCCTGCGGGACACGCTGTTCGACTACCCCGACCCCCGCGAGTGCGCGGACCGGCTGATCGAGCTCGCCCTGCGCGGCGGCGGCCCGGACAACATCACCTGCATCGTGGCCGACGTCGTCGACGTCGACTACGGCGACGACGCCCCGATCATCGGCGGCTCGGCCGGGCGCAACCACCGCAGCGACTCCGGCGACTACGACGGCACGGCGCACAACACGTCGGCCTCCCGGGCGGCGGCGACCACGCTGCCGCGCACCGCGCCCGTCCGGATCGAGCCGGAGGCGCGCCCCCAGGAGCGGCGCAAGCGCGGGCTGCGGCCGGCCGCCGCCGTCCTCGGCGTGCTCGTCGTGCTGGGTCTCGGGGTGTGGCTGGCCCGCACGCTCGTCATGCAGCAGTACTACGTCGGGGTGGACCAGGAGAGGGTCGCGATCTACCAGGGGGTGCGCGGCTCCGTGCTGGGCATCCCGCTGCAGAACGTCGCCGAGACCTCCGACATCGACCTGAACGACCTGCCGCAGACCGTGCGCAGCCAGGTCACCGACGGGATCGTGTCCTCCGACGGGCAGGACGGCGCGCACAGCACGGTGGACCGGCTCCGGGCCCGTCTGCTCCCGCTCTGCGCGACGCTGAACCCGCCGCCGACGCCGGTCGTCACCCCGCCCCCCGCTCCCGGCGCGCCGCCGGTCACCACCACACCGCTGCCCGCGGTCAGGCCCGAGCCGGGGCAGAACTGCCGGCTGGCCGGCTGATGGCCGCGCCGACCGACGCCGCCCCCCAGCCCACCTCAGGAGCCCCCGGCGGCGACGCCCCGCCGTTGCCCACCGGGCGTGGGATCGAGCTGCTGCTGCTCGCCCTGGCCGCGGTGCTGACCACCGGTGCGCTCGTCCTCGTGGAGGCGAACCAGGAGCAGCAGCTGACGACGTCGCTGCTCTACCTGGGTGCGGCCTACCTGGTGCTGTTCACCGGCGCGCACCTCGCGGTGCGCCGCCTGGCCCCGTACGCGGACCCGCTGATCCTGCCCGCGGTCGCGCTGCTCAACGGCATCGGCCTGGTGATGATCCATCGGCTGGACCTGGCCAAGGCCGACCGCGCTCAGCTGCTCGGCCGGGAGATCCCGTCCGCGCTGGTGAGCCTGCAGGTCGGCTGGACGGTGCTGGGCCTGGCCCTGTTCGTCACGGTGCTGCTGCTCGTCAAGGACCACCGGACGCTGGCCCGCTACGGCTACACCGCCGGCTTCCTCGGGCTGGTGCTGCTGGCCATCCCGGGCGTCCTGCCGTCGTCGATCTCCGAGGTCAACGGCGCCAAGCTCTGGATCCGGATCCCCGGCGTCGGCGGCATCCAGCCCGGCGAGTTCGCCAAGATCCTGCTGATCATCTTCTTCGCCGCGTACCTGGTGCAGAAGCGCAACCTGCTCTCCACCGCGGGACGCCGGTTCCTCGGCATGGAGCTCCCCCGCGCCCGGGACCTCGCGCCGCTGCTGGCCGCGTGGGGGCTCTCGATCGGCGTGCTGGTGTTCGAGCGCGACCTGGGCAGCTCGCTGCTGTTCTTCGGCCTGGTACTGGTCCTGCTCTACACCGCCACCGAGCGGGTCTCCTGGATGATCATCGGTCTGTCGATCTTCGTCGGCGGCGCGGTGATCGCCTACCAGCTGTTCAACCACGTCCGGGTCCGCGTCGAGGTCTGGATCGACCCGTTCGCCGACTTCGACGGGTCGGGCTACCAGCTCGGGCAGGCGCTGTTCGGGATGGGCACCGGCGGCGTCGGCGGCAGCGGCCTGGGTGCCGGACGACCGGACCTGGTGCCCTTCGCCGAGTCCGACTTCATCTGGTCCTCGCTCGGCGAGGAGCTCGGCCTGATCGGGCTCGCCGCGATCCTGGTCATCTACCTGGTGCTGATCACCCGCGGGCTGCGCAGCGCGCTCGCCGTGCGGGACACGTTCGGCAAGCTGCTGGCCACCGGGCTGTCGTTCTCGGTCGCGCTGCAGATCTTCGTCGTCATCGGCGGGGTCACCAAGCTGATCCCGCTCACCGGCCTGACGCTGCCGTTCCTGTCCTACGGCGGCTCGTCGCTGGTTGCCAACTACGCGCTCGTCGCGATCCTGCTGCGGATCTCGCACGTGGCCCGCGCGCCGCTGCCCCGCCGTCCGGCCGCCCCGCGCGCGCCGATCGCCGAGGCCAGCACCGAGCTCGTGCAGCGCCCGCGTACCGACGCCGGAGGTGAGACGTGAACCGCCCCGTCCGCCGCGTCGCCCTCGCCGTGATGGTGATGGTCGTCGTCCTGCTCGGCAACGTCACCTACATCCAGGTGGTCAAGGCCGGGGAGTACCGCGACGACTCGCGCAACCAGCGGGTGCAGATCGACGAGTACTCGCGCCAGCGCGGGCAGATCACCGCCGGCAGCGACGTACTCGCGCAGAGCGTGGACACCGACAACCGGCTGCGCTATCAGCGCCAGTATCCGAACGGCCCGGCCTTCGCGCCGGTCACCGGCTACTTCTCCACCGTCTACGGGTCCACCGCCCTGGAGCGGTCCACCGACGAGGTGCTCAACGGCACCGACGACCGGCTGTTCGTCCGCCGGCTCTCGGACCTGATCACCGGGCGGGACCCGGCCGGCGGCAACGTCGCCACGACGATCGACCCGAACGTCCAGAAGCGGGCGTTCGAGGAGATGGACAGCAAGGGCTACACCGGTTCGGTGGTTGCGCTCGAACCCCAGACCGGCGACATCCTGGGCATGGTGTCCACCCCGTCGTACGACCCCAACCGTCTGGCCAGCGCCGACGCGGCCGAGCAGCAGCGTGCCTACCGGCAGTTCACGAACGAGGACCCGTCGGTGCTGTCCAACCGGGCGATCTCCGAGATCTATCCCCCGGGGTCGACGTTCAAGCTGGTCACCACAGCGGCGGCGCTGCAGAACGGGTTCACCCCGGACAGCCCGCTGACCGCGGCCCCGGTGCTGACGCTGTCGGACTCGACGACGACGCTGGAGAACTACGACGGCACGCCGTGCGGCACCGGCGCCACCGCCACCTTGCGCGACGCGCTCGCCCGCTCCTGCAACACCGCGTTCGCCCAGCTCGGCGGCGAGCTCGGCGCGGACAAGATGCGTGCCGAGGCCGAGGCGTTCGGGATCGGCCGGTCCGACCTGTCCATCCCGATGGGCGTCCAGGCGTCCTCGGTCGGCCCGATGTCGGACACGCCGTCGACCCAGCAGTCCGCGATCGGCCAGCGCGACGTCCGGCTGACCCCGCTGCAGAACGCGATGATCGCCGCCTCGATCGCGAACGGCGGCCAGACGATGGCCCCGCACCTGGTCAAGGAGATCCAGAGCCCGCAGCTCGACGTCGTCGACACCACCGAGCCGGACCGGATGACCCGGTCGATGCCGGCCGACGTGGCGTCCACCCTCACCGACCTGATGATCGGCTCGGAGAACCGGACGCAGGGCGGCGGAAAGATCACCGGCGTGCAGATCGCCTCCAAGACCGGTACCGCCGAGCACGGCACGGACCCGAAGAACACCCCGCCGCACGCCTGGTACGTCGCGTTCGCGCCGGCCCAGAACCCGAAGGTCGCGGTCGCGGTGCTGGTCGAGAACGGCGGCAACCGGGCCCTGGAGGCCACCGGTGGATCGGTGGCCGCGCCGGTCGGCCGCGCGGTCATCGCCGAGGCCCTGCGGGGGGCCCAGTGACCGCGGCAGTGGGCGGGACGGACGGATGAGCGTCCTCGCCGCGGGCCAGCTCATCTCCGAGCGCTACCAGCTCGACCGGCGGATCGCGGTCGGCGGGATGGGTGAGGTCTGGGAGGCCAAGGACACCCGGCTCGGACGCAGCGTCGCGGTGAAGGTGCTCAAGGCGGAGCTGTCCGACGACCCCGAGTTCCTGCACCGGTTCCGGATCGAGGCCCGCACGGTGGCCTCGCTGGACCACACCGGGATCGCCTCGGTGCACGACTACGGCGAGGACGACGGCCCGGCCGGCGGCGGGCGCACCGCCTACCTGGTGATGGAGCTCGTCCGCGGCGAGCCGCTCTCCAGCCGGATCAGCCGGGGCGCGATCCCGCCGCACGAGGCCCTCGACATCGTCGAGCAGTCCGCCCGCGCCCTGCAGGCCGCGCACGAGCGCGGGTTCGTGCACCGCGACGTCAAGCCCGGCAACATCCTGCTGCGCAACGACGGCGTGGTGAAGCTGACCGACTTCGGCATCGCCAAGGCCGCCGACGCCGTCCCGGTGACGCGCTCCGGCATGGTCATGGGCACCGCCCACTACATCGCCCCCGAGCAGGCCAGCGGCGACGAGGCCGGACCGGCCGGGGACGTCTACTCGCTGGGCATCGTCGGCTACGAGTGCCTGGCCGGGCAGCGCCCGTTCCGCGCCGAGAGCGCCGTGGCGGTGGCGATGATGCAGGTCCGCGACGACCCGCCGCCGCTGCCCGCCGACGTCCCGGAGCGGATCCGCGGGCTGATCTACTCGGTACTGGTCAAGGACCCGGCGCTGCGCTACGCCGACGGCGGCGAGTTCGCCGACGCCGTCGCGGCCGTCCGGCGCGGTGAGCGTGCCCCGGCCGCGGGCGCCGACCCCGAGGACAGCGCCGTGAACTCGACGACGCCGGCCCGGGCCATGCCGCCGCGCCGCTCGTCCGGGCAGCCGGGCGACGGGCCCGCCCCGAACACCCCGGCACCGTTCACCCCGGCGCCGAACACCCCGGCGCCGAACACCCCGGCACCGAACACCCCGGCACCGTTCACCCCGGCACCACGCCGCGGCGCGGCCCCCGGGACGTCCGCGCCGCGCGGTCCGGCACCGCAGAGCCCGCCCCGGGGCGGCCCGGGTGGGCCCCGGACCCCGCTGCCGCCCGGTCAGAACCCGCGCACGCCGGTCCCGCACGACCCGGGACCGCCGTCGTCGCCGCGGCACCGCGCGCTCGACGCCGGCAGCGGCCCCGTCACCCCGGGCCCGTACGCCTCGGGTCCGATGCCGGTCCGTCCGGCTCCCGGCGGGGAGCCCGCCGGCCGGGACCGGGTCGGCCCCGACGGCGGACGTGCCGCCGGCGGCACCCGACCGGCTCCACCGCGCCCGCCGCACGGTGACACGCGCTGGGACACGCGGGGGGACGCCCGCGGGGAGTCCCGCGCCGTCGAGCAGGCCCGGGGCACCGAGCACCCGTCCGGCCCGCTGGACGTCGCGCCGCGCCGGTCCGGGCGCAGCCGTGCCCTGCTGGCCGCCCTGTTCGTGATCCTCACGATCGCCGCGGTGCTGCTCGCCGTGATGATCCTGCGCGGAACGTCGCTCGGTGGGCTGACGGGCGGTTACCTCGTCGGTGCGCCCGGTACCGTGACCGGGTGGAAGGGCGACCGAACGGGACCGGCGGCAGTGATCATGCCGTCCGTCGCCGACCGCGTGGGGGTCGCGGTCCGGTGAGCCCACGCAGCAGGCGCCCCGGCGCAGACGGGTGTGCCGAAGAACCATGACCACACGTTCCGACCGGCATGATGAGTACGCCTCCAACCCCGGGAACCAGAACAGATGACGACACCCCGCCTGCTGTCCGAGCGATACGAGCTGGGCGGCACGCTCGGCTACGGCGGCATGGCCGAGGTGCACCACGGTCTCGACACCCGGCTCTCCCGGGACGTCGCGGTCAAGGTGCTGCGTGCCGACCTCGCCCGCGACCCCCAGTTCCAGCTCCGATTCCGTCGTGAGGCGCAGAACTCCGCGTCGCTGAACCACCCCGCGATCGTCGCCGTGTACGACACCGGCGAGATCGCCAGCGACTTCGGCCCGCTGCCCTACATCGTCATGGAGTTCGTCGACGGGCAGACGCTGCGCGAGATCGTCAAGACCACCGGGCCGCTGACCCAGCAGCGGGTCGTCGAGGTCATGGCCGACGTCTGCGCCGCCCTGGACTTCAGCCACCGCAACGGGATCATCCACCGCGACGTCAAGCCCGCGAACATCATGATCTCGACCGCCGGCGCGGTGAAGGTGATGGACTTCGGCATCGCCCGCGCCCTCGGCGAGGGGCAGAACGTCACGCAGACCGCGGCCGTCATCGGCACCGCGCAGTACCTGTCCCCGGAGCAGGCCCGCGGCGAGGCCGTGGACGCCCGCTCGGACGTCTACGCGGCCGGTTGCGTGCTGTTCGAGCTGCTCACCGGCGACCCGCCGTTCACCGGGGACACCCCGGTCGCGGTCGCCTACCAGCACGTCCGTGAGGACCCCAAGGCCCCGTCGCAGCTCAACCCCTCGATCCCGCCCGCGCTGGACGCGATCGTGCTCAAGGCGCTGAGCAAGAACCCGGCCAACCGCTACCAGTCCTCCGGCGAGATGCGCGCGGACCTGGTCCGCGTGCGCAACGGCGAGCCGGTCCTGGCGCCGATGGTGATGAGCGAGGACGAGCGCACCAGCCTCCTCGACGCGGACGCCACCGCCGCCGTCCCGACCCGGCGGGTCTACGCCGGCGCCGGACCGGCGACCGGCCGCCACACCATGCCCCCGGGCCACCCGGACGCCTACGAGGACGAGCCCCGGGGCGGGCGCGGCAAGAAGATCGGCATCTGGGTCGCGGTCCTGGCCGTGCTCGGCCTGCTCGGGTTCGTCGGCGTCCAGATGTTCACCACCTCCGGCCCGGCGACGGTGAACGTCCCGGACGTCCTGGGCCAGAACCCGGACCAGGCCCGGGCCGCGATCACCGGCGCGAGACTCCTGGTCGACATCCGGAACGAACCCTCGGACGTCGCCCAGGTCGGGAAGGTCAACCGGACCGAGCCCGGTGGTGGCAACGCCGTGGCCGAGAACAGCACGGTCACGCTGTTCGTCGGCACCGGACCCGCGAACGCGACGGTCCCGCAGCTGTCGGGCAAGACCGTCGACGAGGCCCGGCCGCTCCTGCAGCAGGCCGGCCTGCAGCTGGGTCAGCAGACCGAGCAGGAGACGTCCGACTCCAGCCAGATCGGCAAGATCATCTCCTCCACCCCCGGGCCGGGCGAGAGCGTCCCCGGCAACGGTGCCGTCGCCGTCGTCATCGGCAAGGAGCAGACCACCGTCGCGGTGCCGGACGTCAGCGGCCAGAGCGCGTCGCAGGCGCAGACGACGCTGCGCAACGCCGGCTTCACGTCGGTCACCACCAGCACGGTCGACGGGGGCGGCAGCGCCGGTTCGGTCGTCGGGACCAACCCCTCGGCCGGCAACCGGGTGTCGAAGAGCAGCACGATCACCCTGCAGATCAGCCGCGGGAACCAGAAGCAGGTCCCGGACGTCACGGGTCAGGACGTCGGCAGCGCGGTGAACCAGCTGCAGTCGGCCGGCCTGTCCTACCGCCTGCAGCAGCAGGAGACCTCGGACAGCTCGCAGTCCGGCAAGGTGATCTCCCAGACCCCGAGCGGCGGCTCGCAGGCCGGCGACGGGACCGAGGTCGTCCTCGTCGTCGGGACGAGCAGCAGTGGTGGCAGCGGGAGCGGCGGCGGTTCCGGGGACAGTGGCGACGGGAGCGGGGACAGCGGCTCCGGCAGCGGCTTCCCGTTCAACTAGCCTCGCCGGGGAGAACCACGGGAACGAGCGGGACGGGACGGGTCAAGCGATGCGGGTACTGGTCGTCGACAACTACGACAGCTTCGTCTACAACCTGGTCCAGTACCTCGCCCAGCTGGGCGTGGAGCCCGAGGTGCTGCGCAACGACGAGGTCGACCCGTCGGCCCTCGACGGCTACGGCGCGGTCCTCGTCAGCCCCGGCCCGGGAACACCGGAGCGTGCCGGGCGCAGCGTCGAGGTGATCCGCGCCGCGGCGGACCGCGGCCTCCCGCTGCTCGGGGTCTGCCTCGGGCACCAGGCGCTGGCCACGGCCTGGGGCGGCGTCGTCGAGCGCGCCCCAGAGCTGCTGCACGGCAAGACCTCGCTGGTGCACCACGACGGCGTCGGCGTGCTGCGTGCGCTGCCCTCGCCGTTCGTGGCGACCCGCTACCACTCGCTCACCATCGCCCCGGACTCGCTGCCGCCGGAGCTGCAGGTCACCGGCCGCACCGAGTCGGGCCTGATCATGGCCGTGCGGCACCGGGACCTGCCGATCGAGGGCGTCCAGTTCCATCCCGAGTCGGTCCTGACCCAGGGCGGGCACCGCCTGCTGGCGACCTGGCTCGCCGGAGCCGGGCACGCCGTCCCCGAGGCGACGGTGGACGCCCTGACGGCCGAGGTCGAGGAGCTCGTCGCGGGCGTCTGACCGGCACCGGTCCGACGCGCTCACTCCGCGGAGCACGACGTCCGGACCCATTCCGGCCGGTGTTCACGCTACGGTGATGGTGAAGCTCCCCCGGCGCAACCGTGCCCGGAGCACCCCGTCGGGGTGCACGGTCCGGTCGTCGCGGGCCGGGAGCGCGCCGTAGACGACCCCGCACCGATGAGGTCCACCCATGCCGAAGTCCAAGGTCCGCAAGCAGGCCGTGTACACGCCGCCGCCCAGCCGCACCCCGGTGAAGGTGGCCGGTCCCACCCACCCGGCCTACATCGCCGTGATGGTCGCGATGTGGATCCTGGGCCTCGCCTGGCTCGTCGTGAACTACCTGGCGCCGTCGATCCCGTTCATGGCCGCACTGGGGAACCTGAACTTCCTGATCGGGTTCTCACTCATTGTAATCGGACTCCTGATGACCATGCGGTGGCGTTGAGCTGCGGAAACACAGCATTGTGGTTCATCCCCACTGTGGATGAAGCCTGTGGATAACTTCGGTGATCACGATGGGTGATCATGATCGGGCCGTCTCGTGGTCCACGCCGACCGGTCTGGTCGTGATGGCGTGGGTGCTGGCAGGGGCCGCCGCCGTGTGGCTCGTGCTGCTCCTGCTGACCGGTTCCGACCGTCCGGGGCAGCTGATCGCGGCCGTCGCGGCGGCCGGCCTCGGGACCGCGGCCGCCTCCGGGACGAAGGCCCGCCCGCGCCTGGCCGCCGGCCCGGACGGTCTCGTCGTGCGCCGGCTGAGCTGGACCCTGGACGTCGGGTGGGGGCGGGTCGACAACGTGCGCGTGCTGCGCCAGCGCCGTTTCGGGCGCGAGTCGTCGCTGCTGGAGCTCGAGCTCCGCGAGCCCGACGGCGCCGAGCGCCTGGTGATCCTCGGCCGCCTGGAGCTGGGCGAGGACCCCGAGGAGGTCGCCGAGGTCCTGGAGACGTACCGGACCCCGCGCTGACCTGACGAGAAGGCCCGGGGGGAACCCTCAGGACCTTCTCGTGAGCGAGGGGACCCCCGGGGGGACGACCCCGGGGGTGCCCGTCACAGGGTCAGGCTGACGCCGATCGCGAGCAGGACCACCACGGCGATCCCGGCGACGGCCGCGACCTGCACCGAACGGTTCTGCCGGTTCGGCAGGTAGACCAGCGCCGCGGTCGTCGCGGCACCCACGACGAGCCCGCCCAGGTGCGCGGTGATCGAGATCCCGGGGATCGCGAAGCTGAGCACGACGTTGATCGCGATGACGCCGATCGCCTGCCCGGCCGGCAGCTTCAGCCGGTAGAGCAGCACGGCGAGGGCGCCCATCAGGCCGAACACGGCCCCGGAGGCGCCCGCGGTCTGGGTCCCCGCGTTCGAGAACAGCATCACCGCGGCGGAACCGCCGAGCAGCGACACCAGGTACACGGCGAGCAGCCGCCAGCGGCCCAGCACGGTCTCGACCTCACGGCCGATGACCCACATCGCGAACATGTTGAACGCCAGGTGCAGCAGGCCGAAGTGCAGGAACCCCGACGTGACGAGCCGCCACCACTCGCCGCCCGCGACGTCCACGGGCACCAGCGAGGTCTCCCGGAACAGCACCGAGGCGTAGTTGTCCGAGATGCTCCCGGCCGCGACCACGGTGAGAGCGAAGATCGCGACGTTGATCCCGATCAGGATCGGGACCATCACCGGCTTGCCGGGCCGGCTCGCGCCGGCGACGGTGCGCCAGCGCGGGGTCGACGCCGCGGCCTGCGAGACGCAGTCCACGCAGTGCTGGCCGACGGAGGCGTCGCGCAGGCAGTCCGGACACGCCGGACGCCCGCACCGGGTGCACTGCAGCCGGGTCGGGCGGTCGGGGTGCCGGGCACAGACCATCGCCCCCGCGTCGGGGGGTGGGTACGGGCCGGGCGGTACCTGGCCCGGCGGACCGGCGGGGCCGGTCATCGCCGGGACCTCGGCACCGGACGCGTCATGAGTCAGTTCTGCTCGACGTCGATGTGCTGGATGACCTGGTCGGTCAGCGGGCGGTCCGCCTGGCCGGTGGTCGTGCCCCCGATCTGGTCCACGACGGCGCGCGACTCGGCGTCGGCGACCTCACCGAAGATGGTGTGCTTGCGGTTGAGGTGCGGGGTCGGGCCGAGGGTGATGAAGAACTGCGAGCCGTTCGTGCCGGGCCCGGCGTTCGCCATCGCGAGCAGGTACGGGCGGTCGAACTTGAGCTCGGGGTGGAACTCGTCGGCGAACTGGTAGCCGGGGCCACCGCGCCCGGTGCCGGTCGGGTCCCCGCCCTGGATCATGAACCCGCTGATCACACGGTGGAAGATCGAGCTGTCGTAGAACGGGCCGGAGTCGCCGCCGCTGGCGTTGGGGCCCTTGTAGTCCTTGGACCCGTCCGCGAGGCCGACGAAGTTCGCAACCGTCTTCGGTGCGTGGTCCGGGAACAGGTTGATCCGGATGTCCCCTTCGGAGGTGCGCAGGGTGGCGGTCGTCTTCGCGTTTCCTGGTTCGGTCACGGATACCATCGTGCCAGCACACGGACGTCCACGCGGGAAGCAGGTCGCACGATGAACGACAGCCGGACTTGGAAGCGCGCCCGGAACGACGCCGGTACGGCCGTCGGGGACTTCGGTGAGGCCGCGTCGATCCTCGCCTCGAACGTCGTCTCCTCCGTCGCCTCGAACGCCTCCGACACCCTCGACGACGCCCGGACCTCGCTGGCCCGGGCCATCGACCCGTCCCCGATCACGCGCCGCTGGCCGTGGCTGGTGGCCCTGGCCGTGCTGACCGCGCTGTCGGCGTGGGGCTGGTCGCTGGTGCTGCGCCAGGAGAAGACCGTCGACCCGGGCACCCCGCCGCCCACCACGGCCCCGACCGAGGACGCGCTGTTCGGCAAGCCGGTCGGCAAGAGCGCGCTGCGCTCGGACAGCTGATCCCTAGGTGGGCCTCAGGGTCTCCCGCAGGAAGCCGCTGACGGCATCCTCGTAGACCTGCGGGTCGGCGTTCCAGCTGCCGGTGTGCTCGACGCCGGCGACCTCGAGATAGCACACCGGCCAGTCCAGGCCGGGCGCCGCCGCGGCGAGCGCGCGGCTGACCGACGCCGGGACCGCGGAGTCGGCGTCGCTGTGCACCAGCAGCGTCGGCGGCCGCACCGCCGGGGGACGCCGCGCCAGGTCGAACCGGTCGAAGTCGATCCCGATCCGGCGGCTGGTGAACCGCGACGCCAGCCCGGCCAGCGGCGGGGGCAGGTAGCGGTTCGCCGCCTGCCGGCGCAGGGTCGCGCGCCAGTCGAGCAGCGGCGCGTCCCAGACCACCGCGGCGACGTGCGACGCCCGCGGTGACCGGTCCAGGAACGCCCCGCTCACCGCGGCACCCATCGACCACGCGACGAGCACGATCTTCTCCGCGCCGCGGTCCAGGGCGTACCCGACGGCGGCGTCGAGGTCCTCCCACTCGGTGTCGCCGAGGTGGTAGCGCCCGTCCGGGCCCTGCGGGGCGCTGCCGTCGTTGCGGTAGCTGATCACGAGCTGGTGCAGGCCGAGCTCGTGCAGCGCGGGCAGGATCCGCAACGCCTCCCGGCGGGACCCGCCGCGTCCGTGCACGTGGATCGCCCAGACCCCGCCCCGCCCGCGTCCCCGGACGCCGTCCGGGGGCGGGACGTCCCACGCCGGGGCCGGGCCGAGCGGGGTGTCCACCACGACCTCGGTGAAGCCGAGCCCGCGGGCGGCGGGGTCCGGGTCGAACGGTCCGGCGTCGATCACGGCGGGGCCGACGGGCGGTCGCGGCCCGTCGAGCCGTTGCCGCACCACCCGGTCCCGGTCGCGCTCCAGCACCGGCCCGAGCACGGCCAGGCCCCCGCCCGGGCCCCCGGCGAGGCCGTCCCAGCGCAGCCCCCAGACACCGGGCTGGGCGCACAGACGGCTACGGGAGAGCACCACCGACCCGACGGTGGTGGCCAGCACCCGCTCCGGGAAGCCGGTCCGTGACCGCGGGTCGAGCAGCACCGAGGAGTAGTGCCATCCGATCCCCAGGGCCGCTCCCGCCACCGTCCCGGTGACGGCGACCGCGGACGCGGTGCGGCGCAGGGCGACGGCCCCGGTCGAGGACATGTGCACCCTCCCATCCTCCCCGCGCGCCGCCCGGATGCCGCGACCTTGAGTGACCCCTTCGGGTGAAAGCAGCGACAGCCACCGAGGTTCTCACTCTATCGAGTGAAGATCGATCGACGGGTGTCTCGCACCGAAACCGGGTCGGGGCGGTCTCGTTGGGCCATCAGGGGTTCGCCCCCGCACGCTCCCCGTGCATGCTCCCCAGCGCACACCCCCGGTGCACCTGCTTCGAAAGGCTCTACGCATGGACTCGTTCGCCCGGAACGCTCTCCGCCTGACGCTCGCCGGTGCCGGCGTCGTCGTGCTGGGAGCCGGCTTCATCGGTCAGGCCTCCGCCGCCGAGCTGCCCGACGCGCCGAGCGCCCCCGAGGCCCCCGACACCTCGCTGCCGGCCGACCAGGACCTCCCGCTCGAGGCCGCCGACGACGTGACGACCGACGTCGGGACCCCGCTGTCGACGTCCGCGGACTCGGCGCCCACCTCCGACGTGCTGTTCGACGACCTCCCCCCGCTGGAGATCCCGGGCGTGATGTACATCGAGGCCCCGACCGTCAGCTGAGCTCCGCTCCCCCGGCCGCGGCCGTCCACGCATCGACGCGTGGGCGGCCGTGGTGCGTCCGGGGCCGTGTACCGGGCTCTCAGTACCTCGGCCGGAGCCCCGGCGGCCGGCGGACGACGAGCTCGTAGCGGTCGAAGTCGTCCTCGTCGTCGGCGACGTGGGTGAGGAACCGGAAGCCCGCCCGCAGCGCGACACGTGAGGACGCGGTGTTGGCCGGGTCGACGTCGATCAGGATCCGGTCGATGTCGCCGCGCTCGGACAGGTAGCGGCAGGCCAGCAGCACGGCCCGGGTCGCCAGCCCGCGTCGCCGGAACTGCGGGTAGATCCCGTAGGCGAGGTTCGCGCGTCGTGAGCCGGGATGCGGGTCCTGGTCGGCGTCGATCGTGCCCGCCAGCGTCGCACCGCGGTCGAGCCGGATCCCGAAGCTGAGCTTCGGCCCGTCGGCGACCCAGCGCTCGATCGACCGGCGGACGTGCGCCTGCACGGTGGCCCGGGTGCCGGTACCGCCGTGCAGCCACCGGACCAGCTCGGCGTCCTCGCCGGCCAGGTGCGGCTCGATGTCCTGCCACCGCAGAGGACTGATCACGACCACGCCGTCGGTCAGCGTGTTCGCGGGCAGAGGCACCACTGCATCTTGCAGCACGGCGGGCCCGCCACGATCACCGAGTCCGGTGACTCGATGATCACCCGCGGTGAGTGGCTATCCGGCCCGCAGCGTCCGCAGGACCGGAGCGACGCGGGCCAGCTCGTCGAGCATCGCCTTCGCACCAGCGGTGATCTCGTCGTTCGGCTCGAACGTCCGGTCGTCGCCCTCGCCACGCACGAACTGCTTCGCGAACGGGACGATCACGCCCGGCAGCCGGGTCATCCGCAGCGCGGCCAGGACCGGCTCCAGCGCCGTGGTCGCCCGGGTGCCGCCGGCGACGCCGCCGTAGCTGGCCAGCCCGACCGGCTTGTGCGCCCACTCCAGGCTCAGGTGGTCGATCGCGTTCTTCGTCGCGGCGTTGACGCTGTGGTTGTACTCGGGGACGACGAACACGAACGCGTCGGCGCGGTCGACCGTCGCGGCCCAGCGCTTCGTGTGCTCGTGGGTGTACTGCTGCAGGCGCGGGTGGTGCGGCTCGTCGAACAGCGGCAGCGCGACCTCGGCCAGGTCGACCAGCTCGACGTCGAACGCGCCGTGTTCCTGGGCCGCCCCCGAGATCCAGCGTCCGAGCGGCAGTCCCACCCGGCCGGGCCGGGTGCTCCCGATGATCACCTGCAGAACCGGGCGGTCTGACATGTATTCCTCCTGCTCGTACGGGGTTGTCGTCAGTGCGACGACGAGTCGCGGACGCGGTAGCGCATCAGCAGCGTGTCGTCGTCGGTGATCACGGAGACCAGCTCGAGCCGCGCCGGGTCCATCCCGGCGCCGCGGGCGATCCGGCCGGCCTCACCGGAGACCAGGAACGGCGCCAGCGTCAGCCGCAGCTCGTCCACGAGACCGGCCTCGGCCAGGCTGCCGAACAGCGCCGGGCCGCCCATGCAGTTGATCCGGTGCAGCCCGCGCCGCGACAGCTCGGCCACGACCCGGGCGAGATCCACCTCGTCGTCACCGGTCAGGACGACCTCGGCGCCGGCGGCGGTCCAGTCCTCGCGCAGCCCGAGCGGCACCGAGGAGCAGGTGAACACCAGCGTCGGGACCAGGGTGTCGGTGAGCACCGGGGAGTCGGCGGCCAGGGACTTCCCGGACGAGGTGACGACGGCGGTCACCGGGACCTCGCGCAGCCCGTACCGCTCGCGGCGACGGGCGGCGCGCTCGTCCGGCTTGACGCCGGTGAACCCCTCGGCGGTCGCGGTGCCGGCGGCGACGAGCACGACGTCGGCGAGGTCGGTGCCCAGATCGAGCACCTCCCGGTCCGGCGGCGTGCCCAGACCGGCGGACCCGCCGTCGACACTGACCGCACCGTCCGCACTGGACACGAAGTTCACGGCGAGACGGGTGCGGTCGTCGGGGTAGCGGTAGAGCTCCTCGAGCTGTTCCGGGCCCAGGGGCCCCGCCGACGCCGAGGGAAAGATCTGATGGATCACGCCAGAAGTCTCACCGCTCGCGCCGGGTTCCGCTCGCCACGGACGATCGCCACCATCTCGCAGGTCTGCCGGGTGGCGGCGACCTGGTGCGCCCGAACCATCGCCACCCCGCGGTCGACGGCCAGCGCGGTCGCCGCGAGGGTCCCCGTCACCCGCTCCCCCAGCGGCGCGTCCAGCGACTCCCCGACGACGGTCTTGTTCGACATCGCCAGCAGCACCGGCCAGCCGGTCGCGACCATCCGGTCCACCTCGCGCAGCACGGCGAGGCTGTGCAGCGTGTTCTTCGAGAAGTCGATCGCCGGGTCGATCATGATTCCCTCGCGGGGGACCCCGGCGGCGACGGCCTTCTCCGCCAGCGCGGTGGTCTGCTCCAGCACCGAGGCGACGACGTCGTCGTAGAACGGGCGGTGCGGCTCGGTGCGCGGGGTGACGTTGTCGGTGTGCGCGCTGATGTAGCCGGCGCCCCAGCGCGCGGCGACGTCGAGGATGCCCGGGTCGGCGGCCGCCCAGTTGTCGTTGACGAGATCGGCCCCGGCCGCGCAGACGGCGTCGGCGGGCGCGGCACGGAACGTGTCGACGCTGATCACCACGTCCGGGAACTGCTTGCGCACCCACTCCACGGTGGGCACCACCCGGTCGATCTCGTCCTGCTCGGTGACCTCCGAGCCGGGGCTCGCGGGCACCCCGCCGATGTCGATCACGTCGGCGCCCTCGCGGACCGCGGCGGTGACGGCGTCGCGAGCGGCCTGCTCGGCGAACGTCGCGCCGTTGTCGTAGAACGAGTCCGGCGTCCGGTTCACGATCGCCATCACCATGGCTCGGTCACGGGTCCAGGTGCGGCCGCGGAACGTCAGGCTCGGCACGACGGGGTCCTCCTCGCAGCACGGAACGCAGGCCGCGGGGCCGGCCCGGACCGGGCGCGCTGTGATCGCCCGGCTCGTCCATCCTGGCCCGGGAACCCGCGCGGGCGCTCGTCGGCCCGGACGTGATCAGCCGCGGGCGTACTCGCGCAGCTCCGGCTCGGCGTTCACCAGCGGGTGGGTCGCGATGGCCGTGCCGACCTGACCGAGGTAGCGGGCCTCGTTCACCGGCAGAGCGACCGGGTCGACACCGGGCATCAGCGCCGCCGCGCACACCGAGCGGTCGATCCGGGACGCGTCGGCCGGCCCCTCGTGGTCCAGGGCGTCGACGACGACGGCGTACCCGACCGGGTCGGTGGACCCCATCGTCAGGTGCTCGGAGACGTGCACCGGGCAGATGTCCTGCACCGCGATGTCGGAGATCGCCCCGTCGCCGGTGCGCAGCTCGGAGCTCGGCTCCGGCGGCAGGTTCGGGAACACGACCTCGTCGGTGTAGGTGTAGACGACCGAGTAGTCGATCCCGGCGAACGTCTCGCCCCCGTCATTGAGCGCGGTCAGGAAGTCCGAGTCGGTCTGCTGCTGCCAGAACGCGGGGGCGCAGCCGGGCGCGCAGACCGGGTGGGCGTCGAGCGTGCCGTGGTTCGACGGGTCGATGCCGACGACGTCGCGCACCGCCTCGCGGGTGTCGGGCCAGTACTTCAACGACCAGCGCGGCACCATCCCGCCCTGGCTGAACCCGACGACGTCGATCGTCCGGCCGGCCTCGTCGTGCATCGTGCGGATCGCGTGGGTGACGTACTCGCCGGCGACCTGGATGTCGTCGAGGGCGTTGCCGGGCAGCTCGACCCAGCAGTAGGCCTGGCCGCGGGCCGCGAGGGCGGGCCCGTAGTTCCAGTCGTAGTTGACGTCCGGGGTCAGCGTCGAGCCCGGCACGAGCAGCACCGGGGAACGCTCACCGGAGGTGAGGTCACCATGGCAGGTGAGGCTCTTCTCCAGGTCCGCGGCCGGGACGCTCAGCTCCGGGCCGGACTCGTCGGCGTGGGCCACCGCGCCGGTCCCCACCGCGGCGAGCGCGCAGACGACCGTCGTCGCCAGAACCGCCACGACCCTGCGAACGGACATCCTCGTCCCGCCTCTCCCCGATTCCCACCGACGTGAGGAGAACGATCTTCGAGGAGGCAGGGGTACGTGCCGCGGCCCGTTCGTGACCGGTCCCTCGACGGGGGACCGGCCGACGTTCCACGTGAAACCTTCACACGGATCGGTGACGGTCCCCGGTCAGCCCGTGACGGTCGTCGACACCAGGTCCTGGGCGAGATCGCGGTTGTCGACGAACCCGCCACCGGAGAACCAGTACTCGTTCGCCTCGGGGTGGGTGCCGACCAGGCCGATGCGGCCCTTGCCGACGTTCTGCACCAGCGCGGCGGGCAGGCCGTTGGTGTAGCGGGCCAGCACCTCGGCCGTGCTGTTCGCGGGCAGCCGGAAGGCCGCTCCGTCCTGGAAGTACAGCTCCCGCTTCGCGCCCCGCCAGTCCACGGTGACCGTGGTCTGCGAGCTGTCGCCGACGGTGGCGCCCTCGGTGCCGGTGTACGGGACCGGCGCGCCGTCGAGGAGACCGAAGCCCGGTTCGGACCCGGCCAGGTAGGCGCCGAGGCAGAAGCCGAGGTACGCGCCGCCCGCCTCGACGAACTTCGTCACGGCGGGACCGTGCTTCTGCAGGACCGGCCATGCCTCGTCGACGGTGCCCCCGCCGGGCTGCACGTACACCGCGGCGCCGGACAGCGCCGACTCCGACAGGTCGGTGTCCTCGCCGGGACCGACGAACGCCGTCCGGAACTTCAGCGGCGACTCCCGCAGCAACGCCTCCAGCGTCTCGGGCGAGCCCTCGCTGGTCACCGACTCTCCGCGGTAGATCAGGGCCAGCGGTCCGTCCTCGGCCGCCGTCGCCACCTCGCGGGTGACCAGGCCGGCCGCCACCGTCAGTGCGCTGATGGTCAGAAACCGTCTGCGGTCCATGCGTCCTCGACTCTCGTTCGCGGGGGCACCCGGCGGCGCCGACGTCGAGGGGGAGCTCACGTCGGACGGACACGGCCACGCCCTGGCTCCGTCCGCCACCCCTTGTTCGGGACGGTCCGGACGAACGGGCGGACACGATGTCGCCTGCCGGGTCGAACGGCCCGACTCTGACACGACCGTCACCCGGAAGGGGACGAATCGGCGATCACCGCATGTCCGGCGGTGGGTCCCACGCTGCGGACGGCGACGGTGCTGCGGACGGCTCGGCCGGTCGGACCACGATCCGTGCGCTGATCGCGGGAACGATCAGCCGAGAGCCTGACCGATCCGCGCGGCCTCCCGGGTGAGGTGGTGACGCTCGGCGAGGGTGGGTGCGGTCCGCGCGGCCTCGGCGTAGAGCCGTGCCGCGGCCGTGAGGTCGCCCGCCTTCTCGTGCAGGTGCGCCGACGCGGCGGTGTGGCGGGGCAGGCCAGGGTCCACCGTCGCCAGGGCCGCGAGCCCGGCCGCGGCGCCGTCGGCCTCCCCGACCGCGACGGCCCGGTTCAGCGCCACGACCGGGCTCCCGGTGAGCCGCAGCAGCTCGTCGTACCAGCCGACGATCTGGGTCCAGTCGGTCTCCTCGGCACGCGGCGCGTCCGCGTGCAGGGCGGCGACGGCGGCCTGCGCCTGGAACTCGCCGAGCCGGTCACGGGCCAGCGCGGCCTGCAGGACCTCGACCCCCTCGGCGATGAGCGCGGTGTCCCAGAGGGAGCGGTCCTGCTCGTTCAGCAGGACCGGGCTGCCGTCGGGCCGGGTCCGCGCCGGACGGCGGGCGTGGTGCAGCAGCATCAGCGCGAGCAGCCCCGCGGTCTCCTCCCCGTCGTCGACCGCCGCCAGCTGCCGGGTGAGCCGGATGGCCTCGGAGGCCAGGTCGACGTCGCCGGTGTAGCCCTCGTTGAACACCAGGTAGAGCACCCGGCGCACGGTCGCCGGGTCGCCGGCCTCGGTGAACCGGACGTCGGAGACCGTGCGCTTGGCCCGGCTGATCCGCTGCGCCATCGTCGCCTCGGGCACCAGGTAGGCCGCGGCGATCTGCCGGGTGCTCAGGCCGCCGACGGCCCGCAGCGTCAGGGCCACCGCGGACGCCGGCGTCAGTGACGGGTGGGCGCAGAGGAAGAACAGCGCCAACGTGTCGTCGGCGGACTCGGCCGGTCCGGGCGCCGGCTCGACCTCGACCCGCTCCTCCCGGTCCCGGCGCGCCGCCTCGGAGCGGCGGGCGTCGAGGAACTTACGCCACGCGACCGTGACCAGCCAGCCCTTCGGGTCGTCGGGCTGCCCGTCCGGCCAGCTCAGCGAGGCCTGGACGAGGGCCTCCTGCACGGCGTCCTCGGCCGTCGCGAAGTCGGCTCCGCGGCGGACGAGGACGCCGATCACCGCGGGGGTCAGCTCCCGCAGCAGCAGTTCGTCGAGCATCCGGCTGGTCCCGTCACTCGGCGACCGTCGGCGGGGCGGTCAGGAACGGACGCACCTCGAGCCACTCGTGGATCGGCTTCCCGCCGGCCCCGGGGGCCGCCGACAGCTCGCCGGCCAGCTCCAGCGCCCGGTCGTAGCTCTCGACGTCGATGATCATCCAGCCGGCGATCAGGTCCTTGGTCTCGGCGAAGGGCCCGTCGGTGACCGGCGGGCGGCCCTCCCCGTCGTAGCGGACGAACGTGCCCTCGGGCGAGAGCGCCTGCCCGTCGACGAACTCGCCGGTGCCCTCGAGCCGGGCGGCGAAGTCGTTCATGAACCGGATGTGGTCGTCGACCTCCTGCGGGGACCACTGGTCCATCGGGACGTCGTTGACCGGCGCCGGCGCGCCGCGGTAGTGCTTGAGCAGCAGGTACTTCATGGTCGTCCCCTCGGTCCGGTGCGGCCACCGTGGCCGCATCCGCACCGGGGACGAAGCCGCCACGCCGGTCTCGACATCCTCGACACGACTTCGTCGGGAAAGTTTTCGACCGGCGCGGCGGCGACCTCAGGCGATGTGCCGCCCGCTGATCGCCCGGGCGATGACGAGCTGCTGGATCTGCTCGGTGCCCTCGAAGATGTCGTAGATCTTCGAGTCCCGGTGCATGCGTTCCACCGGGTGCTCGCGGGAGAAGCCGGCGCCGCCCAGGATCTGGATCGCGCGCTCCGTCGACCACACCGCGACCCGTCCGGCCTTGAGCTTGGACATCGAGCCCTCGCCGGCCTCGAACGCGACGTTGTTGCGCCCCATCCAGGCCGCGCGCCACACCAGCAGGCGGGCCGCGTCGATCTCGGTCTTCATGTCGGCGAGGGTGAACGCGATCGACTGGTTGTCGATGATCGGGCGGCCGAACGTCGTCCGCTCCTTCGCGTACTCCAGCGCGTACTCGTAGGCGGCGCGGGCGATGCCGATCGCCTGGGCCCCGACGGTCGGGCGGGACAGCTCGAACGTCTGCATCGCGGCCGAACCCTTCGACCGCTCCCCGGATCGGGCGCGGGCCAGGCGCTCGTCGAGCTTGTCCTTGCCGCCGAGCAGGCAGTTGCCGGGCACGACGACGTCGTCGAGGAAGACGTCGGCGGTGTGCGAGGCGCGCAGCCCCATCTTCTTGATCTTGCGGGTGGACTCCAGGCCGGGCGTGCCGTGCGGGACGACGAACGCGGCCTGCCCCTTGGTGCCCAGCTCCGGGTCGACGACCGCCTGGACGACGTGCAGGTTCGCGATCCCACCGTTGGTCGCCCAGGCCTTCTGCCCGGACAGCGTCCACTGGTCGCGCGCCTCGTCGTAGACGGCGCGGGTGCGCATGGCCCCGACGTCGGACCCGGACTCGGGCTCCGAGGAGCAGAACGCGCCGACCTTCGGGTCCGCGGCGTCGCCGTAGCACTGCGGGATGAACTCGACCATCTGGTCCGGGGTGCCGGAGGCGAAGATACCGGCCACCGCCAGCGTCGTGCCGAAGATCGCCATCCCGATGCCGCCGTCACCCCAGAAGAGCTCCTCGTTCACCAGGGGCATCGACAGACCGGACTCGTCACCCCAGAACGACGCGAGGGTCTCGAAGCTGTAGAGCTCGATCTTCGCGGCCTCCTGCAGGATCGGCCACGGGGTCTCCTCCCGCTCGTCCCACTCGGCGGCGGCCGGGCGGACCACGTCGGCGGCGAACCCGTGCACCCATTCCCGCAGGTCGCGGTGCTCCTCGGACAGTTCGAAGGAGAACATCGTCGGTCCTTCTCGTCAGGCGGACGGGATCGTGAACATCTTCTGCAGGGCCGTCGCGAAACCGACGTCCCCCTCGACCTTGAGCTTGCGGGTCATGAACAACGTGACCGGGCTGGCGTTGTTCGTGACGACCTTGAGGAACTCGGTGCCCGGCATCGTCAGCGCGGTGCGGTACTCCTCGTCGGTGCCGTGGGTGACGGTGCAGGTGCCGTCGGCCAGCACGGTCTGGAAGCTGTCGAGCTCCTTGCCGTCCTTGATGTGCCAGTGCACGACCTGACGCTTCCCGCTCGCGCCCTGCGACGAGTAGAACTCGCTCATCCGGCCGAAGATCGCCTCCAGCACGTCCCGGCGCACGCTCGAGGACATGACCGTGGACAGCTGCGACTTCGACGCGCTCTTGACCAGCCGCGCGAACAGCGACGGGTCGACGTCGGCGGGGTCCCCGTCGCGCAACGCGACGGTCAGGGTCTCGATCAGCTGCTCGTCGGACAGCGACTTCGGGTCGACGCTGCGACCCAGTTCGTTGACGTCGACCGTGTCGGCCATCGCGGCATCCACCTCACCGTGGGGTATCCGGTACCGGCGGTACCGTTCCGATCTTGTGGCTACTTTACGCACGAGTAGATAAGATGCAAGAGTGACTCCCGCTCCGGCCCGCCGCCGTCTCCCGCCCGAGCAGCGGGAGCGCCAGGTGCTGGACGGGGCGGCCCGGGTGTTCGCCCGCAGCGGCTTCCACGACGCGTCGATGGACGACGTCGCCGACGAGGCCGGGGTCTCGAAGCCGATGGTCTACACCCACGGCGGCGGGTCGAAGGAGGAGCTGTTCGCCCGCTGCATCCGGCGCGAGGCGGAACGGCTGCTGACCTCGGTGTCCGGTGACCTCGGCAGCGCGGACCCGGAGACGCGGCTGTTCCGCGGGCTGCGCGCGTTCTTCACCACCGTCACCACGCACCGCGAGGGCTGGATGGTGCTCTACCGGCAGGCCCGCTCCGGCACGTTCGCCGGTGAGGTGTTCGACGCCCGCAGCCGGATCGTCACCCGCGTCGCGGAGCTGCTGGCCGACTCCGCGGTCGACCCGGCCGCCGCGCTCCCGGTGGCGTCGACGCTGGTGGGGGCCACGGAGGGGCTCGCCGACTGGTACTTCGACGGCGGCAGCGGGACGCCGGAGGACCTCGCGGCGCAGCTGATGACCGTCGTCTGGCCGGGCCTGGCCGCCCTGCGGGCGGGGCGGGCCTGGTCCCCGCCCGGCACCGGCCCCGGTTCATGATCGACGCCTGAGGAAGGATCCGGGCCGCCGGTGGCCCGGAGATGTCCACAGAAGTCGATCAGTGTCTCGGCCCACGCGCACACCGATGATTCCCGGCCATCCGCACGGTCGACACCTCATGCAGACGTTTCCGACACCGCAGATCGTCGAACGCACCGAGCAGTCCTACGTCGGGGTGACCCGCACGGTCACGATGACGACGATGGGCGAGATCGCCGACCGGATCCCGGTCCTGATCGGCCGGCTCGCCGAGCTCGGGGTCGCGCCGGCCGGGGCACCGTTCCTGCGTTACCTGCTGATCGACATGGACCGGTCGCTCACGGTGGAGGCCGGCGTGCCGGTGCTCGGCCCGGCTCCCCGGGACGAGCTGTGGCAGACGCGCGTCATCCCGGCCGGTCGGTACGCGACGCTGACCCACACCGGCCATCCGGACGAGCTGATCGCCGTCACCGACGGGCTGCTTGCCTGGGGTGAGGAGCACGGTCACCGGTGGGACGTGGAACGCAGGCCCGACGGGGACCGCTGGGGATGCCGGCTGGAGGCCTTCCACTCGAATCCGATGGAGGTCTCGATCGACGCCTGGGTCACCGAGCTGACCTTCCGGCTCGCCGACTGAGGTCCCCTGCCGTTTCGAGCGTCACGTTCTGGTCGAGCGATCGTCCCTTCCGTGACGCTCGATCGTTCGTGGCGGAGACCGTCACGTGTCCGCCGACGCCGAGCGGGTAGCCCGCTGTCATGGCAATCTCAACGACGAACCCCGCGACCGGCGAGGTCGTCCGGGAGTTCGACGAGCTCACCGACGACCAGATCGAGCAGAAGCTCCAGCGCGCGCACGACGCGTTCCAGGCCTACCGCGACACCACGTTCGCCCAGCGCTCCGGCTGGCTGCGCGCCGCCGCGGACATCCTCGACGCCGAGACCGACGAGTTCGCCCGTCTCGCCACCCTGGAGATGGGCAAGACGTTCGCCTCGGCGAAGGGCGAGGTGTCGAAGTGCGCGTACGGGCTGCGCTGGTACGCCGACAACGCCGAGCGCGCCCTGGCCGACGTGCCGTGGTCCCCGAAGAGCGCACCCGAGGGCGCGCGGGTGTTCACCCGGTTCCAGCCGCTCGGGCCGGTGCTGGCCGTCATGCCGTGGAACTTCCCGTACTGGCAGGTGTTCCGCTTCGCCGCCCCCGCGCTGATGGCCGGCAACGTCGGGCTGCTCAAGCACGCGTCGAACGTCCCGCAGGTCGCGACCGCGATCGAGGACGTGTTCACCCGCGCCGGGCTGCCCGAGGGCGCGTTCCAGACGCTGCTCGTCGGCTCGTCGAAGATCGAGGCGATGATCGACGACGACCGCGTCCGCGCCGTCACCCTGACCGGCAGCGAGCCGGCCGGGCGTGAGGTCGGCGCGCGCGCCGGGAAGAACGTCAAGGCCAGCGTGCTCGAGCTCGGCGGCAGCGACCCGTTCATCGTGATGCCCTCGGCCGACCTCGACGCCACGGTCGAGCAGGCCGTCACCTCGCGCCTGCTCAACAACGGCCAGTCCTGCATCAACGCGAAGCGCTTCATCGTGCACGCCGACGTCGTGGACGCGTTCACCGAGAAGATGGTCGCGTCGATGGAGGCCCTGACCGTCGGCGACCCGATGGACGACGGCACCGACGTCGGCCCGATGTCGCAGGCCCAGGGGGTCACCGACCTCGACAAGCAGGTGCGGGACAGCGTCGCCGCGGGCGCCCGGCTGCTCACCGGCGGCAAGCCCCTCGGCGGACCGGGAAACTTCTACCCGCCGTCGGTGCTGACCGACATCCCGGAGGACGCCCCCGCCTACCGCGAGGAGCTGTTCGGTCCGGTCGCGATGATCTTCCGTGCGAACGACGTCGACGACGCGATCCGGATCGCCAACGACTCCCCGTTCGGCCTGGGCGGCAGCGCCTGGACCACCGACGACGCGGAGAAGGAGCGCTTCGTCAACGAGGTCGAGACCGGAATGATGTACATCAACAAGTTCACCGAGTCGACGGCCGAGGTCCCGTTCGGCGGGGCGAAGAACTCCGGCTACGGGCGCGAGCTGGCCGACTTCGGGCCGCAGTCGTTCGTCAACGCGAAGACGGTGTGGATCCAGTGACCGTGACGTTCTCCGCCGTCGCGCACGTCGCGATCGTCGTGCGCGACATGGCGGCGAGCATCGCCTGGTACGAGCGGGTCCTGGGGTTCGAGCGCTCCGGCGAGGCCAAGGAGGGTCCGCCCGAGGCGGGCCACCCGCGGCAGTTGTTGAAGCACCCGGACAGCGGGTTCGTGCTCGGCATCCACGAGCCGCACCGGCGCTCCGACGACCTGTTCGACCCGTCGCGGACGGGTCTCGACCACGTCGCGGTCCACGTCTCCGAGCGGGCCGACCTCGACGCCTGGTCGGCGCGGTTCGACGAGCTCGGCGTCGAGCACTCCCCCGTCCGCGACGCCGGCTACGCCGAGTTCGTCTCGGTGTTCGACCCGGATCGGATCGCGTGGGAGCTGTGGTGGGCCAAGCCGTCCTGACCGCACACCCGTGACGAGAACCAGGCCCCGCCCGGGGGATCCGGCGGGGCCTGGTTCATACGTCCGTGTATCTGTACGAACGTCTAGAACGGCAGTTCGTCGACCGAGGTCATCTCCGTGCCGGTGGTCGCGTTGAGCGTGAAGCGTTGCTGCCCCATCACCTCGTAGGCGCGGCGGCGCAGGCGGTTCACCGATCCCAGCGGGCGGTGCGCCGGCAGGCCGTTCCACGGCCGGAACGCCAGCCGGTCGTCGGCGAACACGCGCCGGGCCGGGGAGTACGCGTCCTGCGGGGGCAGCCGCACGGTCGCCACGCTGCGGTAGGGGCTCTCGTCCTCCGGCCAGTACACGGCCGCGTCCTCGACGGGCATCGTCTCGGCGTTCGTGCGCAGCTGCACCCGGACGTCGAACACGGTCTCGCGATCGGTCGCCCAGCTCGCGAGCAGGTCGCGCAGGATGTGGTCCGGGTCGGCGTCGGTGACCGAGCGCTCGGACAGTGCCTCCTGCTCGGCCGTGCCCGGGTACACCGCGATCTTGGCGACGTAGTCGCCGTACCGGAACGCGGCCTGGGTGTAGTAGGCGTGCGCGAGCGGGTGGATGTTGGCCAGCCGGCCGAAGGCGGTCAGCTCCTCGGCGTCGTCGCGCTCACCGACGGCCTCGTCCATCCCCTCGAGGTCGTGGAAGTAGCGCTCCCGGATCTCGGCGAGCTCCATGAACTTCTTCGCCGTCCCCGGCGGCAGCACCGGCAGCGTGTTGAACAGGAGGTCCTGCACCGGCAGGTCCGGCGTCCGCGGATGCATCTTCTCACCGGGCACGTCGAGGACCTTGAGCGAGAACCCGCGCGCGTTGGCGGCGCGGTCGTCGTCGAGCTGGCCGGTCTCGGTCGCGATCCGGACCACGACGGGGTGCGTGCCCGGCGTCGCGAACAGGCCCTGGGCCAGCTCCGGCGGCAGGTCGTCGTGGATCTCGAGGGTCCCGCGCAGGATGCCGTGACTCTTGGCGTGCGTGGCGCGGTAGCCGTGACGGTGCTGGTCGAACGTCATCTCGTTGGTGCGGTGCATGGCGTCGATGCAGCGCTGGATGTGCTCGGCCTCGTGGGGCTGGATCTGCTCGACGTCGTCGCTGTACGGGATCGGTGCGGTGCGCGTCTGGTTCGTGCTCACCACCGCGGATACCCGTTGATCGTCTACCCAAGCGCGGGTCGGGCACGGGCGAGCACCACGTTTCCGGGGCCGGGCGCCGGGCATGCGACCGGTATCGCATGCGCTGACGCGCATGCGTGTCCGGCAACCTGGAGGTACCCCTGTGAAGGCACTCGTCTACAACGGCCCGTTCGACGTCTCGGTGAACGACGTCGCCGACCCGACCATCGAGGCGCCGACCGACGCCGTCGTCCGCATGACCACGACCAACATCTGCGGCTCCGACCTGCACATGTACGAGGGCCGCACGAACGTCGAGGTCGGCAAGGTGCTCGGCCACGAGAACATGGGGATCGTCGAGGAGGTCGGGAACGCCGTCACCGGCGTGAAGGTCGGCGACCGCGTGTCGCTGCCGTTCAACATCGGCTGCGGCACCTGTACGAACTGCGAGAAGGGCCTGACCGGGTTCTGCCTGCAGGCCAACCCGGGATCGGCCGGCGCGGCCTACGGCTACGCCAGCATGGGCCCCTACAACGGTGGCCAGGCCGAGTACCTGCGCGTGCCGTGGGCCGACTTCAACTGCCTGCAGCTCCCGCCGGGCACCGAGCACGAGCTCGACTACACGATGCTCTCGGACATCTTCCCCACCGGATGGCACGGCATCGAGCTGGCCAAGATGCAGCCCGGCGAGACCGTCGTGATCTACGGCGCCGGTCCGGTCGGGCTGATGTCGGCGCTCTCGGCGCGGATCCAGGGCGCGTCGCAGGTCTTCGTCGTCGACCAGCAGGCCGACCGGCTCAAGCTCGCCGAGAAGGCCGGGGCCACCCCGATCGACCGCAGCACGGGCGACGTCGTGGAGCAGATCAACGAGCTGACCGGCGGTGGCGCGGACCGCGGCGTCGACGCCGTCGGCTACCAGGCGCACAACCCGGACGGCAAGGAGGAGCCGGAGATCGTCCTCAACGAGCTGGTGCACGCGGTCAAGCCGACCGGCGGCATCGGCGTCGTGGGGGTCTACATGCCCCAGGACCCGGGCGCGGAGAACGAGCTGGCCAAGGAGGGCAAGCTAGCCTTCGACTACGGCACGTTCTTCTTCAAGGGCCAGTCCATGGGGACCGGCCAGTGCAACACCAAGATGTACAACCTGCGCCTGCGCAACCTGATCACCGAGGGCAAGGCCGACCCCGGGTTCATCGTGTCCCAGGAGCTGCCGCTCGACGAGGCCGTGCAGGGCTACGACCAGTTCGACAAGCGCGTCGACGGCTGGACGAAGGTCGTGCTGCACCCCGGCCAGAAGTCCTCCTGACCACCCGCTGAGCACCGGCGGCGGTCCCCGACCGCGAGGCCGCCGCCGGGCTCAGTCGAAGTTCGGGCCGCCGCTGCGGGAGCGCTTGAGCTCGTAGAACAGCGGGTTGCGGGCCAGCAGCACCGCGCCGTCGAACATGTCCAGCGCCTCCTGCCCGCGCGGGCACGCGCCCAGGACCGGGCCGAAGAACGCGGTGCCCTCGACATGCAGGACGGGCGTGCCGACCTCGTCGCCGACGGGGTCCATGCCCTCGTGGTGCACGCGCCGCACGATCTCGTCGAGCCCGCCGGAGTCGGCGGCGGGGTAGAGGTCGTCGGCGTCGAGCTCCGCCAGGACCGCACGCAGCACGTCGTCGCGGCCGCGCTCGCCCCGGTCGTGGAACCGGTGGCCGAACTCCCACACGTAGTCCCGCAGCACCGGCTCGCCGCGCCGCTCGACCAGGGCCGTCCCGACCCGGACCGGGCGCCACGCGCTGTCGAGGCCCTTCTCCGCCTCCGGGGTGTGGCCCTCGCGGCCCTCGTTGAGCACCGCCAGGCTCATCAGCCGCACGTGCAGGTCGAGCTCGCGTGCGCGCTCGACCTCCAGCAGCCAGCGGAACGCCAGCCAGGCGAACGGGCACACGGGGTCGACGTAGAGGTCGACGCGGGTCGGTCCGGACACGGTGGTTCCTCCGGCGTGGATCAGGTGGTCAGGCCCCGCCGGGAACGGTCCGGGAAGCGGTCGACGATGCGGCCGATCCGCTCGGTCGTGCCCTGCAGCGGGGCGAGGGCGTCGGCGAGGACGCCGATCTGGCGGTCGAGCGCGTCGATCCGGGCCGCGACCGAGCGCAGGTCCGGGGCGACGGTCGTGAGCTGGTCGGCCGCGCGGGACAGGCTGACGTCGAGGGTCACCAGACGCGGTGGCACCGACCCGACGGCCGGTTCACCCGTCGGGTCGTCGACCGCGGCGGCGATCCGCGGCACCGGCCCGTCGGGGGCGACGGCGCCGGCGAGCAGGGCGATGTCCTCCCGCGCCAGCGCCAGCTCGGCCAGCGGCTCCACCGCCCCGGCCAGCTCGGCCAGGTGCGCGCGGGCCTCGGCCAGCTCGGCGAGGGGCTTCACCGCGCCCGCCAGCTCGGCGATGTCGGCGCGGGCGCGGGCGAGCTCCTGCAGCGGTGCGACGGCTCCGGCCAGGGTCGCGATGTCCTCGCGGGCGCGGGCCAGCTCCGACAGCGGCTCCACGGCGTCGGCCAGGCGGGCGATGTCCTCCCGCGCCCGGGCCAGCTCGGTCAGCGGCCCGGCCGCCCCGGCCAGCTCGATCACGGCGGTGGTGAGCCGGTCGACCCGGTCGACGACCTCGGCGTCGTCGGCCAGGACGGTGACGCGGCCGAGGACGTCGGCGAGGATCGGCGCCAGCCCGGCGAGGGCGGCGTTCACCCCCGCCACCCGGCGCGGTAGCGAGGCCAGTTCGGCGAGCACGTCGGGCAGGGCCTCGACGGCGCGGGGTGCCTCCGCGAGCAGGGCCGGGACCTGCCGTCCGATCTGGACCGCGGCGCCGACCATCGTCGTGCTCAGGTTCCACAGGCTCGTCGTCAGCGAGGGCGTCGACACATCGGACATCGAACCACGCCGGGATCGTCCGCGGCCTCCTCGATCGACCGCCGTGACCCGACCGATGTCGTGCGGGCTCACTGCCGTCAACGGGCGATGTGATGAGCCCGACCGGGCCCGGTGACCGCGGCGTCACGTGACCGAAACACCCGTCACGTTGCATCGGACCCCATGGACCGCACGACCGTGAAGACGGCCTGCTCGTACTGCGGCGTGGGCTGCGGCATGGTGCTGGAGATCGGCACCGACCGAGCTACCGGTACCCGGTCGGTCCTGCGCGCGTCCGGGGACAAGGAGCACCCCGCCAACCGGGGCCGGCTCTGCACCAAGGGCGCGACCAGCGCGGACATGCTCGTCGCCGGCGGCCGGATGGAGACCGCGCACGTCCGGCGTGACCGCGGCGCCGAGCCGGAGCCCCGCGGGGTCGACGAGACGATCACCGCGACCGCACACCGGCTGCGGGCGATCGTCGACGAGCACGGGCCGGACGCGCTGGCGTTCTACGTCTCCGGGCAGATGTCGCTGGAGGCCCAGTACCTGGCGAACAAGCTGGCCAAGGGATTCGTGGGCACGAACGGGATCGAGTCGAACTCCCGGCTGTGCATGGCCAGTGCCGGGACCGGCTACAAGCAGTCCCTCGGCGCGGACGGCCCGCCCGGCTCCTACGCCGACCTCGACCACGCCGACGTGTTCCTGGTGATCGGCTCGAACATGGCCGACTGCCACCCCATCCTGTTCCTGCGGATGATGGAGCGGGTCAAGGCGGGCGCGAAGCTGATCGTCGTCGACCCCCGGCGCACCGCGACCGCCGAGAAGGCCGACCTGTACCTGCCGATCCGCCCCGGCACCGACCTCGCCCTGCTCAACGGGCTGCTCGCGCTCGTGGTGGAGAACGGCCACGTCGACGAGGAGTTCGTCGCCGCGCACACGCAGGGCTGGGACGCGATGCCGCAGTTCCTCGCCGACTACCCGCCGTCGACGGTCGCCGGGCTGACCGGCCTCCCCGAGGACGACGTCCGCCGCGCCGCGGAGTGGATCGGCACCGCCGGCGAGTTCATGACCTGCTGGACGATGGGGCTCAACCAGAGCACCCACGGCACCTGGAACACCAACGCGATCTGCAACCTGCACCTGGCCACCGGCACGATCTGCCGCACCGGCAGCGGCCCGTTCTCCCTGACCGGCCAGCCGAACGCCATGGGCGGGCGCGAGATGGGCTACATGGGCCCCGGCCTGCCCGGGCAGCGCTCGGTGCTCGACGCCGACGACCGCGCGTTCGTCGAGCAGGCCTGGGACATCCCCTCGGGCCGGCTCTCGACCGACGTCGGCACCGGGACCGTCGACATGTTCCAGCGGATGATCGACGGCGAGATCAGGGCCTGCTGGATCATCTGCACCAACCCGGTGGCCTCGGTCGCGAACCGGCGCACCGTGATCGACGGGCTCGAGGCCGCCGAGCTGGTGATCACCCAGGACGCGTTCGCCGACACCGAGACCACCGCCTACGCCGACGTCCTGCTCCCGGCCGCACTGTGGTCCGAGTCCACCCAGGTCACGATCAACTCCGAGCGGAACCTGACGCTGATGGAGCAGGCCGTCGACCCGGTCGGCGAGGCGCTGCCGGACTGGCAGATCATCGCCCGGATCGCCTGCGAGATGGGCTACGCCGACGCGTTCACCTACTCCTGCGCGGAGGAGGTCTTCGACGAGATCCGCGGCTTCGCCAACCCTCGGACGGGCTACGACCTGCGCGGCGTCTCATACGAACGTCTGCGTGGGACACCCGTCCAGTGGCCGAGCGCGCCCGGCGACGACAGCGCCGACGGTCGCAACCCGATCCGCTACGTCGGCCCCGACGGCCCGAGGTTCGCCACGTCCGACGGCAGGGCCGTGTTCTTCCCCCGCCCGCACATGCCGGCCGTCGAGATGCCCGACGACGGCTACCCGTTCCTGCTCAACACCGGCCGCCTGCAGCACCACTGGCACACCCTGACCAAGACCGGCCGGGTCGCGAAGCTGACGAAGCTGCACCCCGGGCCGTTCGTGGAGATCCATCCGGACGACGCCGCGCGTCTGGGGATCGCCGAGGGCGACCGGGTCGAGGTCGCGTCCCGGCGCGGGCGCGCGGTGTTGCCGGCGTCGGTCACCGACCGGGTGCAGCCCGGGAGCTGCTTCGCCCCGTTCCACTGGAACGACGGGTTCGGCGAGTACCTCGCGATCAACGCGGTGACCAACGACGCCGTCGACCCGACGTCGTTCCAGCCGGAGTTCAAGGTCTGCGCGGTGACGCTGACGAAGGTGGGCGCCGCACCGTCGGTCCCGGAGGCGCCGGCCACTCCCGAGCCCGCGGTCGGGACCGACAGCTCCCTGGCCACGGCACTGGGGCTGGGCGGAGGGCTCGGGCCACCCGCTTTCGGCGACGAGGAGGCCGCCTACCTGCGCGGATTCCTCTGGTCGCTGGATCGTGGCGAGTCCCCCGGCGTCCCGGTCCTGCCAGCGGGTGCCCCGTTCGAGCCTGCGCACCGGATGTGGGTCGACGGCATGCTCGCCGGTCGCTGGAGCCGCGCCTCCGGCGGGACCGCGGCGGAGGCCACCGGGGAGTCGCCGGAGACCGTCGTCGTGACCTGGGCCTCGCAGACCGGCAACGCCGAGGAGCACGCCGGGGACGTCGCGGCCCGGCTGCGGGAGGCCGGACACGCCGTCGAGCTGGTCGGGATGGACGACGTCGACCCGGCGCGGCTGCCGTCGATGCCGACCCTGCTCGTCGTGACCAGCACGTTCGGCGACGGCGACGCCCCCGACAACGGCGACGCGTTCTGGTCGGCGATCGAGGGCCCGGACGCCCCGCGGCTGCCCGACACCCGCTTCGCCGTGCTGGCCTTCGGCGACTCGAGCTACGACGACTTCTGCGGCCACGGCCGCCGCCTCGACGCGCGCCTGGCCGAGCTCGGCGCGACCCGGATGACCGACCGGGCCGACTGCGAGCCGGGCGACTCCGCACCCGTGCAGACCTGGACCGGGAACGTCCTGTCCGGGCTCGGGAGCGACACCCCGGGGCCCGCCCGCTCCCCCGCCACCACGAGCGTCCCCGACGTCCCCCGGGCCCGCACGGCCGAGGACGGCTACGGCCGCCACAATCCGCTGCCCACCCGGCTGACGACCAACCGGACGCTGAACCGGGAGGGCTCCGGCAAGGACGTCCGCCAGTTCGCGTTCTCCCTCGACGACCCGGAGTTCCGCTACGAGGCCGGCGACGCGCTCGGCGTCTGGCCGCGCAACGGCGAGGGCGCGGTCGACGAGTGGCTGGGCGCGACCGGGCTGGACCCGGAGGCAGTCGTGACCCTCGACGGACCGGGCGAGGTGTCGCTGCGCGAGGCGGCGCGCGAGCACCTGGAGATCCTGCGGATCACCCCGGACCTGCTGCGCTTCGTCAAGGAACGGGCCGGCAGCCACGAGCTGGACACGCTGCTGCGTCCCGGGAACACGATCAACCTGCAGCGCTGGCTGTGGGGACGGCAGTCGATGGACCTGCTCACCGAGTTCGGCGTCCGGGCCGGTCTCGACGAGTGGCTCGGCGTGCTCAAGCCGCTGGCGCCGCGGCTGTACTCGATCTCCTCGAGCCCGAAGGTGACGCCGGACGAGGTGCACCTGACCGTGTCCACGGTCCGCTACGAGCACCGGGGCAAGGCCCGCACCGGCGTCTGCTCGACGTTCCTCGCCGACCGCGGCGACGACGTCGACATCCCGGTGTTCGTGCAGCGCTCGGCGCACTTCCGGCCGCCGTCCGGGTCGTCCACACCCATGATCATGATCGGCCCGGGGACCGGCATCGCCCCGTTCCGCGCGTTCTTGCAGGAACGACGAGAACTCGGCCACACCGGCGCGAACTGGCTGTTCTTCGGAGAGCGCAACGCCGCGAGCGACTTCTACTACCGCGAGGAGCTCGAGGCCATGCACGGCCACGGGCTGCTCGACCGGCTCGACACCGCGTTCTCCCGCGACCAGCGACAGAAGATCTACGTCCAGGACCTGATGCGCCGCCACGGTCACGAGCTGTGGTCCTGGCTGCAGGACGGTGCCCACCTCTACGTCTGCGGCGACAAGGACCGGATGGCCACCGACGTCGACAAGGCCCTGCACGACATCGCCCGCAGCCGCGGCAACCTCGACGACGACGGCGCCCGCGCGTACGTCAAGCGGCTGGCCGCCGACAAGCGCTACCTGCGCGACGTCTACTGATCCGTCGGGGCGGCGATACCGCGGGCGGCCCGAAGCTCGGCCGGGATCAGCTCCAGCAGCTGGTCCAGGCGGAGCCGGCCATGTACAGGCCCCAGAACAGGACCCAGCCGGCGACCTGCAACCCGCTGATGACGATTCCCGCCATGGCCGACCCATGTCCGCCATCTCGACCATCACGGGTCTCACCCGTGGCGGACAGCCCGACGATCAGGGCCGGAAGGCTGGTCAGACCGAACGTGATCAGACCGGGCAACGCGAGGACGAGCGTGATGTGACGGGGCGAGCTCCTCGGCCGCCTCGGCGACGGCGTTCTCGTCTGTGACGTCGGCGACCGACCCGAGCGCGTGGTCGGCGCCCAGCTCCTCGGTGGCGGCCTTCAGCACGGTGGTGATCGGAGACCGCGGGCGGGTCCGTGGTGCCGGACACTCGTCCGGCACGTTCCGGCCCATCGTCCCCGATCATGAAACGACCCGGCCCCGGATGGCTCCTCCTGAGCGGCTCGGACTACCGGGCCCGGATCCCGTAGCGCGAGATCCGCCGGTAGGCCGTCGCCCGGCTGATCCCGAGCGCGTCCGCGGTCTGGGTGACGCTCATCCCGCGCTCGGTGATGCAGCGGACGATCTCGTCGCGTTCCAGCGACTCGATCCGGGTGAGCGTGGCCGGCGAGTGCGACAGCACCTCGGGCGGCAGGTGCTTCACGTCGATCACGGTGCTGCGCCCCGCCGCCTCACGGACGGTGCGGAAGAGCTGCTCGGCGTTGCCGGGCCACGGGAACGCCCGCAGTGCGCGGGCCGCGGCCGGGGTGAACCGGACGTCCCGCCGATGGGTGCGCTCGGCGAAGTGCTCGGCCAGCGGCATGACGTCGGTGTTGCGGTGGCGCAGGGCGGGCACCTCGACGACGACGTCGACCAACCGGGCCAGCGGGTCCGGAACCGCGGAGGGCTCCGGGGCGGTGATGCTCAGTGCCCGGGGCGCACCGTCGCGGACGATGCCGGACAGCTCGTGGGCGGTCCAGGCGGGCAGCTCGTGCACCCGACCGGCGATGACGTGGGTGTCGGGTTTGCGCAGCTCCGGGGACCACAGCGCCAGCCACGCCTCGGTGTCGCGGGCTCCCGGCGGGCGGGCGTGCAGGACCCGGTCCCGTGGCCGGGTACGGCGCAGCGCCGCCGCGAGCAGGGCCGTCTTGCCGACCCCCGGTTCGCCGACCACCCCGACGCACGCCCCGGAGACCAGGGCTGCCTCCACCTCGGCGAGCGCTCCGCGCCAGGACGAGGACAGCCGATCCGAGGGGTCCGGGGCGTGGGCCCAGTCGTGGACGCGGAACACCTCCCCGCGCGGCGTCGGACGCGGCCGGGCACCCCGGCCGCGGGCCAGCATCAGGGCCGCGGTGTGGCCGGCGGCCGTCTGGGCCAGTGCGAGCAGCAGCCCCTCGGACTTCTCCGACCACGTGGTGAGGTTGATGCTGCCGAGCAGGTCGCTGGTGACCGGGTCGAGGATCGGGGCGGCGGCGCAGGTGTAGCCGTGCAGACCGGTGCAGTAGTGCTCGTCGCCGCGGACCAGCGACGGGATGCGGTCGGCGAGCGCGAGCCCCAGGCCGTTGGTCCCGGCCTCCCGCTCGGAGAAGGCGAACCCGGGCGCCAGGTAGCTGCTGTCCAGCGACCGCGCCAGGGGCCGCTCGTGACAGATCCGGCTCAGCACGATCCCGTCGGCGTCGGTGAGCATCAGGCTGACGGGCTCGTCGAACAACCCGGTCTGCAGACCTTCGAGCACCTCGTGCCCGCAGGTGTAGAACAACGACTCGTCGTCCACGGAGCCGGTGAACGCCGGGCTCACGGCGTCCAGGGGTGCCCCGTAGGTCTCGCTGCGATGCCAGGACGCCGACAGCCGTGGCGCGGCCACGGCGAGCCCACCGATGTCGTCCCCGATCATCCGCGTACCTCCTCGCACGCCGTTCCCCGATCGACTGTCGCACAGGTCGACGTCCGCCACGGCGGTGCTCGTCTCAGCTTGAGACGACGATCACGACCGAACACATGCGCGGATACCTACCGTTCCGCTGCGACGCGGTCGCCGCCGTCCGCGTCGGGAGGAGACACGACGATGTACTCGAAGAACGACGAGTCCTACTTCATCCTGGACGCCCACGTCGCCCTGTGGGATGCGCGCCCGGAGAACCAGCGCAACATCCACGGCAAGCAGTTCATCGACTGCTTCTACGACTACCACCGCAACCTCAGCCCGGAGTCCGAGGTCTGGCCCTACGAGGACTACCTCTACCAGGGCGGCGAGCGGCTGATGAAGGACCTGTTCACCGACGGCTACGTCGACCACGCGATCTTCCAGCCGGCGCACCTGGGCGAGTTCTACAACAACGGCTTCGGGCAGACCGAGGAGGCCTTCGCCCTGGCGCAGGCCCACCCGGACAAGCTGACCTACAACCACAACTGGGACCCCCGCAACGGCGAGCAGGGCCTCAAGCAGCTCCGCGAGGACGCCAAGCGGTTCGACCTCAAGGGCGCGAAGCTCTACACCGCGGAGTGGCACGGCGACTCCCGCGGCTGGAAGCTCGACGACCCGTGGTCCTACCGCTACCTGGAGGCCGCCCAGGAGCTCGGGATCAAGAACATCCACATCCACAAGGGCCCGACGATCCGCCCGCTCGACCGCGACGCGTTCGACGTCGCCGACGTGGACCACGTCGCCACCGACTTCACCGAGCTCAACTTCGTGATCGAGCACTGCGGCCTGCCGCGGCTCGAGGACTTCTGCTGGATCGCCACCCAGGAGCCGAACGTGCACGCCGGCCTCGCCGTCGCGATGCCGTTCATCCACACCCGGCCCAAGTACTTCGGGCAGATCGTCGGCGAGCTGCTCTACTGGATCGGCGAGGACCGCATCCAGTTCTCCAGCGACTACGCGATCTGGACGCCGCGCTGGCTGGTCGAGGCCTTCGTCGACTTCGAGATCCCGGCCGAGCTCTCGGAGTACGCGCCGCTGACCACCGCGCAGAAGAAGAAGATCCTCGGGCTCAACGCCGCCGCGATGTACGACATTCCGGTCCCCGCCGAGCTGCAGCTGCGCGACGAGCGTGCCGAGGAAGTGGCGGTCGCCTCCTGATGTCCGCCCCGACGACGCACCTCACCACCACAGGGCCCACCACCACCCTTCGCGATCAGGCCTTCCGCGCGCTCGACGCCGTGGTCGACCCCGAGCTCGACGAGCCGATCACCGACCTGGAGTTCGTGCAGTCGGTCGAGGTCGACGGCGACCGGGTCGAGGTGCACCTTCGCCTGCCCACCAGCTTCTGCGCGCCGAACTTCGCCTACCTGATGGCGTCGGACTCCAAGGACGTGCTGACGGCGCTGCCCTGGACCGGCGACGTGGTCGTCGAGCTCGACGGCCACCACGACTCGGACCTGATCAACGCCGGCCTCGCCGCCGACGCCGGCTACCGCGGCACGTTCGCCCACGAGGCGGACGACAACCTCGACGACCTGCGCCTGACGTTCCAGCGCAAGGCGCACACGGCGGCCATGGAGCGGGTGCTGACCCGCCTGCTGCGGGCGGACCCGGACCGCGCCGAGGTCGACCTGCGCGGTGTCACGCTCGGCGACCTGCCCGACGACGACACCACCGCCGCGCTGCTGCGCCGCCGGGCCGCGATCGGTCTCGGTGACGCCGCGGAGCTGCCGGTCCTGGTCGACCACACCGGACACGCCTACCCGGCCGACGAGGTTCCGCTGCGGCTCCGGATGGCCCGCTCCACCCGGATCTCGATCGAGGGCAACGCGCACTTCTGCCGCGGGCTGCTGCGCACCCGTTATCCCGACTCCACCACCCCGACCCCGCAGGAGAACCGAACGTGAAGGCAGTCCAGGTCGTCGGCTACCACCGGCCACTACAGATGACCGACGTCCCCGAGCCCACCCCCGTCGAGCCGTTCGACGTGGTCGTGCGGATCGGCGGCGCCGGGGTGTGCCGGACCGACCTGCACATCCTCGAGGGCCAGTGGGCCGAGAAGTCCCAGGTCACACTGCCGTACACGATCGGTCACGAGAACGCGGGCTGGGTGCACGCCGTCGGCGGTGCGGTCACCAACGTCGCCGAGGGCGACAAGGTGATCGTGCACCCGCTGATCACCTGCGGCCTGTGCCGCGCCTGTCGCTCCGGCGACGACGTGCACTGCGAGCAGAACGCGTTCCCCGGGATCGACTCCGCCGGGGGCTACGCCGAATACCTGCGCACCTCCGCCCGCAGCGTGGTCAAGCTCGACGACTCGCTCGAGCCGGCCGACGTGGCCGCGCTCGCCGACGCCGGCCTGACCGCCTATCACGCCGCGGCCAAGGCCTCCCGGCGTCTGGGGCCGCGTGACACCTGCGTCGTGATCGGCGCCGGGGGCCTCGGGCACATCGGGATCCAGGTGCTCAAGGCCCTGACCCCGGCGAAGATCGTCGTGCTCGACCGGAATCCGGAGGCGCTCGAGCTGGCGCTCTCGATCGGCGCGGACGAGGGCATCGTCGCCGACGGCGGACACGTCGACGAGGTGCTGTCGCTGACGAGGGGACGCGGCGCGGAGACCGTCGTCGACTTCGTCGGTGAGGGCGGCAGCACCGCCGAGGGACTGCGGATGACCCGTGAGGCGGGCGACTACCACGTCGTCGGCTACGGCGAGAACGTCGACGTCCCGACGATCGACCTCGTCTCCTCGGAGGTCACCATCGTGGGCAACCTGGTCGGCAGCTACAACGACCTGTGCGACCTGATGGAACTGGCGGCCCGCGACCTCGTCCGCCTGCACACGTCCACCTACGCGCTGGACGACTTCCAGACCGCGATCGACGATCTCGACGCCGGCCGGGTGCGCGGGCGCGCCATCCTTGTGCCCTGACCGACGGCCGACCGAGCCGGTGAACCGGCGGCTTCCTGCCGCCGGTTCACCGGTACAGGCCTCATCACTTCCGATGAACGGCCGATCGGCGGCATAACACTGCTCCGATCGCGGCGATGGACACAGCGGATGGGTCGTGTCGGGCGGCCCGGACCGAGCCGGGAGACCGCAGAGATGACCTCGAACCGCCGCCAGGGACGTTCCATCCTCCGCACCGTTCTCCGTGGCGGAGTCGCGGCCACACTGGTCGGCGCGCTCGCCACGGCCGGCGCGATGTCGTTCGCCCAGGCGTCGCCGACGGTGCAGCCCGCGATCCCGGGCGTCTCCGCGGTGGCGGCCGGGCCGACGGTCGCCGAGCTCATCCCCGCGCCGCCCCTCCCGGCCCGCGTCGTCCCGGACCTCCCCCTGCCGACCCCGGAGCCCGGACCCGCCGAGACCGCGTCCTCCGCGACCGGGTCCAGCGAGGCCCCTGCGGACCACTGCGGCGACGCCGCCTGGTGGAACGCCCGCCAGGTCGGAGACCCCGGCGACCATGTCGCCGCCTGCGGCACGTGGCCGTCCTGGATCGACCGTGGCGGAATGCCCTGCCTGCCCGGCGAGCAGGACTGCGACCCGGCGACGACCGGCGCCTTCGACACCGAGGCCTACGACGGACCGACCGAAGGTCGGGCCTGGTCGCCCGAGTACGGCTACTACGAGGGCCGGACCGACGGCCCGAAGAACAGCTCGGGCGAGCCGTGCATGCAGGGGCGGGACAACAACGACCCGAACTGCTGACCGGGGGTCCGACGACGGCGGGTCACCAGTGCCAGGCGTCCCCACCGACGTTGACGATCGTCCGCTGCAGTACCGAGATGGTGGTCGCGAACTCCTCGGTGGTGACGCCCTGCATGCGTTCCTCGTGCAGCTTCTTCTGCACGTCCGCGGCACGGGCGAACTGCTCGGCTCCGGCGTCGGTGAAGCGCAGGTGCGCACCGTCGGCGTCGATCCACCCCTTCGCGATCGCCGCGTCGATGGCCGCCTCGGCGACGGCCGGGGTGTCGTTCGGGCCGATCGTCGCGACGACCGTGCTCCGGTCGACACCGTCCTCGTAGCGGGACAGCTGGTGGAGCACCCACCACTCGGGCTGCGTCACGCCGATCTCGTCGAGAGCGCCCAGGATGCGGTCCCGGATGGCCTCTCCGGCGCGGAGGGTCCAGAACCCGATGGGCTGCTGGGCGGGCGGCTGCATGGGTGGTCGTGTCATGGATCGGACGCTAGGACCTCGACTCCGGTTCAGGTCAACACGCTCGAGTCCCCCGCGGCGTCAGCCGCCGACGCACTCCGGCGCACCGGGGTTCGCGGAGCAGAGGTTCGCGTAGTTGTCGCCGACGTCCAGGCCGGTGTCGCCGGCCCCGGGGGCGGAGAAGCTGGAGGCGCCGCCGAAGAGCGGGTTCGACTGCAGGCTGTTCCGCAGGTCCTGGACCGCCAGGTACCCGTACACCACCATCGCCAGGAAGACGAGTGAGGCGAGGCTCGTGAGGACGTAGGTCGTGATGCGGAGTGCGTGCACGGCCCTGCCGTCCCGCGGAGCCGGCGCCGCCGAGGGCTGTGGGGCCGCGGGTTGCTGTCGCGGCGCGGGCTGGCGCGGGTCCGCTGCGCGTGGATCGGGCTGTCGTGGATCAGGCTGGCGGGGGTCGGGCTGGCGGGGTTCGGGCTGGCGGGGTTCGGCGGGCGGCCCGTGACGGGGTCCGGACCGAGGTCCGTGAGGGGTGGTCACAATCGGACCAACGAGAGCGATTCGGACGAGGTTCGTCGAGCGCTCGCCAGGTCGGTCGACGTGATCACCGCGATCTCGGGTGCTGAGCTCGTACTGGGTCGACGAGATCCCCCTCGACGGCAACCAGCACGGCAGCGCCCTACGGCTGCTGTGCGTCCCGCGCGTGCTCATCAGCCGACACGAGACCGGCACCCCGCAGGAGAAGCTCGCCCGCGCCTCGGTCGTCGAGCAGGCGTTCCTGCGGGACGGGTTCGAGCACCCGGACATCAGCGACTTCGGCGTCCGAGCCATCGCCACCGGCTGCGCCTCCTGGTCCGGCGTCGTCTACCAACCGCACGCCACCGAGCAGTGCCTCGCCGAGCGCGAGCTCATCGCCTGCGAGCTCTCCGTCCAGGCGGCCTGGGCGTACACCGACTACATCCGCCAGGTCGTCGAGGCCGGCGAGGACCCGGACGTCCCGCCTGAGTACGGCTGGCGGTACCTGCGCGGGATCCGCTCCAGGCTGACGACCGAGCGTCCGCAGGAGACCTCGCAGCACCGCGCGATGCGGGAGGCCATAGTGAGCACCAGTGGCCTCGTCCGACGACTGGACCAGGCGATCGACACCCTCCGAGACTGCGACAGGCGGTAGCAGTGGCAGAGATCAACCCGGTTCTGGTCGTCGTCGACGTGCAGAACGGTTTCGTGACAGAGCACTCGGAGCACGTCGTCCCGGTGATCGAGCAGCTCGTCCGGGAGTGGCTGGACCGAGGCCGGGACGTGGTCTTCACGCGCTATCTCAACTACGACGACAGCCCGTTCGAGCAGATCATGGGCTGGTCCAAGCTGAAGAACTCGCCAGAGATCGACATCGTCGACCACCTGCAGGGCCTCAGCCGCAAGGCCGTAGCCGTCGTCGATAAGAAGGTCTACACCCTGTTCAACGACGAAGGCATCGAGCTTGCGAATGCGCGACTCTGGATTGACATGTTCGTGTGCGGCATCGACACCGAGGTCTGTGTGCTGAAGACGGCCGTCGACGCCTTTGAGCGTGGGATCCGCGCATGGCTTCTGACCGACGCATCAGCCAGTCACTCCGGTCGCGAACCGAATGACGCAGGCGTACTTGTCGCTCAGAAGATGCTGGGCCGCAAGCAGACGATTGCGACCGTCGAGGTCGAGGGCGCGATTTCGGCGTAGCCAGCTACGAGGTGTTCTGACTCAGGTGCTCGACCAGGGCCTCGTTCACGAGCCGGGGATGCTCGGCGTTCGGAAGGTGGGCTGCGTTCTCGATGATGACGTAGCGACCGTGCTGCACAGTGTTGGCGATGGTCTCGAGCATGGCCGGTGGTGTGGCCGGGTCATCGGCGCCGGCGATTGCGAGGGTGGGGACGGTGATGTCGGCGAGTTGCTGGCGCAGGTCGAAGGTCGCGATGGCTTCGCAGCATCCGGCGTAGCCGGCCGGGGTGGTCTCGGCAAGCATCTTGACCAGGCGGGTGGCTTCGCTGTTGTTGGTGTGCACGAAGTCGTGGGTGAACCAGGTCCCGGGTCTGCTGCCGATCATCGACTGGGTCCCCTGGGCGCGGACGTTCATCGCGCGCTCGGGCCAGCTGGAGGGCTCGGCGAAGCGTGCGGCGGAGGCGATGACGGTGAGGCTGTGGAGCCGGTCGGGGTGGTCGACGGCGAGTTGTTGACCGATCGCGCCGCCGAGCGAGACTCCGGCGTAGTGGAACTGGTCGATGTCGAGGCGGTCGAGGAGCGCGAGGACGTCGCGGGCCAGTCCGGTGACCGTGTAGGGCCCGGCGGGCGTCGGGCTGTTGCCGTGGCCGGGTAGGTCGTAGCGCACGATCCGGTAGGTGTCGGCGAGCGCGGCGACTTGGGCGTCGAACAGGTGCAGGTCTGTTCCCAGCGAGGGCCCGAGGACCAGGACGGGCGCCGCGTCGGGGCCGTCGACCTGGTGGTGGAGCTCGACCGGCGGGTGGTCCGGGACCGCGGCGACGTGGGCGTCGTGCGGGTAGTAGGTGTCGGCCGCGGAGTCGAGGGTGAAGCGGCCGTGGTCCCACCCCTCGGCCAGGGGCATGAAGTAGTCGAACGACACCCGCTTAGACCGGTAGCGCCAGTGGCCGTCGATGCGTTCGAGGTCGTCGGTGTAGCGGCCGGCGGCGATGTGGGCGACGCCGTCCTGCACGCAGGGCTGCCAGAGCAGCGACGTTGCCTGGGCGCGGTCGGGGACGGTGGCGTCGAGGGTGATCTCGAGGTTGGTGACGTGGTGCCAGTAGGCGGTGAGGCCGTTGCGGGCGAGACCGCCGAAGAACCGGCGCAGCGAGGTGTGGCCTATCGCGCGGCTGAGCCCAACGAACTCACCGTCGTCGGTGAACAGGTCGACGAGGTTGTCCCAATCACCATCGTCGAGAGCCCGGCAGTAGCGGGCGTCGAGGGCGCGGATGGCTTCGTGGTCCTCGAGGCGGGCGAGCCGCTGCTCCAGCGTGGTCACTGGGCCGGCTCGTGGTCGACGAGACGTCGGTGGCCGCGGTGCAGGCCGTCGAACACCCCCAGGACGACCACGCAGCGCCTGAACTCGGCGGGCACCTCCTCCACACCGCGCCAGGTCGGGACAACGGGTCGTTCGGACGGGCGGTCGATTCGAGGTGAGAGTGCGTCGGTCATGGCCGGGACTCCGATTCGGGCCGGGTGATGACGTCCTGGAGACATCTCTGGGCGTAGAGGAGGTGGATGCAGAAGGCGGGGCGTCCGGGGCGCCGACCGACGTGGTCGGCGTCCCCGGAACGGCCGCCCCGGGGGTGTCTACTCGGACTCGATGACGAAGTCGTAGTCCGAGCGGACCTCATCGCCATTGCCGGTGGGCTGCGGGTCGAGGATCAGCTCCGGCTTGGTGGCCGAGGCGACGTCGGAGTCGAGGTACCGGTCGCCGATGAAGAACAGCTGCGTGGTGATCGTCCGGTGTCCCGGTGCGGAGACCAGCAGGTGCAGGTGCCCCGGTCGCCACGGGCTCCAGCCGGCGGTCTCGGTCATCTTCCCGGTCGGCCCGTCCAGCGGGATTGTGTACGGGGCGGGCTTGCGGCTGTGGATCTCGTAGCGGCCGTCACTGTTGGCGGTGACCACGCCGCGCAGGTTCCCGGCTGGCGGCTTCGACGCGAACCCGGAGTAGTAGCCCTCGTCGTCGGTGTGCCAGATGTCGACCTTCGCCCCGGCCAGGGGCTTGCCGTCGGTGCCGCGGACCTGGCCGGCCAGGATCAACGGTGTGCCCGGCTCGTCGTCGCGCATCGGCAGGGTCGCCGGGGAGTCGAGCTGGGCCTGCCCGTCGAGCCAGAACGGGCCGAGGATCGTGCCGGTGGACCCGTCCTGGGTCTCGGCGGCGACGCGCTCGACCTCGAACTCGAGGTAGACGTCGAGGAACAGCGGCCACTCGCCGGTGTCGGAGACCTCGATGAGCCAGCGCTTGAACGCGTCGAACTCGTCGTAGGTGACCTTGTTGTCGCGGATCGCGGCGCGGATGCCCTCCAGGGCGGCGCCGATCACCTTCGCGGTCCGAGCCTGGTCGACGGCGCTGCCGCCGCCGCGCTGGTTAGAACGGCCGAGACGGGCCGACTCTGTAGCGTGCGATCCGGCGGTGGCAGCGTCGGACGCCGCCGAGCCGGACCGCGGGTCTGTGGTGGTCATGTGTGGCGCCTTTCAGTGCTCCGAATTCGGGTGGTGGCCGTCGGGTGTCCCCGGCACCAGGCGGGACGGACGTTGCGCGACCGGGTGCCCCCCGGCGCCGAGGAGCCGGTCGCGACGAGGACCTACGCGAGGCTTCGATCCGCCTGCGGACCGCTGCGGCCCGGCGCCGGGTCGGCGCCGTTAAGGCGGCCGCGGGTCCCCGGGTGTTCGCCGGTAGGGCTCGACACTCGCTTAGTGACGGGATACGCGTGACGGCGGCTCACGGCCCACCGTTTCGCGCAGTGCCCGCCCGGCCGCTCCGCGACTGCGACCGACGCTGCTGGGTCCGCGAGGTATCGGTCGGGGACGTGCCGGCTCAACTGACCTTGACGTCGGAGGCGTCGGTGAACTCCTCCTGGTGGATCAGGCGAGGCGCCATGCGGCGGCGCTTGAAGACCTTGCGTCCGGCGTCGACCATCGCCGGTGGCCCGCAGAGGTAACCGGACAAGCCCTTGAGCGTGTCGAAGTCGTTGAGGACCGCGTCGGTGACCATCCCGTTGGCGCCGTCCCAGTTCTGCTCGGAGAGCACCGGGCGGTAGTGGAACTGCTCGTAGCGGGTATCGAGATCGGTGAAGAACTCGACGTCGTACAGGTCTTGTTCGGTGCGGCCGCCGTGGTAGAGCCACAGCTCTGGAACCAGGTCCTCGGCGAGCGCGGCGTGCACGATCGACTTCATCGGCGCCAGTCCGGTACCCCCGGCGACGAGAATAGCGGCCTCCTCCTGGGGCTTACCGATCCCGAAGGTGCCATACGGTCCGCGGATCTCTACCCGATCCCCGACGGCCATGTGGGCGAAGATCCAGCCGTCGGTGGCCGCACCGGCCTCGGTTCGGCGGATGTGCAGTTCGATCGCGCCGGTCTCGGCCGGTGAGTTCGCCATCGAGTACTGACGACGGATCTCGGTGCCGGGCACCAAGAGCTCGACGTACTGGCCCGCATTGAACGGCATGAGCTCGTCCAGGTCGATCACCAGGCGGCGAGTCTCCCGGGCGATGTCCTCAAGCACCGACACGGTTCCCAGGACATCGCGCAGGGGATGGTGGACTATCCCGTCGTCGGCGATGTCGGCCAGCGGCTCGACGAGCAGGTCGGCGCACGGCGTCGCCTGGCAGGCCAGCGCGATCCCCTCCTCGCGCTCGGGCGCGGTGAGGATGAACTCCGAGGACGCGCGGTGGTCGACCGTGCCGTCGATGACCTTCAGTTTGCAGCTCCCGCACGTGCCCTGGCTGCAGCCATGCGGCAGCCAGGTGTTCGCGCGCAGGAACGCGTCGAGAACGCTCTGGTCCTCGCCGCAGATGGTCTCGGTCTCCATGGTCTTGAGCCGCACCCGATGCCCGACGGGGTCACCGATCTCGGTCCGGGTGGTTGCCGTCTGCCCGGTCATCTCAGACCTCCCAACGGGCATGGAGCTGCGTCGGTCCGCGGAAACCCCAGCCCCAGAAGTCGATCTCGTGGTCCGGGTCGCGCTCGATGTTCGGGATCGCCTCAAACAGCTCCTCGAGCCCGATCCGGCAGACCTCACTGGCGAACGACGCCCCGGCGCAGGCGTGCGCGCCGGCACCGAAGGCAAGGTGCGGCACCGGCGGCCGGTTCAGGTCGTACTCCGACGGAGCGTTGTAGTCGCTCGTGTCATGGTTGGCCGAACCGTAGGACAACATCACCACGGAACCGGCCGGTAGATCGATGCCACCGACGGTCGCGTCCACCTTGTTCGTACGCGCCACTGCCGACCAGATCGGCGAGGTCCAGCGCATGCTCTCGATGATCGCCCGGGGGATCAGCTTCGGGTCGTCGACGACGGACTCGAACTGGTCGGGCTTGGTCCACAGGCCCGCCACCGTCGACGACATGGCGTGGCCGGGCTCCTGCATCGCGCCGAGCAGAAACACGAAGATCGTCGGGTAGAGCATCTCCCGCGGCCGGGTCTCGCCCTCGGGCATGCCGTCGTGCAGCCAGTGTGAGAGCGCGCTGTCATCCGGCTCGACGATCCAGCGGTCGATCAGCGGGTCGACCACCTCGTGAACCTCGGCGCGCGCCTCGTCCCCGGGGATGAACCCGTCCGGGTTCGCCCAGTCTCCATTGGGCAGCACCGCGGCGTTGGTGAACGACACCGACAGCTTGTGGAACCACTCGCGCAACTTGTCCGAGCTGACCGACTGCAGTCCCATCAGATCACCCAACGACCGAACACTGACCGGCTCACAGAACTCGGTGACCAGGTCCGCGTGCCCCTTGGCCTCGATCGCCTCCACGTAGCGGCGAGCAATCGGCCGCACAAGGTCCTCGACATAGCGGCTTACCTCGGCCGGCTGCAGAGACGGCTCGACCATGCCGCGCAGCTCGTCGTGCTCCGGGCCGTTGGCGTTGAGCACGTTCGGGTGGCCGAACGTCCGGCCACCGGCCGGGCTGATCACGCCATCCCAGATCTCGGGGTTGGCGGCGACCTCCTGGCAGGTCTGCTTCGTCGTGGCGACGTGGAAACCCAGTGCGGGGATGAACGCGACCGGCGACTCGGCGCGCAGGCGCTCGTACACCGGGTACGGGTCGCGCTCGAGATCGGCCACGGTGACGTCGTCGAGCCAGGCAAGATCCGGCCTGGCGGCCTGAGAGCTCTGCGTCATCGTCATAACCTCTCTGTCATGTGGTGGTTGTCGAGAAGTTAGACAGCGCGCAGCGCCTACGACGACACCGATCGCGCGACGACGAGACGGATCGCGCGACCGGTTAGAGACCTCGGTCGCAGCTATATTTGAGACATGGCGGCGCCGCCTGACGAAACCTCTCCGGACTCGGGCGAAGAGCCCGAGGCCCCACGAGACGTAGACGAGCTCTCGCGCGCCGTTGCCGATGCCTACTTCCCGCACAACCTCGTCCCGCGCGACGCGCGGACGCCGGTGCCCACCCACCACACTCTGCGGACGCTCGATCTCGGGCCCGTGTTGATCGGGTACGTCGGGTGGGGCGTCGACGTGCAGATCGAGTGCGACTATCCGGGCGCCTACGAGGTCAACATCCCGCTGTCCGGGCGTCTGGAAAGCCGGGGCCGGCACGGCACGGTGACCTCCGAACAGGGCCGAGCGACGGTCTTCCGCGCGGACACCCCCACCCTGATCAGTCATTGGGACGCCGAATGCACCGTCCTCGGTGTCAAGTTCGACAGCGCCTGGCTCGACCGCGAGGCCGAACACGTCCTCGACCGTGATCTCGCCCGAGTCTCCGGCCTGCTACCCGACCAGCTCAACCTCACCACCGTTGCCGCCCGGGAGTGGCGCCGCCTCGTCGGGAGCCTGGCCTCAGATCTGTCCGAGCCAGGACTGTTCAGCAGCCTCCCGTCGGTTCAGGAACAGCTCGCCGGAGCCTTGACCACCGGATTCCTGCTGGCAAGTTGTCCTGACGATGGCCGGTCGACGCCTGCCCAACCCAAGTCAATCTCGAAGGTCATCGATGCTCTGCACGACGATCCGGCGCGGGCATGGACCGTCGCCCAACTCGCGATGCTCAGCGGAATGAGCGTCCGCAGGCTGCAAGAGACTTTCCGTCACTGGCTCGGCTGCTCACCAATGGATTACCTCGTTCAGGTCAGGCTCCAGCAAGCTCAGGCCGATCTTCAGAACAACCCGTCGGACACAGTTAGCGACATCGCAGCTCGATGGGGCTTTTCCAGCGCCAGCCGATTCGCCGCCGCCTATCGGCAGCGCTACGGCGACGCACCGTCCAATCGAAGGTAGTTGGGCTGCTCTACCGCAGTAAGGCCGATACTCGTTCGGTTCCCAACCCGACCGCGCCGTGCTGCACGGCACGGCCCTGCCAGGTCAGGCGCCTACCGTAGCGACGTGAGCACAACAACCCGACTTGTTCACGGATGCAACGAACAGCAATCAGGTGCAGTCGTTGTCTCGCTAAGTTAGGTGTCGGGTGCCGGGTATGAGTCGCTCGAGGTCGCCGAGCACGAATCGGCCGTCCACGTCAAAGCCGGGGTTTACGCTGCCTTCGACATCGTCCATTTGCAGCCGGTACTCCTGTCGACCTTCGACTGCGACGAGGTCCTGGACCGCGGCGATCGTCGCCGCCCGAGCGCTCCCCCACGCCGGCGCGACGTCGCCAGCGACCCAGTCGATGTTCTCCTCGCCGCGTCGCAGCACACCCACACGCCAACGCACCTGTTGGTCCACCAATACAGGGTGACGCGCCGCGGCCCGGCCGCCCAAGCGGCCGGGCCGAGTTGTCCACATGTCGATCGTCAGTCGGTCTCCCCGCAGGTGGCAGCGAGCAGGTCCGCCGCACCCCGCCATGCGTTCAGCAGCGAGGTGTAGGCGGCCGCGTCGGCCAGGTCCCAGGTGATGGGCCCGACCTGGATCCGCAGCATCGTCGGCAGGTTCGTTCCGGGCTGCGCGGCCAGCAACAGCGTGTCCACCGACGGGGTCCCGAACATGCGGATTATCGTGGTCAGCGACCACGGCCCGGTCGCCATCACCGGACGCCGCGGTGCCGGAAGTGCCGGGGACAGCGACCGGGCCATCGGGGCAGCCTGTCCCCATGCCAGCGCGACCGAGCGCACGGCCAGATGCGAGTTGAGGTAGATCAGCACCGTGCCCAGCGACAGGCCGAGCATCTGCTCCGGGGTTCCGGCGAAGCGCAGATCGGTACGGGTCGGGACCCGTCCGGCCACACGTACGCCGACCGTCATCACCTCGACCACCCCGACCGCCTTCTCGGCGTCCAATACTCGGTTGCTCCTGGTGGTGTCGTTGGCGCGCATCGCTGGCCCTCCCGGTCATCGTCGGGCCTGTCGGCCCGGGAACCCCTTGCGGGTGGCGGGGCGCTGTTCCCCGCTGCCCGTCAGGGCGTCGCGGCACGGCCGGGGAGGCTCGCGGTCACTGAGGGCAGCCCGGAGGGCTGTCGCCGGAGGCGACGCGAAGCGCCCTTTACCGGGAGGTCGGCCGTGCTGCTATGGAGACCAGATTGTCAATAGCGCAGGTCGAAGCGGTGCCCGTGACCGTCGACTGATCACGAGCACCGCTCCGTGGAGTCCGGAACCCCGCACTCGGCCAGAAGGTGGGAGCGTGTCGTATCGACGCGCATCATCAGTCTGATATTCGCGGGTTGATTACCGCAGGACGGCTGGTTCGGCTGGAACGATGCAACTGCTCTAAGCGCGAGCGTCACCACTACGACAGGCGTCGTCGTGGCTGCTCATAGCACGGTCGTGCATCCGTTCCCAGGCGCTGCCACCACCCCGACCACACGAGGCTCCGGACGATCCAGGGGGCTCCGCCGGCTACTCGAGCACGGCCAGCGACCAGCACCAGCCGGCGAGCTCGCGGGCGATCGCGGTGTTGGCCACCACCGCCCGCTTGCGGCGGGCGTCGAACCGCGCCCACCGCCCGTGCAGGCGCCGGTTGCCCTGCTCCGCGCGAGCCCGCGCGGCCGGCGAGGCGAGCTCCCAGCGTCGGGTCAGCTGCGCTGAGGTCCGATACGGACGACGGTGATGCCACGCAGCCTCGATCATCAACCGGCGCGCGTGTCCGTTCCCGGTGCGGGTGATTGGGCCCTTCATTCGCGACGCGCCGCTGGAGTACTCGCTGGGCACCAGCCCGAGGAACGCTCCTATCGTCCGCCCGGACAGCCGGTGCCAGTCCCCGATCTCCACCGCCAACGCGAACGCAGTGAGCGTCGAGATCCCGCGCAGGCATCCCAGCCGGTGCACCACCGGGGTCAGCTCGCAGTCCGCGGCCATCTCGGCGATCGCCTCGTCGAGCCGATCCCGGCGCTCGCGAGCGCTCACCATCGCGCCGTAGGCGGACTCGAACGCCATCTGCGAGTGCAGCATCGCCAACCGCTGACAGCGCAGCCAGTGTTCGTGGCGAGAGGTCCACGCCCGACCGTCGGAGTAGACGATCCCGTGGCGCAGCAACAACTTCTGTACCCGATGCCGGGCCGACATCAACTCCCGCCGCGCGTCCTCCCGTGAGCGGGTCAGATCCCGGGCCGCCTCGACCTGCGGCGAGGGAACGGCGACCTCGACGATCTCGCTCAGGTGCAGCAGCCGCGCCAGGTGGCGGGCGTCGCGCACGTCGGTCTTGACCCTGTCGCCCGACGGGCGCTGCAGCTTGGACGGCGCCGCGACCAGGCAGCGGATCCCCGCCTCCTGCAGCGCCCGCGCCAGCCCGAACCCGGTCGGGCCGGCCTCATACGTCGCGGCCGCCGGCCCGGGCAGGCCACGGATCCACTCGATCACCGTTGCCGGGTCGGCGACCATCCGCTGCTCGAACAGCTGCCCGGTCTGCCCGTCCAACCCGCACGCCACCACCGACCGGGCGTGCACATCCAGGCCCACACTCGTCCGTACGTCGATCACCACGGCCAACCTCCTCGGCTCGACACCCCTCGCTCTTCCAGGCAGGCGTACTCGCCGAGTGCTCCGGGTGTCTCGGTCCTGGCCCTTGCTCCGCACCAGGCCAAGAAGTCGTCGACGAGGATCAGGTCCAGGTGCAGCGCCCGCAGCGCAGCGAGGACGAACGACCTTGACCTGAGACGAGCGACGACCAGCATCACGACGCGGAGGAAGTCCCGCCCATACCGTCTAAGCCACCGGGCCGACAGGCCCCGCCGCAGGCGGTCCATCGGGGTCCTCGGCCGACGCGGCCTTGAGCGTCCGTGGCACAGGCTCCGTCCGCCGGGAGTCAGCTATCGGGCTGATGCCTCACGCGGTCGGAAACGACCTGCGCGGCACGGCGATCGCTGTTTTCGACCCACGCCGTGTACACCCGGAGTGTGGTCGCACCTCCGCCGCCATGACCGAGGCGTCCGGCGACGGTCCGCAGATCCACCCCCGCCGACAACAATTCGGTCGCCGTGTAGTGGCGGAGCGCGTGCAGGTGACTGTCGATCTCGAGTCGCGCGCACATCCGTCCGTACCGGTGCGTGACACCACTCGGGTCGCACGGTCGGTCGTTCGTCGGCGAGTACGAGAACAGGTAGGCGCTCGACGACGGCTTGACGCCGAAGTCGCGACACCGCTCCTCGTAGCGTTGGCGATGCTCCCTGAGGACCCGGACCGTCGTCTCGTCGATCGCGAGTCGCCTGGCCCGGTGCGTCTTGGTGTCCTTCTCGACGTTCCGGCCGGCTACTCGGACATGGTTGCGGCGCACGTGCAACGTCGCGCTCTCGAAGTCGACATCGGTCCACTTGAGCGCCAGCAGCTCCGCCCGTCGGAGCCCGGTCACCATCACGACCCAGACCAGAGCTCCCCACGACGGGTCCTCAGCTCGAGCAGCGGCGACCAACACCGCGGCCTCCGCCGGTGTCGGCGGGTCGGGATCCGACACAGGCAGGCGTGGGATGCGCGCGAGCTCGGCCGGATTGGAGGTGATCCACCCCCACCGCATCGCCGCCGCCAACGAGCCCCTCACCACGAAGTGGACCTTGCGGACGGTCGCCGCGCCGAGGGGCTCGCACACGTGCGGTTCGCACTCGATGACGAGGCAGCCCTTCTCGACGCAGTCGTGCGGCGGGTAGCCGGCCTTCGGCGGCCGGCCGGGAGGTCGCTTGTGACGGACCGTGCGGCACTCGTGTGGCTCGTCAATGCGGTGCTCGACGAAGGGCCGGCCGTTGCAGCGGGACGAGCAGCGGCGCAGCTCGCCGTAGAAGCGCTCCAGGATGTACGCCGTGACCTTTCCGATCGGCTGGTCGCCGAGGACCGGGTCGATGTGCTTCGCGATCAGCCACACGTAGTTCTCGCGGGTCGACGCTTCGAGCTCGTTGGTCGCCAGCCACGATTCGATCGTCGTCCGCAGCGACGCCCGGGTTCGGGCGTGCCGCTGCTTGGCCACCTCGACCAGGAACTTGCGGAGCAGTCGCTCGGCCCCACGTTCGTCGGGGCTGGTGCCGCGAAGGTAGAGCTGCTTACCGGTGACCGGATCGATGCCGGCGTAGACGATCGCCTGGAACGACTTCCCGCGGCGCCGGATCATCCCTTCGGCGCGCTGCTCCGACGACTTCTTGGCCACTCGTCGAAGCTAGTCATTGCCACTGTCATTGCCATGGACCTGGGGGAAGATCCCTTGCAGTTGCTAACCGTGCAGGTCAGCGGTGGTGGAGACGAGGGGAATCGAACCCCTAACCCCCGCCTTGCAAAGGCGGTGCTCTGCCAATTGAGCTACGTCCCCGGATCGGTCGTCCGCGACGGTACCGGACCGGCGGGCGACGCGGAGATCAGCGGGTGGTGGCCTCGTGCTACAGATCGTCGGAACCGACACCGCGGAGCTTGGACCAGACCAGGAAGGCCGCGCCGGCAGCAGCGGCGAGTGCGACGAGCTTCTTCATCGTGATCATCCTCTGCATGTCCCGAACGGGAAGGTGTGGGCCTAGGTGGATTTGAACCACCGACCTCATCGTTATCAGCGATGCGCTCTAACCAACTGAGCTATAGGCCCGTGCAGCGATGGCAACGTTACAACACCCGATCCCGGCCCCCGACACCGGCCCGAGTGGGCCGGCGCCGGAGGATCGGAGCAGGTCAGTCGCGCTCGGAGAGCGTGACCTCGATGCCGCCGACGAGGTCGGCCGCGACGTTGTAGACGAACGCCACGATCGTCAGCACCACCGCGAACAGCAGGCTGTTGATCGCGCCGACGACACCGGCGAGCAGGAACACCCGGCCGGCACTGATCAACGATCCGCTGTTCTGGGTCTGGCCGGTGACCAGGTCGGCGTAGGTGCCGTTGAGCCGGTCCCAGACGCCCATCCCGCCGAGCACGCCGTAGAGCACGCCCGCGGCGACCATCCAGACCAGGAACAGCACCACAGCCAGGGCCAGGGCCATCTTCAGCACCGACCACGGGTCCAGGCGCTTGAGCTGCAGCAGCGCCTGGCGGGGCGGGCGGTGACGCGACGAGCGCGGCGACTGGGCCTCGGCGGCAGCGGTCTCGGTGCCCTCCCGCTCCCGGGTGGCGGTGGTGGCACCGGCCGCCGCTCCGGCACCGGCCGCGGCGGGCGAGGTCAGGAACGCGGTCGGCGCCTCGCTGAGCAGCGAGTCCGCCACCGAGGGACGCTCGGCCGGCTCCTCGGGCTCGGGATCGGCGGGGTGGTCACCCGGCACCCGGCGCCACGGGGGCGGGCCGGCCACCGGCGTGGACGGCTGTTCGGCCCGGTCGACCGGGGGGATCATCTGCGTCCGGGCCGACGGGGACGCCTCGGCCTCTACGGGCTCCCTCTCCCACGCCGTGGACGCGGACGGCACCGGATCGGCCGGCGCCGGCTCGGCGGTGTCCTCCGCACGAGGTGCGGGAACGTCACGCCCGGCGCCCGGATCGTCGGAGCGCGGCGCCGGGGACGGGTGACCGTTCGGGTCCGCGCCGTTCGATCCGGCCACCGGCGGGACCGTCCCGGTCGTCTCCGCACCGCCGGCCGTCGCACCGGCCGACGACGTCTCGCCCGTACCCGGGGCACCCGGGGACGCCTGCTCGACACGGTCGGCCTCGGTCGCGACCGTCCGTCCCTCGCCCGCAGGCTGGGTGCTGTCGTTACTGCTCACGAGCTTGCGCGCTCCTCGGTCGTCGGCGCTGGGACCACGGTCAGGACCCGGCTGCGGCGGCGGCCCGGCGAGGCCGGCCGCCGCAGCGGTTCATCAACCGATCAGACCCGGGTCCTCGGCGGTCTCCTCGGCATTGCGTGCGACCGACAGCAGCGTCGAGTTCTCGCCCAGGTTCATCAGACGGACCCCCTTCGTCTGCCGGCCGGCCTTGCGCACCTCCCGAGCCGAGGTCCGGATGACCCCACCCGTCGAGGTGATCGCGTAGAGCTCGTCGTCGATCCCGACGATGAGCGCACCGACCAGCGTGCCACGTCGACGGTCGTACTGGAGGGTCAACACTCCCTTCCCGCCACGACCCTGTACCGGATAGTCCTCGATCGGGGTGCGCTTCGCGTACCCGCCGGCGGTGGCCACGAGAAGGAACGTGTCCGGGCGGATGACGCTGAGCGCGAGCAGCCGGTCACCGGTGTTGAACCGCATGCCCAGGACGCCGGACGTCGCCCGTCCCATCGGGCGCAGCGCGTCGTCGGTCGCGGTGAACCGGATCGACTGGCCCTCGGCGGAGACGAGCAGCAGGTCGTCGTCGCCGGAGCAGAGCACGGCGCCGACCAGCTCGTCGTCGTCGCGCAGGTTGATGCCGATCAGGCCGCCGGTGCGGTTGGAGTCGAAGTCGGTGAGCTTGGACTTCTTCACCAGACCGTTTCGCGTCGCGAGGACGAGATAGGGCCGCGCCGTGTAGTCCTTGATCTGCATGACCTGGGCGACGTGCTCGTCGGGCTGGAACGCGAGCAGGTTGGCCAGGTGCTGGCCGCGGGCGCTGCGGTTGGCCTCGGGCAGCTCGTAGGCCTTGAGCCGGTAGACCCGGCCCTTGTTGGTGAAGAACAGCATCCAGTCGTGCGTGGAGCAGACGAAGAAGTGGGCGACGATGTCGTCCTGCTTCAGCGCCGCGCCCTGCACGCCCTTGCCGCCGCGCTTCTGCGCCCGGTACAGGTCGGTCTTCGTGCGCTTGGCGTAGCCGGTCTCGGTGATCGTGACGACGACGTCCTCGACCGCGATCAGGTCCTCGTCGGCGACCTCGCCGTCGTCGGCGACCAGGCGGGTGCGCCGCTCGTCGCCGTGCTTCTCGATGATCTCGGTGAGCTCGTCGCGGACGATCTGACGCTGGCGCTCCGGCCGGGCCAGGATGTCCTCGAGGTCGGCGATGTAGGCCTCGATCTCGGCCAGCTCGTCGATGATCTTCTGGCGCTCCAGCGCGGCGAGGCGCCGCAGCTGCATGTCCAGGATCGCCTGGGCCTGGATCTCGTCGATCTCCAGGAGCGAGATCAGGCCGGTCCGGGCGATGTCGACCGTCTGCGAGCTCCGGATCAGGGCGATGACCTCGTCGAGGGCGTCGAGCGCCTTGACCAGACCACGCAGGATGTGGGCCCGCTCCTCGGCCTTGCGCAGCCGGAACCGGGTCCGCCGGACGATGACGTCGATCTGGTGCCGGACGTAGTTGCGGACGACCTGGTCCAGGCGCAGCGTGCGCGGTACGCCGTCGACGATCGCCAGCATGTTGACGCCGAAGCTGTACTGCAGCTGGCTGTGCTTGTAGAGGTTGTTCAGCACGACCTTGGCCACGGCGTCACGCTTGAGCGTGAACACGATCCGCATGCCGATGCGGTCCGAGGACTCGTCGTTGATCTCGGAGATCCCCGACATCTTGCCGTCGCGGACCATCCCGGCGACCGACTCGACGAGGTTGTCCGGGTTGACCTGGTAGGGCAGCTCGGTGACGACGATCGTCGTCCGGCCCTTGGCGTCCTCCTCGACCTCGACGACGGCGCGCATCCGCACCGAGCCGCGCCCGGTCCGGTAGGCGGACTCGATGCCGTCGCGGCCCACGATCAGGCCGGCGGTCGGGAAGTCCGGGCCCTTGATCCGGGCCATCAGCGCCTCGAGCAGCTCCTCGTCGGAGCACTCGTAGTTGTCCAGCGCCCAGATGATCCCCTCGCCGACCTCACGCAGGTTGTGCGGCGGGATGTTGGTCGCCATCCCGACCGCGATCCCGGAGCTGCCGTTGATCAGCAGGTTCGGCACCCGCGACGGCAGGACGTCGGGTTCCTGGGTCTTGCCGTCGTAGTTGTCGGTGAACCCGACGGTGTCTTCCTCGATGTCCTGCAGCATCGCCATCGCCAGCGGCGACAGGCGGCACTCGGTGTAGCGCATCGCGGCGGCCGGGTCGTTGCCCCGGGAGCCGAAGTTGCCCTGCCCGTCGATCAGCGGGTAGCGCATCGACCACGGCTGGGCCAGGCGCACCAGCGCGTCGTAGATCGAGCTGTCGCCGTGCGGGTGGTAGTTACCCATCACCTCGCCGACGACGCGGGCGCACTTGACGTAGGAGCGGTCGGGCCGGAACCCGTTCTCCCCCATCGAGTACAGGACGCGCCGGTGGACCGGCTTGAGCCCGTCCTCGACGAGCGGCAGCGCGCGCCCGACGATGACGCTCATCGCGTACTCGATGTAGGAGCGCTGCATCTCCTGCTGGATGTCGACCGGCTCGATCCGGTCGCCGCCGCCCGCGTCGGTGGTGGTGCCGGGCGGATCCATGGTGTCGGTCACGAGGTTCTTCTCCTGCTCGCGCGGTTCATACGTTCGTCTTGATCATCCGTGTGGATCGGGGTCGATCAGACGTCCAGGAAGCGCACGTCCTTGGCGTTACGGGTGATGAAGGAACGGCGGGACTCCACGTCCTCGCCCATCAGGACCGAGAACAGCTCGTCGGCCTGCGCGGCGTCGTCGAGGCTGACCCGGAGCAGCACCCGGTGGGCCGGGTCCATCGTGGTCTCCCACAGCTCCTTGGCGTTCATCTCGCCGAGACCCTTGTAGCGCTGCACGCCCTCTTCCTTGGGCAGCTTCTTGCCGGCCGCGCGGCCGGCCTCGATCAGCCCGTCGCGCTCGGCGTCGGAGTAGGCGAACTCCGGCTCGGAGCCGCGGCCACCCCACTTGAGCTTGTAGAGCGGCGGCTGGGCCAGGAACACGTGCCCGGCCTCGATCAGCGGGCGCATGAACCGGAACAGCAGCGTGAGCAGCAGCGTCCGGATGTGCTGGCCGTCGACGTCGGCGTCGGCCATCAGCACGATCTTGTGATAGCGCAGCTTCTCGACGTCGAACTCGTCGTGGATGCCGGTGCCCAGCGCCGTGATGATGGCCTGGACCTCGGTGTTCTTGAGGACCCGGTCGATACGGGCCTTCTCCACGTTGATGATCTTTCCGCGGATCGGGAGGATCGCCTGGAACATCGAGTCCCGGCCGGACTTGGCCGAGCCGCCCGCGGAGTCGCCCTCCACGATGTAGACCTCGGACTTGATCGGGTCGGTGGAACGGCAGTCGGCGAGCTTGCCGGGCAGGCCGCCGATGTCGCCGGCGCTCTTGCGCCGGACCAGTTCACGGGCGCGCCGCGCGGCGAGACGGGCCTGGGCCGAGGAAACGGCCTTGGTGACGATCGTCTTCGCCTCGTTGGGGTTGCGCTCGAACCAGTCCGCCAGCCACTCGTTGCTGATCCGCTGGACGAACGACTTGACCTCGGTGTTGCCCAGCTTGGTCTTGGTCTGGCCCTCGAACTGCGGCTCGGCGACCTTGACCGAGACGATCGCGGCCAGGCCCTCGCGGATGTCGTCGCCGGAGAGGGCGGCGTCCTTCTCCTTGATCAGCTTCTTGTCACGCGCGTACTTGTTGACCGTCGCGGTCAGCGCGTGCCGGAAGCCCTCCTCGTGCGTGCCGCCCTCGTGCGTGTTGATCGTGTTGGCGAAGGTGTAGACGGACTCGGAGTAGCCCGAGTTCCATTGCATCGCCACCTCGATCTGGTGGCCGGGGCCCTCGCCGGTGTAGGACACGATCTTCTTGTGGATCGGGTCCTTGCTCCGGTTCAGGTGCGCGACGAAGTCCTCCAGACCGCCCGGGTAGTGGAAGACGTGCTCGGTGATCTTGGCGACGTAGCCCTCGGCGTCCGGCTCGTCGTCGGCCACGATCGCCGGGCCCTCGTCGTCACCGTCGCGCACGGCGCCGCCGTCGCGGGTGGTGCGCTCGTCGCGCAGCACGATGGTGAGCCCCTTGTTCAGGAACGCCATCTCCTGCAGGCGGCGCCGGATCGTCTCCAGCGTGTAGGTCGTGGTCTCGAAGATCGAGCCGTCGGCCCAGAACGTGACCGTGGTGCCGGTCTTCTTCGTCGGCCCGGCGTCCACGAGCTCGCCGGGCACGGCCAGCTCGTAGCGCTGCTTCCAGATCCGGCCGTCGACGTGCACCTCGGCCTCGAGCGCGGTGGACAGCGCGTTCACCACGGAGACGCCGACGCCGTGCAGACCGCCGGAGACCGCGTAGGACTTGTCGTCGAACTTGCCGCCGGCGTGCAGGCTGGTGAGGACGACCTCGAGGGTCGGCTTCTTCTCCACCGGGTGCATCCCGACCGGGATGCCGCGGCCGTCGTCGACGACCCGGACCCCGCCGTCGGCCAGCAGGGTGACCTCGATCCGGGTGGCGTACCCGGCCATCGCCTCGTCGACCGAGTTGTCCACCACCTCCTGGATCAGGTGGTGCAGACCGCGTTCACCGGTCGAACCGATGTACATGCCGGGGCGCTTGCGGACCGCTTCCAGCCCCTTGAGCACGGTGATCGACGACGCGCCGTACGTGTTCTTCTGCGTTGCCTTGTCCTGGGCTGCCACGAGTCCTGGGATCTCCTCGCCTAGAGAGCCGGCACGGCCCGCCGCGTTCTGCGGGGCCGCGCACGCCGGCACATCGACCCGGCCGGCCGAGAGACCACCCGGGAACACTGAGACCAGTCTACTTGTCGACCCTGACAGAACCGCGGCTAGGACCCGCCCAGAATCGCCACAGACGGGCGAACGGGAGCCCAACCGGGTCGCGACGCCGGTGAGCGGATCGTCTCGCAGCTCCGGCGGCGTCATCTCGCCCTGATCTGGATTCTACGGAGCCGTCACGCGTCGCCGGTCACCGACAGCGGCGGATGTGCCCGATCCGCACGGACGGACCGTCAGCCGTACGTGTCACGAGGGCCGCGGCCGCGCACGTGCCGTGGCCCGTGCCGCCAGCTCGGGCCGCTCGGGGCCACCACCCGGATCCGGCGCACCACGTCCGGGCCGACCGCGGCCGCGAGGCGGGTGAGCAGCTGTCGCTGCAGGGTACGGAGCTGGGTGGCCCACGCCGTCGACTCCGCCTGCAGCGTCAGCTCGCCGTCGCGCAGCGAGATCGGCGTGCAGTGATCGGAGATGTCAGGGCCGACGAGCTGCGGCCAGCGCCCGATCACCGTGGCGTCGGTCAGGCGTGGGGACCAGCCGCGGTCCATCGACACCCGGGACACGATCCGCCCGAACGGCTGCGGGTCGCGGTCGTCGGGACCGGAGCCCGACCAGCGACGCCGGCGTCCCTTCCCGGAGACGACCTTCAGCTTCGGCAGTCCCTCGGCCTTGCGCTCCGCGGCCTTCTTCGCCGACTGCTCGCGCGCCGCCTTGAGGGCGTCCCGCGCCAGATCGGAGCCTCTCCGGCCGCCCGCCGCGTCGCCGGTGCCCTCGCGACGGGCGCCGCCCGCCGTGTCCCCGCCGTTATCTCCGGAGCCGGATCCGCCGTCCCCAGGCCTGGGGACAGGATCGGTCTGTCCACCGCCGTGGGGCTGCCGTTCACGGCCCGTTCGCGGCGCGGGCCCCCGACGATCACCAGGCGAGGCGGAGTTATCCACAATATCCACAGACTTGTCCCCAGGTCGGTGTTACTCGGTCGTGACCACCGGGCCACGCCCAGCGGTCGGTTCCGGCCCGCCACCGGGCCGGCGGTACCCGTGTCCGCGACGGGCTCACGAGGACGGGCGGGCGGCGTCGCGGTCCACCCGGCCCTCCCCCACGACGAACCGGGTGCCGTCCAGCTCCGGCGGGACGTCCTCGGGCACCGCCGCGGTGACCAGCACCTGCTCGGCCTGGGCGACCATCGTCGCCAGCGCCCGCCGGCGCGCGGAGTCCAGCTCGGCGAACACGTCGTCGAGCACGAGGACCGGCTCGACGTCGTCGGCACGCAGCAGCCGGTAGGACGCCAGCCGCAGGGCCAGCGCGAACGCCCAGGACTCGCCGTGGCTGGCGTAGCCCTTGGCCGGCCCCTCGCCGAGCGCGAGCTCCAGCTCGTCGCGGTGCGGGCCGACCAGGCACACCCCGCGCTCGACCTCCTGCTTGCGGACGGTCGCGAGCTGTTCGAGCAGCCGGGCCTCGATCTCGTCCACACCCGCCGGCATCTCGGCGACCGTCGCGGTGCCGATGCTGCTGCGGTAGTCCAGGGAGATCGGGTCCGACGACGGCGCGATCTCGGCGAAGGACTCGGCGGCGTAGGGCCCGAGCGCGACGACGAGCTCGCGACGCCCGGCCAGCAGCGCCGCGCCGTTGCGGGCGAGGTGGCCGTCCCAGACCTCCAGGGTCGCGAGGTCGTCCGGGGCGTCCGGGTCCGAGGAGCGGGAGCGCGATCCGCCGCGCAGACCTCCGCGGGCGGACTTGAGCAGGGCGGAGCGCTGCTTGAGCACCCGGTCGTAGTCCGAGCGGACCCCCGCGTAACGCGGGAAGCGCGCGACGAGCAGCTCGTCGAGGAACCGCCTGCGCTCCCCCGGGTCGCCGCGCACCAGCGCGAGGTCCTCGGGTGCGAACAGCACGGTGCGCAGGATGCCGAGGACGTCACGCGGGCGGGCGACCGGCGACCGGTTCACCCGGGCCCGGTTCGGACGACCGTTGTTGATCTCGAGCTCGACGCCGAGCTTGCGGCCCTGGTGGTGCACCTCGCCGCGCACCAGCGCCTGCTCCGCGCCCCGTCGGATCAGCGGGGCGTCGGAGGCGACGCGGTGCGAGCCGAGCGAGGCCAGGTAGCCCATCCCCTCGACGAGGTTGGTCTTGCCGACCCCGTTCGGGCCGACCAGGACCGTCACGCCGGTGTCGAGCTCGAGCTCGGCCTCGGGCCAGGACCGGAAGTCGGTGACCGAGAAACGCCGCAGGTACACGCGTGCGGTCAGCCCCCGGCGGAGCCGGTGCCCGACGACGGGCCGGCCGCATCACCGGTCGAACCGGTGCCCGAGGACGGACCGGCCTTGTCACCGGGGGCACCGGTCGGGCCCGACGCCTTCACCGCGTGCCCGCCGAACTGGTGGCGCAGCGCCGCGACCGCCTTCATCGCGGGCGACTCGTCCTGGCGCGAGGAGAACCGCGCGAACAGCGCCGCGGAGATCACCGGCAGCGGCACGGCGTGGCGGATCGCCTCCTCCAGCGTCCACCGGCCCTCCCCGGAGTCGTCGACGTACCCCTCCAGCTCGGAGAGGTCGGCGTCCTGGCGCAACGCGTTGACCAGCAGGTCCAGCAGCCAGGAACGGACGACGGTGCCGCGCGACCACGCCTGCACGACGGCCGGGACGTCGGTGATCAGCTCGGTGGCCTGCATCAGCTCGAAGCCCTCGGCGTAGGCCTGCATCAGGCCGTACTCGATGCCGTTGTGGACCATCTTCGAGAAGTGCCCGGCGCCGACCGGACCGGCGTGCGCGAAGCCCTCCTCGCGCGGACCCTCCGGCCGGAGCGCGTCGAAGATCGGCATGGCCTGGGCGATGTGCTCGTCGGAGCCGCCGGCCATCAGGCCGTAGCCGTTGTCCTTGCCCCAGATGCCGCCGGAGACTCCGCAGTCGACGTAGCCGATGCCCTTCGCGTCGAGCAGCTCGGCGTTCGGGCCGTCGTCGGTGTAGCGGGAGTTGCCGCCGTCGATCACCAGGTCACCGGCCGACAGGGTCTGCGACAGCGTCGTCACGGTGCTGCGGGTGGGGTCGCCCGAGGGGACCATCACCCAGACCACGCGCGGCGAGGTCAGTGCCGCGGCCAGCTCGTCGAGGGAACCGACGTCGCTGACCTCGGGCCGCGGGTCGTACCCGACGACCTCGTGTCCCGCCGCGCGCAACCGGTCCCGCATGTTGCCGCCCATGCGGCCGAGACCGATCAGTCCGATCTGCACGAGTTCCCCTCTCCCCACGCTCGTCCGGCCCGACGGAAATCGACGGGCCGCGGTCCGGGCACAGTCTCGTCCCGGCCGGACGGGCCCGCTCAGCCGGGGAGGCGGACCGGCATCAGCAGGTGCAGGTAACCGGACTTTTCCGGCGGCGTGGCCTCGGCGTCGTCGGCGGCCGGCGGCGGGACCGGGCGGACCAGGGCCGGCCGGTTCGGCGTGGTGAACGTCAGCTGCGCGCGGTCGGTGTGCAGCTGGCCGAGCGCGTCGAGCAGGTAGCCCGGGTTGAACGCGATGGTCAGCGGGTTGCCGTCCAGCGTGCAGGGGAGTTCCTCCTCGGCGCTGCCGACGTCGTCCCCGCCGGCGGCCAGGCGCAGCCCGTCCTCGCCGAACTCCAGCCGGATCTGGGCGACCCGGTCGGCCACCAGCGACACGCGCTTGATCGCCTCGACCAGCGCGGACACCTCGAGCTCCGCGGCGGTGGTGTGCTCGGCCGGGATCAGCTGGCGGAACCGCGGGAACTCCGCGTCGAGCAGCCGGCTCGTCGAGCGGCGCCCGCCACCGGTGAGCCCGAGCATCCCGTCGCCGGCCGACAGCGCGATCTCCACGGTGCCGGACCCCGCGAGCGTCTTGGCCACCTCGGCCAGCGTCTTCGCCGGGATCAGCACGGCGGTGGAGATCGAGGCGTCCTCGGGTACCCACTCCAGCTCGCGCACGGCGAGCCGGAACCGGTCGGTGGCGGCCAGGGTCAGCTGCGTGCCCTCGATCTCGAGGCGGATGCCGGTGAGCATCGGCAGCGTGTCGTCCCGGCCGGCCGCGACGGCGACCTGGGCCACGGCGGCGGCCAGCTGGCCGGCGTCGACGGACCCGGCGCGCTGGGGCATGGACGGCAGCTGCGGGTAGTCCTCGACCGGCATCGTCGGGAGGCTGAACCGGCTGTTGCCGCAGTTGATCGTGGCGCGGGACCCGTCGACGACGAGGTCGACCGGCTTCGACGGCAGCGCGCGGGTGATGTCGGCCAGGAGCCGTCCGGAGACCAGCATCCGGCCGGGCTCGCCGACCGTGGCGTCGAGCTCGACACGGGCCGAGGTCTCGTAGTCGAAGCCGGAGACGGTCAGACGCTCGTCGGACTCGCCCTCGCCGGACTGGATGAGCACGCCACCGAGCACCGGCACCGGTGGACGGGCCGGGAGGCTGCGGGCCACCCAGGCGGCCGCGTCCGCAAGGACGTCGCGTTCGACCCGGAACTTCATGGCAGCGGGAACCCTTCCCCGGTGGAGCGTCGAGAGCCGGCCAGGAGACCGGTCTGCGACGGGTGGACAGGTGGTGCGGGTGCCGATGACGGCACCGACGAACGGGACGAGGACGAGCCGACCGGATCCCGATGTCGGGACCCCAGGTTCGCCGAGGGCCAACCGTAGAGGCTCCGGCCGACACTTTCCACGCCGCCCTGACCGTGGTCACGGCTGACCCTGTGTGCCCGATCGGGGCGGTGCTTCCTCACCTGTCCACGTGCTTGTTCTTCTCTTAGAAACTTCTGGAGAGAGAAACCGTAGTAGTAATAAGTCCTGTGCACAGTGTGGATGGAGGACGTCTGCGCTGGTCAGCAGGCCGCGTCGGCTGTGCACCCACCCCTGGGACGGATCGTGGGCAGCTTCGCGCGGCGGTGGACCGAGCCGGTTGTGCCCGACCTGTCCCGGATCTGTCCCCGGGGTGGACCGGAGTTGTCCCCAGATTCACGGCCGTCCGTCCACCGGTCCCGGCGCAACAATCCACAGAGTTGTCCCCAGATGTGGGTGGAAGCGTGTCGGATCTTCCACCGAGGGTGATGGGGACGCGGTGTCGATCGGGAGGTCACCGCGCTGCCGGAACTCACAATTGCCACACCTGTCACAGCAATGTCGACGGAGAGTGACCGTGTGCTGGGCGAAGTCGATCAGCCCGATCACGGCCCGTGCGCCGAACGCCCTCTACCGGACGTCGAGCGGAACGTGTCGGAGCGACACGCCGTGGGAATCCGTTCATCCCCGATGGGGATCGAGATCACGGCCCGGCAACGGCCGTCGCGGCCGGGCGGTCGCGTTCCGGGACCGGCTCAGAGCCCCGCTGAGGCCCTGGCGCGGTGATGTCCGTGTGGGTGGCACGGGAGAGGCGGAGGTCGCGGCTCGTGACCGGCCGGAACCGGACGAACAGGCGCTCTGACCTGTGGATGTAGCGGTGGAGCCGGTGGACAACTCGGTCCCGGAGGGCGCTGTGAGGCCGTAGGGGCTCCGGCCGGGAGCCTGCCGGAGAGTTCACCCGGGGACGGGACGGGTGGGACGTGGGGGACGGAGGAGCCGGCCCGACGACGGGTCGGCCGCGGTTCGGCCGGGAGTCAGTGCCGGGCGCGCAGCTTGATCCGCGCGGTGAGCTCCTGGACCTGTTCGAAGGTCTTGCGGCGGAGCGAGATCTCGTTGCGGATCTTCTTGTCGGCGTGCATGACGGTCGTGTGGTCGCGGCCGCCGAACGTCTGCCCGATCCTCGGCAGCGACAGGTCGGTCAGCTCGCGGCACAGATACATGGCGATCTGACGCGCCTGCGCGAGCGCCTTCGTCTTGCCCGGGCCGGACAGGTCGTCGAGCGTCACGCCGAAGAACTCGGCTGTGACCGCCATGATCGTCGGCGCGGTGATCTCGGAGGCGGCCGAGTCCGGGATGAGGTCGCGCAGCACGATCTCGGCGAGCTGGGTGTCGACCGGCTGGCGGTTCAGCGACGCGAACGCGGTGACCCGGATCAGCGCACCCTCGAGCTCGCGGATGTTGCGCTCGATCCGCTCGGCGATGAACTCCAGGACGTCGCCGGGGACGGCCAGGCGGTCCTGCGCGGCCTTCTTCCGCAGGATCGCGATCCGGGTCTCCAGCTCGGGAGGCTGGATGTCGGTGATCAGGCCCCACTCGAAGCGGGTGCGCATCCGGTCCTCGAGGGTCTCCAACCGCTTGGGCGGACGGTCCGAGGAGACGACGATCTGCTTGTTCGCGTTGTGCAGCGTGTTGAAGGTGTGGAAGAACTCCTCCTGGGTCCCTTCCTTGCCCTCCAGGAACTGGATGTCGTCGACCAGCAGGACGTCGACGTCGCGGTAGCGCCGCTGGAACGCGACCTTGCGGTCGTCGCGCAGCGAGTTGATGAAGTCGTTGGTGAACTCCTCGGTACTGACGTACCGGACCCGCATCCCGGGGAACAGCCGCTGGGCGTAGTGCCCCACGGCGTGCAGCAGGTGGGTCTTGCCCAGCCCGGACTCGCCCCAGATGAACAACGGGTTGTAGGCACGGGCCGGCGCCTCGGCCACCGCGACCGCGGCGGCGTGGCTGAACCGGTTCGACGCGCCGATGACGAACGTGTCGAAGGTGTAGCGCTCGTTGAGCCGGGTCTGCGACCTCGGTGCGACGGGGTCACCGGCCTGCGGCGCGGTGTAGGCCGGCCAGGCGGTGCCCTGCTCGGCGCGGGCGGACTCGCCGCGGCCGTCCGGCGACCAGCCGCCACCACCGTTGGTCGGGACCGGCTCGGTGCTGAGCTGCTCCCCGTCGTGCCCGCCTCCATGGGCGCCCCGGTGGCCGTCGGCGGTCTCGTGACGGGCGCCGCCGTACTCGGCCGGTCCGCTCTCCCGCAGTTCGACGCTGCCGTACCCGGTGTCGCCCGCGCCGTCGCGGCCGTGGGAGTCGCGCCGGTCGTACCCGTCGCGGGAACCGCGGTCGTCGGAGGCCTCGGACGAGCCGGTCGGGATCGGGGACAGCAGTCCGGTGCCGGGTTGCGGGCGTCCGAAGCCCGGGGGGTCGGGCACCTCGGTCCCGCCGGACGCGGCGGACGCGTCGACGACGACCGCGAGGTTGACCGCGACCCCGAGGTGCCGGCCGAGCGCGTCGCTGATCGGGCGCCGGAGGATGCGCTCGATGGCGTCCTTGGCGAACTCGCTCGGAGCGGCCAGGAGTGCGGTGCCGTCGAGGAGGCCCAGGGGGCGCGTCAGGCGGAGGAACGCGCGTTGCTGGGGGGACAGGGTGGGGGCGCCGGACTCGGCCGATGCTCCGGAGAGGTCGGCGATGACGCGGTTCCACACCCGTCCGAGATCGCCCGGCTGGTCGGTCATCCGCGGTTCCCCCTCCCGCTCGACTCGTTCGCGCGTGCGGATCGTGCACCCGTACCGGGGCACGACGCAGCGCCATCCCCAGGGTTATCCACACTTGTGCGTAAGAAGGTACGCAGGCGTCCACGCCCGGCACGCAGCGGGGCGGCGGGGTCGATGTCGGACCGGTGCGGGGATCGCACGGATGAGGCCGGAACGCTAGCAGCCGTCGCGGACGTCCCCCGACGGGTGGGTCCGTGCGGACGTCGTCGCAGCTCGGAGGGGGTGCGACGATCGGGCCGGGGCTGGTTTGACCCTCTTCGAGACGGCTGCGTACCCTTGTCAGGAGAAAGCTGGACAGTGGTCGGCCTGTGTCGACCCGTCGCGGGACGCCTCGGTGTCCGTGACGACGGCCCTGCGCACTGACCGGCGACGACCATGAGTACATCCAGCTGAGCAACCGGCGGTCGGGCTCGCGCCCGTCCAACCCGCCGTCCAGGAGAGTCGACCGTGACCAAGGGCAAGCGCACCTTCCAGCCGAACAACCGCCGTCGGGCGCGTGTGCACGGTTTCCGCCTGCGCATGCGCACCCGTGCCGGCCGCGCGATCCTCGCGACGCGTCGTCGCAAGGGGCGCGAGAAGCTCTCGGCCTGACGGCCGGTCACGCAGACCCGGGTAGCCCTGTGTTGCCGGCCCGAGCCCGGCTCACGCGCCGGCCAGACTTCGCCTCGACGATCCGTCGCGGTCGTCGGGCAGGGCGTACCCGGCTCGTCGTCCATCTCGACCAGACCCGCCCCACCGACGTGCTCGAGCACGACGGGCCGAGGGCGGGTTTCGTCGTGAGCAAGGCCGTCGGCAACGCGGTCGTCCGGCACCGGGTGTCGCGGCGGCTGCGCCACCTCGTCGCCGACCGGATCGACGGCCTGCCCGCCGGCGCGATGCTGGTCGTGCGCGCGCTCCCGCCGGCGGCGGACGCGTCCTCGGCCCAGCTCGGCGTCGATCTCGACTCCGCGCTGCGCGCCGCGCAGCGGCCCCGGACACCACGAACCGCGGCGCCGCCGGCACCGAACCAGAACGTGTCGTCGTGAACACCGGCGCCGGACGGAGCTGGTCGCAGTGAACCTCGAAGCAGTACCCGCCGGGACAGAGGCGGGGCCCCGCCGTCCGTCCGCGGGGGCGCGGGCCGCGGCGACGGTGTTGCGGGGATACCAGCGGTGGATCTCCCCCGCACTTCCCCCGACGTGCCGCTTCTACCCCACCTGCAGCGCATACGGGATCGAGGCGTTGCAGGTGCACGGCCTGGTGAGAGGCATCTGGCTCACCGCTCGCCGGTTGCTGCGCTGCGCCCCGTGGCACCCTGGCGGGGTAGACCCGGTTCCGCCGCGTCGTGAGACGACTTCTTCCCGATCAAGAGGCCCCTCGGCCGAGGACCGCACCACGGGCCACGCCCGAGACCGCGAGGAGCAAGCGCCGTGCTGAACTTCATCTACTACCCGATCAGCTTCATCATGTGGCTGTGGCACGAGGTGTTCAGCTTCGTGTTCGGGGACACGAGCGGCCTGGCCTGGGCGCTGTCGGTGGTGTTCCTCGTCGTCACGCTGCGCGCCATCCTCTACAAGCCGTTCGTCGGCCAGGTCCGGTCGATGCGCAAGATGCAGCAGATGGCCCCGGAGATGCAGAAGCTCCGGAAGAAGTACGCCAACGACAAGCAGAAGCTCGCCACGGAGATGCAGAAGCTCCAGGCCGAGAACGGCGCGAACCCGCTCGGCGGCTGCCTGCCGGTGCTGGTGCAGGTGCCGGTGTTCATCGGTCTGTTCCACGTGCTGCGCGAGTTCAAGCCGGGCAAGACGGAGAACTACTACTTCGGCGCCGACGAGGTCCGCTCGTTCGTCGACTCGAACCTGCTCGGCGCCAAGCTCGGCGGGGCGATCTTCCCGATCCAGGGCGTGCCCAGCGTGACCGAGCTCGGCGGCAACCTGCTCAACCAGTGGATCGTGATGGTCCCGCTGATGATCGCGGCCGGCATCTTCACCCACATCACCGCGCGCCACTCGGTCGCCCGCCAGGCCGAGGCCCAGGCCGGCAACCCGCAGGCCGCGATCATGAACAAGCTGATGCTGTACGTGTTCCCGATCGGCGTCGTGGTCGGTGCGCCGTTCCTGCCGCTCGCGGTGCTCTTCTACTGGGTCACGAACAACCTCTGGACGCTCGGCCAGCAGTACGTCGTCTACAAGCGGATCGACTCCGAGGAGTCGCAGAAGCGCGAGAAGACGGCCGAGGCCGCGAAGTCGCTGGCCCCGAAGCCCGGGCAGAAGCCGGTCCGTCCGCAGGACCGCAAGGCCTCCGACGTGACGGCCACGAACGAGCCGGAGACGGTCGAGAGCGACGAGATCGACGTGCCGGAGACCGCGACATCGAACGGATCGTCCCCCCACGGCAACGGCGCCAACGGCAACGGCGCGAGCGCGAACGGGTCGTCGGCGAACGGCAACGGCGCCCGTCCGTCCGGTGGGCAGAAGAAGCCCGGAGCGAAGCCGGTGAAGACCCCCGGCGGGGCCTCCGGGAAGCGCCCGTCGCAGGGCGGCAAGTCCGGCGGATCCCGCCCGGGAGCCGGCAAGCGCAAGCGCCGCTGACCCCCGACCCGCGCAGCTCGGCCCCGGCGGGCCGGGACACACCGCACACCCGCCGCGTGGGCCGGCTGCGCCCCATGCGTTCACGTGGAGAGGAGACACACCGTGCCGAAGACCGCACAGGACGGTGACGTACAGACCCCCGAGCCGGCCAAGCCGAGCGGCGAGGACGTCCTGATCCAGGAGGGGGACATCGCCGGGGACTACCTGGAGAAGTTGCTCGACGTCTTGGATTTCGACGGGGACATCGACCTCGACGTCGAGGGCGGGCGCGCGATCGTCAGCATCGACGGGGGCGACGACCTGAACAAGCTGGTCGGCGACAAGGGCTCGGTGCTCGAGAGCCTGCAGGAGCTGACCCGGCTGGCCGTGCAGCAGGCCTCGGGCAACCGCAGTCGGCTGATGCTCGACATCGCCGGCTGGCGCCAGGGCCGCCGTGACGAGCTGACCGAGCTCGGCAAGCAGACCGCGAACGACGTCAAGTCCTCCGGCGAGGCGGTACGCCTGCGCCCGATGACGCCGTTCGAGCGCAAGGTGGTGCACGACGCCGTCGCGACGGTCAAGGGCGTCGTCAGCGAGAGCGAGGGCGAGGAGCCGCGCCGCCAGGTGGTCGTCCTCCCGGACAACTAGTCGTGGCCGACAGCGAACCCGACCCGGTCGCCGTGACGCCTCCCCCGCCCCCACCGGCGGCCGGGGAGGTGTTCGGCGACCGGCTCGCGTCGGCGGTCCGGTACGTCGAGCACCTCGCCACGTCCGGCGTCGAGCGGGGCCTGATCGGGCCCCGGGAGAACGACCGTCTCTGGGACCGGCACGTCCTCAACTCCGCCGTTCTGGGCGAACTCGTCCCCGAGGGGGCGAAGGTCGTCGACGTGGGTTCGGGCGCGGGCCTTCCCGGGATACCGTTGGCACTGGCCCGGCCGGATCTGCGGATCGTTCTCGTGGAGCCGCTCGCGCGGCGGGTGGACTGGCTGGACGAGGTCATCGAGGATCTGGGCCTGTCGATCGCCGTCGAACGGGGCCGGGCCGAGGAGTCCGCCGTTCTGCGACGATGGGAGGGAGCCGACGTGGTGACCGCACGCGCCGTCGGGCCGCTGGCCCGGCTCACCGGTCTCTGCCTGCCCCTGGTCCGGCACGGCGGCAGCATGCTCGCCCTCAAGGGGGCGTCGGTGGCCGAGGAGATCGAGCGGGACCGTGCGGCGGTTCGCACGCTCGGCGGCGGCGAACCGAGGATCCTGGAGTGCGGCGCCGGAGTGGTCGACCCGCCGACGACGGTGGTGGCGATCGAACGGATGTCGGACCGGCGTGGTGGTTCCCAGCGGGGTGGGGCACGACGCGGTGGGCCCCCGGGCCCGAACCGGAGGAAGGAGCAGCGACGATGAGCAGGACACGGCTGTTCCACGTGAAACATTGCAGAGAGGGCCTCGCGTGAGTCTCGGATGGACCCCGATCGCGGAAGAGGCGGAGAGGGCCGCCCGGGTGCTGCATCCGGACAAGCACGGAATGCCGCGGCCGTCGTGGCGCCGCATCCTCACCGTCGCGAACCAGAAGGGCGGCGTCGGTAAGACGACCAGCACCGTCAACCTGGCGGCGGCACTGGCCATGCACGGGATCCGCGTGCTGGTGGTCGATCTCGACCCGCAGGGCAACGCCAGCACCGCCCTCGGCGTCGAGCACCGGACCGGGACCCCGTCGGTCTACGAGGTCATGCTCGGCGAGATCGACCTGCGGGAGGCCGCGGCCCAGAGCTCCGCGTCGCCGAACCTGCTCTGCGTGCCGGCCACGATCGACCTCGCCGGTGCGGAGATCGAGCTCGTCAGCATGGTGGCCCGCGAGGCCCGGCTTGCCCAGGCCCTGACCGACGACGCGCTGGCCGAGCTCGACGTGGACTACGTCCTGATCGACTGCCCGCCCTCGCTCGGGCTGCTGACCGTCAACGCGCTCGTCGCGGCGGCGGAGGTGCTGATCCCGATCCAGTGCGAGTACTACGCGCTGGAGGGGCTCGGGCAGCTGCTGAGCAACATCGACCTCGTGCGCTCGCACCTGAACACGTCGCTGCACGTCTCGACGATCCTGCTGACGATGTACGACGGCCGCACCAAGCTGGCCGACCAGGTGACCTCCGAGGTCCGCCAGCACTTCGGCCCGACCGCCCTGCGCACCGTCATCCCGCGCAGCGTCAAGGTCTCCGAGGCCCCCGGCTACAGCCAGACCGTGCTCGCCTACGACCCCGGCTCGCGCGGGGCGATGAGCTACGTCGACGCCGCACGCGAGATCGCCGAGTACGGCGCGAACCTTCGGGCCGACCCCGGCCGCACGAACGGACGGTAGAACCGATGGCCGAACGCAGAGGGGGTCTCGGCCGCGGGCTGGCGGCCCTGATCCCGACCGGTCCGGTCGCCGAGCCCGGTGCGCCGTCCCGGCCCGGTGCGGGCTCCGCACCGCTGAACCGTCCCGGCCCGCCGGAGCCCGCTCCCCCGGCCGGCGGGACGGCCGCCGTGGACGCGCCGGCCGTCGTCGACGGCGGGGCGGAGTACCGGGAGATCCCGCTCGCGCGGATCGTGCCCAACCCGAAGCAGCCGCGGATCCAGTTCGACGACGAGCACCTCGCCGAGCTCGAGCACTCGATCCGCGAGTTCGGCCTGCTGCAGCCGATCGTGGTCCGGTCCAGTGGCCGCGACTACGAGCTCATCATGGGCGAGCGCCGGTGGCGTGCCGCCCAGCGCGCCGGGCTGGAGGTGCTGCCCGCGATCGTCCGGCACACCGCCGACGACGCGATGCTGCGCGACGCCCTGCTGGAGAACATCCACCGCGTCCAGCTCAACCCGCTGGAGGAGGCCGCCGCCTACGAGCAGCTGCTCGAGGAGTTCGGCGTGACCCACCACGAGCTCGCGGACCGGATCGGGCGCAGCCGCCCGGTCGTCACGAACATGATCCGTCTGCTGCGTCTCCCGGTGTCGGTGCAGCGCCGTGTCGCCGCCGGAGTGCTCAGCGCCGGGCACGCCCGCGCGCTGCTGGGCCTGGAGGACGCCGGCAAGCAGGAGGAGCTCGCGACCCGGATCGTCGCGGAGGGGATGTCGGTCCGCGCGACCGAGGAAGCCGTCGTCCTGGCCCGCCAGGAGGGCCCGGCCAAGGAGCGTCCGGCCCGCCGGGTCACCGAGACCCCGGCCGAGATCACCGAGGTGGCCAACCGGATGTCGGACGCGTTCGACACCCAGGTGCGGGTCGAGGTCGGCAAGCGCAAGGGACGCATCGTCGTCGAGTTCGGCTCCGTCGAAGACCTCGAGCGGATCGCGTCGATCATGGGTGTGCAGGGCCGCGACTGACCGCTCCCCTCCCCCGGCCCGTGGTTTCACGTGAAACCACGGGCCGTCGTCGTTCGAGGGAGTCGAGCACCATGTCGTCGACGTACTCACGACGGATCATCAACCCGTGCACCTGGCAGGACGATCTGGGCTTCGTCCAGCGCGTCGAGGTGACGGGTGGGCGGACCCTCTACCTGGCCGGAGCCGTCGCCTCCGACGGGGACGGGAACGTCCTGCACGCCGGTGACATCCGCGGGCAGGTCGTCGCCGCCCTCGACAACGCCGAGACGATCCTTGCCGCGGCCGACATGCGGTGGGAGCACGTCGTGCGGTTACTGGTACGTCGTGAGCTCGGTCCTGGACGAATTCTGGGAGAAGGGCCATCCGGAGCTCACGGCGCGCTTCGACCGCGTCGGGTGCGGGGCGCCGGGCACCCTGGTGGGGGTCGACCGTCTTGCCGAGCCGAAGCTGCTCTGCGAGTTCGAAGGCACCGCCGTGGCGCCCGTCGACGCCTGATGGTCGCGACCGCACCGACGTCCGTGGCCGCCGGACCGACACCGTCCCGGCGGCGGGCTCGGCGTCGTCACGTGTCCTGGGGACGGGCGAACGGGCCCGCCGAGGCCGCGGGGTGGGCCGGAAGGGGCCGCACTCGGGGTCGTCGGGGCCGGGAGGTGGCCGGTCGGTGCCGTGGATCGGACGAGCCGGCCGGTGACCGAGGCGCTCAGAGGCTCGCTGTGCGAGATCGGCGTCGACCCCACCCGGGCGTGGTTTTCGCTCGTTTCGGCTCAGCGGCGATCTGAGGGCGCGCTGTACGGGCCATCCGCGGGCGATCGGGTGTGACCTGGACAGGTGGGGCGGGTGTGGTGGAAGTACCCGTCATCGGCCCTGAACGGTCCGTGGGCGGGTCGGAAATCGCTGATCCGGTCCGATGTGGGCCGTCCGGGCCGAGACGGGCCGGTGTCCGGCCGAGTGCCGTCGAACCATCTCGTCGGGCCGTGGCGACGTGAGAATCGGGCTCGCGATGGTCGTCGGAGTCCGGAACCGGTCGCCGGGGCGTGCTGGAGCGGTCGACGCTCCTCGATGTGGAGGTGTCGGTTCCGTGTTTCACGTGAAACCGCGTCGCTCCTCGCCCGTCTCGGCGAGGCGGGCGGTCGGGTTTCACGTGAAACATCGGTGTACGTCCACACGGGCCGCCCCGCGTGTTTCACGTGAAACCGCGTCAGGCGCGGTCGGACGCCCGCTCGATCAGCGACCGGTAGACGCCGGCCAGGTCCTCGCCCGCAGCCGTCACGGCGGTCGGGAGCAGGGAGGTGTCGGTCAGTCCCGGGGACACGTTCATCTCCAGGATCTGCACCTGCCCGTCCTCGGTGACGATCGCGTCCAAGCGCGAGACGTCGCGCAGGCCGAGGAGCTCGTGGGCCCGCAGCGCGGTCTCCTGCAGGGTCGCCAGCGTCGCCTCCGGGAGCCGGGCCGGGCAGTGGAAGGACGCGGCGCCGGGCGTGTAGCGGGACGTGTAGTCGTAGAACCCGGACGGCACCTCGACCTCGACCGGCGGCAGCGCGCGGGGTTCGTCGCCGTCGTGCACGACCGAGACGGCGACCTCGGTCCCCCGCACGTGGCGCTCGGCCAGGACGGTGTCGGCGTAGGCCAGGCAGCTCACCATCGCCGCCGGCAGGTCGGCCGCCTCCTGCACCATCTGGACGCCCAGCGCGGACCCGCCCTGGTCCGGCTTGAGAACCAGGGGCAGCCCGAGCCGGTCCACGATCGCGTCCAGGACGCCCTTCGCACCGAGCTCGCGGAACGTCGAGTGCGGCAGTGCGACCCACTCCGGGGTGCTCAGGCCGGCGCGGACGAGCTCGGCCTTCACCCCCGGCTTGTCCCAGGACCGGCGGCAGGCGCGTGACGGCGTCCCGACGAACGGGATCCCGAGAAGCTCCAGCACGGCCTGCACCGCGCCGTTCTCGCCCTCCCCGCCGTGCAGGGCGATCGCCACGGCGTCCGGACGTTCGTCACGCAGCCGCGTCAGCAGCGAGGCGTCGACGTCCCACTCGCGGACCTCCATGCCGACGGCGCGCAACGCACCACTGAGGCGTCGCCCGGAACGCAGCGACACCTCTCGCTCGTGGGACAGGCCTCCGGCCAGGACGGCAACGTTTCGATCGGTCACCGGGGCATTGTCCTATCGTCACCGGTCCCGCGTCCGGGCGGGACCGGTGACGACAGGAGAGTGTGGATCAGGTGGTGTCGGGCGACGGGCTCTGCGGCCCGCGGGTCAGCTCCGTGCGTGCCGACGTCCCGAACGTACGCACGACGTCCAGCTCCGCCTCCAGGACCGCGGCCAGGCGCCGGACGCCCTCGGTGATCCGCTCCGGGGTCGGGTAGCAGAACGACAGGCGCAGCTGCCGGCTCCCGAAGCCGTCGGCGTAGAAGCCGGTGCCGGACGCGTACGCGACGCGTGCCGTCACCGCCCGCGGCAGCATCGCCTTGGTGTCCACGCCCTCCGGCACGGTCAGCCACACGAAGAAGCCGCCGTCCGGGACGTTCCAGCTGCAGCCCTCGGGGAGGTGGGTCTCCAGGGCGGCGAGCATCGCGTCCCGGCGCTCGCGGTAGTTCTCGGTGAACGTCTTCACCTGGCTGCGCCAGTCGTGGTGGGCCAGGTACCGGGAGACGAGCATCTGCGTGAAGCTCGGCGGGCACAGCGTCGCCGACTCCGCCGCCAGCACCAGCCGGTCGCGGACGAGCGGCGGGACCAGCGCCCAGCCGACGCGGAGCCCGGAGGCGAACGTCTTGGAGAACGACCCGAGGTAGATGACGTCCGCGTCGATCGAGCGCAGCGCCGGGTAGACCTCGCCGGTGAAGCCGAGCAGCCCGTACGGGTTGTCCTCGATGACCATCACGCCGAAGTCGCGGCAGATGTCGAGGATCCTCGGGCGGCGCTCGACGGCCAGCGTCACGCCGGCCGGGTTGTGGAAGTTCGGGATCGTGTAGAGGAACTTCGGCGTGATCCCCTGCGCGGCCAGCGACCGCAGCGCCTCGGTGAGGCGTTCCGGGACGAGGCCGTGCTCGTCCATCGCGACGTGCACGACGCGGGCCTGGTAGGCCGCGAAGCTGCCCAGGGCGCCGACGTAGGACGGCCCCTCGGCCAGCACGACGTCGCCCGGGTCGATGAAGATCCGGGTGAGCAGGTCGAGCGCCATCTGCGAGCCGACGGTGACGACGACGTCGTTCGGGTCGCCCTCGATCCCCTCCTCGCGCATGACGTCGCAGATCTGCTCGCGCAGCACCGGCACGCCCTGGGCGGAGCCGTACTGCAGCGCCATCAGGCCGTCCTGCGTGACCAGGTCGGCCACCTCGGACGACAACGACTGCAGCGGGAGCGCCGCCAGGTTCGGCATGCCGCCGGCCAGCGAGACGACCTCGGGCCGGCTGGCGACGGCGAACAGGGCCCGGATCTCCGACGCCGTCATGCCCGCGGTCCGGGTCGCGAAGCGCTCGGTCGGTGACACGGCGAGCTCGGTCCGGGGCTGGTGGGGAGCTGCCGCCGCTGCCGCCGCGGTCACCGTGAGGTCGGTGGACTGCTGCGGGCGATCGGGCGACGACATGCGCGCTCCCAGGTGACGGGGGTGGATCGGACCGCCCGAGTGTAACCGGGTCAGGTGATCATCCTGCCCTTCGTCGTGGGTCACACACCTCTGGCAGCACACGGGGTGTTTTCGGGAGCTGTATCGAATTAGGCTGCGGACGGATCGAGGAGGGGCCGAGCACCCGCTCCCGCGATCAGAGCATCAGATACGCAGCGGGGGGTCCCCCAGCGCGACCCGACGGCCGGAGGTTCCCGTGTCCTGGCATGTGGCTCCGCTCAATCTGGACAATCTGGGCGATCTGCCCAAGCGTTGCCGGAGCTGCGTCTACTGGGAGCTGTCCTCGCGCGGCGCCGAGCAGGCGGACGAGTACGGCACGACCGACCTCGAGAAGGAGGCCTGGCTCTCCGAGGTGCTCCTGGAGTGGGGGTCGTGCGGCCGGATCGTGCACATGGGCGGGGTCCCGGCCGGCTACGTGATCTACGCGCCGCCGTCGGCCGTGCCGCGGGCGACCGAGATGCCGACCGGCCCGGTGAGCGCCGACGCGGTCCTGCTGACCACGATGCAGATCCTGCCGGAGTTCTCCGGGGAGGGGCTGGGCCGGATGCTCGCCCAGGCCGTCGTGAAGGACCTCACCCGTCGCGGCGTCAAGGCCGTCGAGGTCTTCGGCGACGCGCGCCCGGGCACCGAGGCCGACTGCGTCGTCCCGGCCGAGTTCCTGCGCGCCGTCGGGTTCAAGACCGTCCGCCCGCACCACCGCTGGCCGCGGTTGCGGATGGAGCTCCGCTCCGGTCTGGAGTGGAAGGAGGGCGTCGAGGCGGCGCTCGAACAATTGTTCAACACCGTGACGATCCCGGTGCAGACCCCGGCCCCGGTCGAGCGCCGGACCCCGGTCCGGGTAGGACAGTGCTCAGCGACGATCTGAGGGCGCCCTCAGATCGTCCGTGATCGACTCGCGCGGCCGTCCCGGACTCCGGGGCGGGACGGCCGGCGAACAGGCCTAGATGGCCCTGATCTGGTCCCTGCCGAACTCGCGGGCCAACACGTCGGAGAACGTGAAGGTGCCGGTCGGCTGGTCGTCCTGGCCCAGCAGGTACAGCCGCTTGACGGCCACCAGCACGCCCTCGGCGACGATGTCGCGGAACTCCGGGTCGAGCAGCCGGCGCCGGTCGCCCAGGTGCGTCAGGTAGCCGACCTCGATCCGGACGGCCGGCATCCGGGTACGGCGTACGAGCTCCCAGGTGCACGGCTGGCTGCGGCAGTCGAGCATCGGGGTACGGGTGAGCAGCTCGCGCTGGATCAGCCCGGCGAGTGCCTCGCCGACCGTCGACGTCGTGCCGGAGCCGTTGCCGAAGTGGTAGGTCGCCAGGCCCTCCGCGTGCATGCTGCGGTTGGCGTCGGTGTGCAGCGAGACGACGAGGTCCGCGCCGACGTCGTTGGCGAACTGGGCGCGCTCGACGTCGGTCGGGCAGGTGGTCTCCTGCCGGGACAGCATCGCCTCCATGCCGGTGGCCGACATCCGTCCGGCGATCCGGCGGGCCAGGTCCCACATGAGGTCGGCCTCGTTCACGCCGGCGATCTCGACGCCGCGGTCCGGGCCGCCGTGGCCGGGATCGATGACGATCCGCTTGCCGCGCATCCGCGGTCCGGCGCGGCGCAGCAGCTCCTGCTCGCGCAGCAGGCCGGGACGGCCACCGGTGACCTTGCGTCCGAGCCGGCGGAACGCCCGCAGCGTCTCCGGGCCGCACACGCCGTCCGGGGTCAGCCCGTAGTCGCGCTGGAAGCGGCACAGCGCCTGCTCGGTCTGCTGGTCGAACGTCCCGTTCGGGCGGCCGACGTTGTAGCCGAGCTCCAGCAACCGCTCCTGGAGCGTGGCGACGTCGTCACCGCTTGTCGGGGTGGACAGCGTGAACGAGAGCATCCGGTCCCCGAGGGTCCACCCGGCCTCGCGCAACGCTCGGTAGGTGTCCGGGCCGACGATCCCGTCGGTGATCAGTCCACGACCCTGCTGGAAGACGCGGACGGCGTGGTCCACGTCGGCGTCGAAGTAGCCACGGGACTGCGGCGTGTCGACCAGCAGGCCGAGCTGCCCCAGCTTCTCCCGGATCTCTTCCACGGCAGGACCGGAGTCCCCGCGCCGGAGCAGCTGCATGCACCCCTCGCTCGATGTCGGTGGCGCCGGGTCGGCGCGTGGTTCCTACGGTGGCGCCGGGTCGGTCCCGCCCGTCGGCCGGGGCCCATTGTGCCCTGCCGTCGCCCGAACGAGGCACAGCGGGGCGAACACGCGCGTGTCCCGGCCGTGATCAGCCGGGACACGCAGCGTGACATTCGCCCACACGCATGCGCGTGCGGTGAACGGTGGATCAGATGTGGTCGGCGAGGTCCTGCAGCAGGGCCGCCTTCGGCTTCGCGCCCACGATCTGCTTCACCGGCTTGCCGCCGGAGAACAGGATCATGGTCGGCACCGACATCACCTGGTAGTCGCGGGCGACCTCCGGGTTGGCGTCGATGTCGAGCTTTGCCACGGTGAGCTTCTCGGAGTTCTCCCCCGCGATCTCGTCGAGCACCGGGGCGACCATCTTGCAGGGGCCGCACCAGGTGGCCCAGAAGTCCACCAGGACCGCCTTGTCGCTGTTCAGGACGTCGTCGCTGAACGAGCTCGTGGTGACGTCGATCGTGTTTCCGGCCATGGCCTTCTCCTTCGGTGTGGGGTCTGTGGGGTCGTGGGAGATCAGTGGGCGGGTTCGTGCACCTTCTCGGCCTCGGTCGCCCCGTAGCCGCCGCCGACCATCTCGGCGTCGACCGAGCCGGCGGCGAGCCAGCGCTCGGCGTCGATCGCCGCGGCGCAGCCGGAGCCGGCCGCGGTGATGGCCTGCCGGTAGGTGTGGTCGACCAGGTCGCCGCAGGCGAACACGCCGTCGACGTTCGTGCGGGTGCCGGGCGCGTCGACGCTCACGTAGCCCTCGTCGTCGGTCGCGACCTGGCCGGTGACCAGCGCGCTGCGCGGGTCGTGACCGATCGCGACGAACATGCCGGTGACCTCGAGCGAGTCGGTCTCACCGGTCACGGTGTCCTTGAGCTCGAGCGACTTCACCGAGCCCTCCCCGGTGACGGCGGTGACCTCGGCGTTGGGGCGCCAGCGCATCTTCGGGTCGTTCTTCGCGCGCTCGAGCATGATCTTCGAGGCCCGGAACTCGTCGCGCCGGTGGATGATCGTGACGGTCTCGGCGAACTTGGTGAGGAACGTCGCCTCCTCCATCGCCGAGTCCCCGCCGCCGATGACGGCGATGTGCTGGTCGCGGAAGAAGAAGCCGTCGCAGGTCGCGCACGAGCTGACGCCACGGCCGAGCAGCTCCTGCTCACCGGGGACGTAGAGGTAGCGCGGGGCGGCGCCCATCGCCAGGATCACGGCGCGGGCATGGAACGTCTCCTTGCCGACCACGACCTCCTTGACGTCGCCGTCGAGCTTCACGGAGTCGACGTCCTGGGGTCGCAGGTCGGCGCCGAAGCGCTTCGCCTGGCCCCGCATCTGCTCCATCAGGTCCGGGCCCACGATGCCGTCGGTGAACCCCGGGTAGTTCTCCACCTCGGTCGTCGTCATCAGGGCGCCGCCGAACTGGCTGCCCTCGAACACGATCGGCTCGAGCTGGGCGCGCGCGGCGTAGACCGCTGCGGTGTACCCGGCCGGACCCGACCCGATGATGATCAGGTTGTGCACCGTGTCGGTGGTCACGGGGTCTTCCCTCCCTGCGGACGTCCGGCGCTCGGCGCCGGGCTGTCGGTCGTCGCGGCCGTCTCACCGGGTCGTTCCCCGGTTCCGGCCGCTGAACCCTTCAACACGATCCTAGGCAAGGGCATTCCGGCCGGTCGCGGTGTGCGGGGTCAGCGACCGGCCGTCGTCGAGGCCAGGAGCCGTCCGCGGCCGGCGTCGCAGTCGACGACGAGGAGCCGGAACCGGCCGCGCACCCCGGTGCCCAGGACCAGCAGCGTGCCCGGCTCCCCGCGTACCGCGTAGGGACGGCCGCCGAGCAGCGCCGCGCCCGGGTCCGGGACGCCGGCGGAGGTGAGACAGGCCCGCCGCCGTGCCGGATCGGCCAGCGGGCCGGCCCCCTGCTCCCCCACCGCGCCGGCGCCGGCGGCCCGCAGGTCGCTCTCCTCGCTCACGACGTGCGGGGACGACGGGGCACCGACGGTGACCGCGACCGCGGCGACGCCGGCGACGGCGGCCGCCACCAGCCCGGCGAGCACGGCGGACCGGGGACGGCCCGGCGCCCGGCGCCCCGCTGTCCCCTCCGGCGAGGGGAGGTGTCGCTGCGGGGCCCCGGTGCCGTCGTGCGGAGGACGGACGAGCCGCAGGCGGGTTCCGGACGGGCGCGGGCCCTCCGGTGCGGTGGTGTCGCCCGTGGGCCGGTCGTCGGAGGACCCCACCGGTGGGGTCCCGGCGGCACGGGCCCCGCTCCGCATCTCCTCGGCCAGCGCGGCCCCGATCCGGGCCGAGACGTCGGCGGGCATCGGGGGCGCTCCGAGTGCGGCCAGGGCGGCGCGCACGTCGCCGACATCGGGCCCGTGCTCGTCCGGTCGCGGGGTCATCGTCGTCCCTCCCGGGCGTCCGTGAGCAGCTCGACCAGCCGCGCGCGACCGCGCGCGGACCGGCTCTTCACCGTGCCGGACGGGATCTCCAGGATCGCCGCGGCCTCGGCGACCGGGTAGCCCAGGGCGTCCACCAGCACCACGGCCGCGCGCTGCTCGGGCGCCAGCAGGGCGAGAGCGCCGTCGAGGGCCACCCGGCTGGTCACGGCCGTCGACAGGTCCGGTCCCCGTCCCGGCCCGTCGAGGGGCTCGTCGCCGGCGACCGGGTGGCGGCGGGCCCGGTGCACCCGATTCATGCACTTGTTGACGAGAATGCGGTGGAGCCACGTCCCGACCTCGGCGTCACCGCGGTAGCTCCGCGTCCGCAGCGCGGCGAGGAAAGCCTCCTGGACCGCGTCCTCGGCGTCCGCGCGGTCACCCAGGATGCGGAACGCGACGGCCCAGAGACGGTCCCGGTACCGCCGGAACAGCTCGTCGAACGCGCCGGTGACCCCGGCCAAGTGGTCGGCGAGCAGCTCCCGGTCGGAGCCGATCGAGGTGGTCACGCGCGCACGGTAGGCAGCGGGGCGGACCGCCCGTGGGCGAACGCGACCGGACGGTCACGGGAGTGAACGCGGGCGGAACCGGGTTACTGCACGGCCCGGGAGAACGTGACGTCGTCGATCTGGCTGACGTTCTGCCCGTCCTGGGTGCCCAGCGTCGTGATCCACAGCAGCAGGTGCTGGGTGGGCTGGCTGTCCGCGAGCGGGACCGTGGTCTCGCCCTGCTGGAGGGTGACGCTGGTGACCGGGACCGTCTCGGCGAGCGTGGCGTCCGCGGACGGGGCGGACCGGATCTCGACGACGGTGCCCGCACTGGGCGAGTCGATCGTCAGCTGCGAGAGCTGCTCCGCGGAGACGAACGAGGCCATGATGCCGACGCCCGGCTTGAGCGAGGGGAACGGCTGCCGGTACTGCTGGGTCTTCCAGCTGGTCGCGGCGTCGCCGTCGGTGACGTTGGAGACGTCGTCGGCGTTGTCGCCGTCGCCGGTCGGGTCGAACACGTCGACGGAGACGGTGCCGACCGTCGCGGTCTGTGCGGCCGGAACCGCGTTCTGACCCGCCCCGGCGGGCGCCTGACCGGCGACCGGGGGCGCGCCGACCACGATCGGCGCCGGACCGCCACCCGCGCCGAACAGCGCGCCGAGCTGCACGCCCACGTAACCGAGCACGATCAGCACGCACACGGCCAGCACGGACAGGCCGATCATCAGGTTGCGCCGGCGCACCGGGTCGCGGCGCGTGTCGGCGACGCGGTCCTCGTCCTGCCAGACGTCGTCCGGCTCGGCGGGGGCGCCGTCGTTGAGCGGCGGGAAGAGTGCGACCTCGTCGTCGTCGGCGAGGACCTCGGTGAGCAGCCGGTGCACGGCCGCGGCGGTGTGCACGCGTCCGAGCCCCTCGCTCTGGCCCAGCGCGCCGGTGCACAGCGTGTCGAGCTCGAGCGGCACCCCCGGCCGCAGGGCGGACGCGGGCCGCAGGGCGCCGGACGGCGTGCGGTCGGCCGAGACGAGCTCGGCGCGCGCGGCGTCGGCGACCGACAGCGGCCAGCGGCGGGTCAGCAGCGTGTAGAGCACCGCACCCAGGCCGCGGACGTCGTCCGCGGCGGTGACCGAGGGCCGGGGCAGCAGGAACGCGAGCTGGGCCCGTCCGTCCGGGGTGATCCGCACGCGCTGCGGGTGGTCGCACCCCAGGACCAGGCCCTGCTGGTGCGCCTCCATGGCGGCCGCGGCGAGCGGCTCCAGGATCCGGGCGGCGCGCAGCGCGCGCACCGGGCCCTCCGCGACGACCTCGGACAGGCTCCTGCCCGGCACCCACTCGGCGACGGCCGCGCCGAGCACGTCCTCGGGCAGGCCGTGGCTGCCGGGGGCGAGCACGTCGAGCAGGCGGGCGCTGCCGACGTGCTCGAAGCACCCGGAACGCAGGGCCCGCACGACCATCTCGCCGGCGCGGGCGGCGCCCTCGGGGTCGGCCGAGCGGTCGTCGGCGGGGAGCCGGCGCAGCACGGTGATCGCGACGGGGCGGCGCAGGACGGTGTCCTCGGCGCGCCAGAACTCCGCACCCGCGCCTAGGTCGGAGCCGACCCGCTGCAGCAGCCGGTAGCGGTCGGTCAGCGTGGAGCCCGACGTGGTGCCGACGACGTCGCGGGCGGCCGGGATCCGTTCGGTCGGCCGGGCCTGCTCGGGGACCCGGGGGGTCGGCCGGGGCCGTCCGGTCTCCGCGGATCCGGCCTCGGGCACGTCTGCGGCGTCGACCGTGCGGGCCGGGGTGTCGGTGACCTGGTCACCGGTCTCCACCTGCTCGTCGGCGGTGGCGTCGGGCACGACCGCGGACGGATCCGACTCCTTCGGCCGGTCGAGCCGCGTGAGTGGGGCAGGGCGCTGTTCCGTCTGCCCGCTCAACGGCCTCGCCCTCCCACGTCGTCCGGGGTCCCGCCAACCGTTCAAGACTACGTCACCCCAGCCGTTCCGGACGAGCCGGAAGTGACGTCCGGCGCGCCGCCGGGTTCCGTGGCGTCCACCACGTAGGACTGATCGCCACGTCAGCGGCACATGCGCCGGGCAGGCGCCGTCCGGGGACGGGCGGCGGTGCTGCTGCGGTGAGCGGTCTCACGGGCGTGTCCGGGAGCTGTCCGGTCCCGGACGGCCGGTGGGTGGCGCCATCGGACGCCGGGGCGGCTGCGGGCCGGGAGGCCGCGGCGCCGGTGCCGGGCCCGGCGGGCCCCGGCGGATCGGGGTCGTCCGGGCGCTCGGGTCGGCGCCGTCGGGCGGGGGCGGGGGCGCGGTCGGGGGGCCCTGGTCCGGTCCGCGGGGGGCGCCCCCGGCCCGGCCCGGCCCGTCCGGTGGCCGGCCCCGCCCGCCGGGGGCGTCGCCCGGAGGTCCGCCACCGGGCCGGATCCGGCGCAGCACCCGTCGCACCACGAGGACGACCAGGACGGCGCCGGCGATCGCGGTCAGCCAGACCGTGACCGTCCCGTAGACGGTGGACCGCACGCGCAGGCGGGTGTCCGGGCCGAGCGTCGCGCCGTCGGGGGTGCGCAGCCCGGCGTCCACGCTGAACTGCCCGGCGCGGGTGACCTTCGCGCTGACCCGGACCTGGACCCGGCCCAGCGGCGGGACGGCCTGCACCGGGATCGGCGCCACGCGCAGCCCGGACGTGCTGGACAGGACGATCCGCACGTTCATCGTCACCGGCAGGCCGTTGGCCACGGTCAGCAGGAGCGGGGCGTCGCTGGTCCCGAGGGAGTACGGGCTCGGTGGTTCGAGCACCCGGATCGACGAGCGGAGACCCTCGATCCGGGAGGCGACGAGCTCGGCGTCGCGGTCGGCCAGGTCGGGCCGTCCGCGCCAGGCCGTGGAGACCGCGCGCAGCATGCCCAGGCGCAGCGGGTCGAACACCTCGGCCGGGCTGGCGCCGACACCGGTCCGGCCCTCGGCCGCGGCGCGCAGCTCGGCGATCGACCGGTCCTGCTCGGCGACCGCGGTCACCGCGCTCGCCGGGATCTCCTGGCCGCCGGCCTGGACCGGGTAGTAGAGCCGGGCGGTGCTCCCGTCGGTCACCGGCCCGGTGGTCGTCACCGCGGCGAGCCCGGTCGGGGCGAGTCGTCCCTCCCCGATCAGCGACGCGGCCGCGGAGAGCAGCGCCGCCCCGGCCGCGCCGTCGGCGTTCCAGCGGTGCGGCGGAGCGACCACGAAGGGCCCGGGACCCGGGCCGGCCTCGGACCGGAAGGCCATCGCACCGATGAGGTCCTGGCTGCTCATCGCCCCGGTGCCGCCGGCGGGGATCTCCGGGTTCTGCCCGCGTGTGCCGTCGCGGCCGACCGGGCCGGTCGCGGCCTCGGTCAGCAGTGGATCGGTGATCACGGCGCGGGTGCCGCCCGCGGCGCCGGCGATCGGCACCACCCCCGCGGTCCGGGCGGCGTCGGTCTCGCCGAGGCCCTCGGCCGAGAGGAGGACCGACGACGGCCCGTCCAGCGCCGCGAGGGTGGGCTCGTCGAGCACGCCTCCGGCCGGCCACACCGCGCCGTCGAGGACGGCGGTGCCCAGGTCCCGGGCGAGGTTCGCACGGCCCTGCTCGACGGCGGCGCGGGCCAGGTCGGCCTCGCCGCCGCGGACGAGTGCGACGAGGTCGGCGTCCGAGCTCGGCAGCGCCAGCACGCAGCTGCCGCGGGCGGTGGCGGAGAGGTCGTCGAGCCACTGCCCGGCGGCCTCGGCGCCGCGGCCGGGGACGGTGGCGCCGTCCGCACCGGTCGCCACGTCGTAGCCGTTGCGGATCGCGGCGGCCGTCGCCACCAGCTCGGGGTCGATCGCCAGGCACGTCGCGGCCCGCACCGGGGAGCCGGTGGGTGCCTGCGCGGCCAGCGCGTCGACGAGCCCGCGCAGCCGTCCGCCGGGGCCGAACGACGCGGCCAGGTCGTCGTCGGTGAGCACCGGGACCTGCCCCGGGACCGGTGGGATCCGGTGCGGCGTGTCGGTGATCGGGTAGAGCATCGAGAACGGCGACGCCGCCGGCGGGTCGGCCGCCGGTGCGCCGGGCAGTCCGGACACCGGCAGCAGCATCCGGGCGGTGGCGAGGCGGGAGCGCTCGCCGCCGGTAGACCCGTTCACGTTCACCAGCAGCGGGTAGGTGCCCGGTCCGGGCAGGGCCAGCGTCCGGGCCGGGTCTCCGGTCAGCGGGACCGCGTAGCGGAACGGCGTCGACACGCCCGGGGCCAGCGCGCCGAGGTCGGCGAAGGCCGGGGTGACGTCGTCGGCCCCGCCCTCGCCGTCGAGCGCGCCGCGCAGCGTCGCCTCGCCGAGGACCGCCGGGCCGCGCTGCACCCGGACGCCGAGCGACTCGATCGGCGTCGGCCCGGTGTTGGTGACGGTGCCGGTGACGACGAGCTCGCCGGGCCCGGCGCCCGTCACCACGCGGGGGGTCATGGTGGCCAGGTCCAGCCGGACGGGCCCGGGCTGCGCCTGCTGGGACGGCTGCGTCACCACCGGGGTCGCCGTCCGGGGCACCGCGGGAGACGCGGCACGGGGCGCCGGCTGCCCGGCGAGGGCGGGTCCCGCGGTGCCGAACAGGCCCACCAGGACGATCGCGACCAGGGCCGCGACCCTCCTCACGCGGACTTCTCCAACAGTTCCGTGGCGTGCCGGATCAGCCTCCGCTCGTCCGCGTAGGCCAGGCGGCTCTCCAGCTCGTCGAGCGGGACCCAGGCCACCTCGGAGACCTCGACGTCGGCGTCGCTGAGCTCGCCGCCGAGTGCGCGCATCAGGAAGTGGTGCACGGTCTTGTGCACCCGTCGGTCCTCGGCGACGAACCAGAAGTCGATGGTGCCCAGGGGAGCCATCACCCGGCCGATGATGCCGGTCTCCTCCTCGACCTCGCGCACCGCGGCCTGCTCGGCGGTCTCACCGGCCTCGATGTGCCCCTTCGGCAATGACCAGAGCAGCCGTCCGCGCCGGTCGAGACGACCGATGATCGCGGCCGTCCCGCGGCTGCGGTCGACGACGAGGCCGCCGGCGGAGGTCTCGTCCACCGTGCGCAGACGGCGGCGCCGGTCCGCGGACCTCCCCGCGCGGCGCCCCCCGGAGCGGCCGCGGGACGTGGACATGTGGCGATGGTAACGAGAGCGGGGTCGGTGCACGGGACGGCGACGCGGCCGGAGCGGCGATCTCCGTCCGACGATCACCCGTGTGCGCGCGGGCCGGGTCGTGGTGAACCCATCCGGACGCGGGCCCCGCGGCCCGGCGCCTACACTGGCCCGTCGTGTCATCGCCGCTCGTGATCCCTTCCTCCGCCGGTACCCGGACGGCCTCGGTGCGTCCTGCCCCCTCCGACCGGGACGCAGGCCCCGGATCCCACGACGAGGCGGCCGAGCTGCACCGTGCCCAGGAGAACGCCGTGGTCGAGCTGCTGGACGTCCCCGAGGTGGCCGACGAGCTGGCCACCCGCTTCCGTGAGCGCGGGCACCGGCTCTACCTCGTCGGCGGCAGCGTCCGCGACGCCCTGCTGCACCGTGCCTCCGGCGACCTGGACTTCACCACCGACGCCCGTCCCGAGGCGATCCTGGAGATCGTGCACGGCTGGGCCGACGCGGTCTGGGACACCGGGATCGCGTTCGGCACCGTCGGGGCCCGTCGCCGCGACGACCCGATCGAGATCACCACGTTCCGCGCCGACAGCTACGACGGCGCGTCGCGCAACCCCGAGGTGCGCTTCGGCGACGACATCACCGGCGACCTGGTGCGCCGTGACTTCTCGGTCAACGCGATGGCCGTCGACCTGACCGACGGACCGGAGCACCGCCGGTTCGTCGACCCGCACGGCGGCCTCGCCGCGCTGGCCCAGGGCGTGCTGGACACCCCGGCCGCGCCCGAGCAGTCCTTCTCCGACGACCCGCTGAGGATGCTGCGCGCGGCCCGGTTCGTCTCCCAGCTCGGGTTCACCCCGGCCGACCGGGTCCTGTCCGCGCTGCGCGAGATGGCCCCCCAGCTGAGCCGGATCACCGCCGAGCGGGTGCAGGCCGAGTTCTCGAAGCTGATCCTCGGCGAGTACCCGCGGCGCGCGCTGGAGCTGATGGTCGACACCGGGCTGGCCGAGCTCGTCGTGCCCGAGGTGCCGGCGATGCAGCTCGAGACCGACGAGCACATGCAGCACAAGGACGTCTACACGCACTCGCTGGTGGTGATGGAGCAGGCGATCGGCAAGGAGACCGACGGGCCGGACCTCGTCCTGCGCCTGGCCGCGCTGCTGCACGACATCGGCAAGCCGGCGACCCGGCGCAAGGAGCCGGACGGGCGGGTCAGCTTCCACCACCACGAGGTGGTCGGCGCCAAGATGACGCGCAAGCGGCTCAAGGAGCTGCGCTACCCCAAGGCCGTCATCGACGACGTGTGCCAGCTCGTCTACCTGCACCTGCGCTTCCACGGCTACGGCAAGGGCGAGTGGACGGACTCCGCGGTGCGCCGCTACGTCACCGACGCAGGCCCGCTGCTGGAGCGGCTGCACCGGCTCGTCCGCTCGGACTGCACGACCCGCAACCGCCGCCGGGCCAACGCGCTCCAGCGCAGCTACGACTCGCTCGAGGATCGGATCGCCGAGCTGCGCGAGCAGGAGGAGCTCGACGCGATCCGCCCCGACCTGGACGGCAACCGGATCATGGAGCTGCTCGGCGTCGGTCCGGGGCCGGCCGTCGGCAAGGCCTACAAGCACCTGCTCGCGCTGCGGATGGAGCAGGGCCCGCTCGGCGCCGAACGGGCCGAGTCCGAGCTGCGGGCCTGGGCCGCGGAGAACCTGCCCGGCTGATGTTCATACGTCTGTATGACACAGACGTATGAATCAGACGGGCTCGCGATCGAGGGACCGCCGGCCGCGCAGATAGACGACGTGCGCGGCGAGGCCGGCCAGGTAGATCCCGCCGGCCACGGCCAGCAGGGCCGGTGACCGCCCGTCGGCCGGGCCGACGAGCGCGGTGAACGTGATGGCCAGGACGTAGCAGACGTTGAACACGGCGTCGAAGAGCGCGAACACGCGTCCGCGGACGTCGTCGGAGGCGCCGCCCTGCACGCCCGCGTCGGCGCAGAGCTTCACGACCTGGCCGCAGACGCCGAGCAGGAACGCGGTCACCAGCACGACCGGCAGCGTCAGGAACGCGGCCACCAGCAGCTGCGACGTCGCGGCCCCGGCGAGACCGACGCGCACCGCCACGACCGCGCCCACACGCCGGACGAGCCAGGGCGTCAGCAGCGCCGCCGCCCCGAGCCCGGCCGCGGTGAGCAGGACGATCTGACCGACGCCGAGGAGCCCGCCCGCGCCGGAGGTCTGCTCCGCGGTGAACGTGTAGCGGAACAGCATGAGCATCAGCAGCGTGTTGATGCCGAACGCCAGCCGGTGCGCGACGAGACCGAGGAACGGTGCCGCGACGGCCGGCGTCGTCGTGGTGGCCCGGGCCCCGGCCACCAGGCCGCCCGCGATGGTCCGCCAGAGCCCGGCCTCCCGTGCGCGGATATCGCTGTCAGAGCGACGATGTCCGCTCACAAACTCGGGATCCGCCGGATCCGGGCCCAGCGCCGCACGGGTGAAGCCGATCGCCAGCGCCGCGGCCAGCAGGGACCCGCCGGCGGCCGTCAGTGTGGTCAGCGCCGACCCGGCGTCGTCGGCGCCGAACACGGCCCGGAAGCCGATGGCGCTCGCCGCGCCGAGCGCGGACATGCTCGCCCCGACCGTCACCGACAGCGTGTTCGCCGGGACCAGCCGCGATCTCTCGTCGACGACGTGCGGCAGCGCCGCGGACAGGCCGGAGAGCACGAACCGGTTCACCCCGGTCACGGCCAGGGCCAGCACGAACAGCGCGGGACCGGCGAGGCCCAGGGCCAGGGCGCCCGCCACGCACGCGACCAGCAGCGCCCGCAGCACACTCGCCCCGGCCAGCACCCGGCGCCGGTCCCAGCGGTCCAGCAGGGCGCCGGCGAACGGTCCGAGCAGCGAGTACGGCAGCAGCATCACGGCCAGCCCGGACGCGATCAGCAGCGGATCCGCCTCGCGCTCGGGGTTGAACAGCACGGCCCCGCCGAGCGCGGCCTGGAACAGCCCGTCGGCCCACTGCGCGGAGAGCCGGACGGCCAGGAGCCGGGCGAACGCCGGCGTCCGCAGCAGGTGCGCGAACCCCGACCACCGCCGGCCGCGGGCGCCGACCTGGGACGTCGTCACGACGTCCGGATCTGTGGGGGTACTGCGCACGGGTGGTGAGCCTACGTCGCCGGGGCGGGTGCAACGATGGGCTCGTGCGGCCTCATCGCGCCGGTCCCGGCGCCCATCCTCCGGTGATGCCGGGCTCCCTGCTCGTGGCCGCGCCGAGCCTCACCGATCCGAACTTCGCACGGACGATCGTCTACATGATCGAGCACCGTCCGCAGGGCAGCCTCGGCGTCGTGCTGAACCGGCCGGGCCCGGGCGAGGTCCGCGAGGTGCTGCCGGCGTGGGGGCCACTGGCGTCCGAGCCGGGTTCGCTGTTCCTCGGCGGCCCGGTCGAGAACGGGACGGCACTGTGCCTGGCGGCGTTGCGCACCGGGCAGACCACCCGCGACATCCGCGGGCTCACCTCGGTGCGCGAGCCGGTCCAGCTCGTCGACCTCGACTCCGACCCGGCTCCGCTGGCGCCGCGGCTGCGCGGCCTGCGGGTGTTCGCCGGCTACTCCGGCTGGGACGCGGGGCAGCTGGCCGGGGAGATCGCGCGCGGCGACTGGTTCGTCGTCCCGGGCCTGCCCGACGACGTCCTCGGCCCGGCGCACGACGGTCACTGGGAACGCGTGCTGCGACGGCAGGGCCTCCCGCTCGCGCTGCTGGCCACGTTCCCGCTGGACCCGGCGCGCAACTGAGGGGCCGGCCCGTCGGGGCGCGGGTAGCGTCGGTCGCACCGCAGTCAACGGAGGTCACGCCCATGTTCGATCGACGTCCGACCCCCGAGACACCCGGCCCCGGCCAGGAGTCGGTCTGGGACTACCCGCGCCCGCCCCGGGCCGAGCGGATGAAGCGTCACGCGGTGCTGCGCCACGCCGGCGCCGTCGTCGCGGAGTCCGACGACCTGGTGCGCGTCCTGGAGACGAGCCACCCGCCGACCTACTACCTCCCGCGCACGGCGTTCTCCGACGGCATGCTCGCCGCCGTCGAGCGCCGGACGTTCTGCGAGTGGAAGGGCATCGCGCACTACGTCGACATCTCGGTGCCCGGTGCGGAGCCGCTGCGCTCGGTCGGCTGGTGGTACCCGGAGCCGGACGCGCGCTACCCGGAGCTGACCGACCTGGTCGCGGTCTACGTGGCGCCGTTCGACGAGATCCGCCTGGACGACGAGTTGGTGCGCCCGCAGCCCGGTGGCTTCTACGGCGGGTGGGTGACCGACGAGGTCGTCGGACCGTTCAAGGGCGGGCCCGGCTCACAGGGCTGGTGACCCCACCCGGCCACGGAACGAGCGGCACGGTCGTCGGGAAGGTTCCGACGAGCGTGCCGGTCGCTGATCGAGGTGGGCGGGCGCGGCGCCGAGGATCAGGGGGTGCCGGACTCCTGCTCGGCCCGGGCGGTGTCGGCCCCGGCGGTGTCGGCCCGGG